>NZ_BAABBE010000031.1:0-102845 GCF_039537795.1 Lentzea roselyniae
AGTCCTATCAGGAGCTCCCCGTCCTTCTACTCCCAGGCCCCGCGGCACGTCAGAGCGCCTGCACGAGCGTTCCCCCGAACATCCTCAGGCCTTCAGTGCTGGAATCTCCGCTGTTGAGATCACCTCAAGATCCGCGATGGCCTCGAGAAGCTGTTCCAGCTGATCAGGACCGCAGTGGAACACCACTTTCCCGTCGTATCGCTCATCGTGCAGTCTTTCAAGTGGCTCGATGACGTCCAGGCTCCGGTGAACGGCCTCGGCCAGCAGGCGACGACGACGTTCTTGGCCGATCTGTGGGAGGGGCCCGCGGCCAGCGCGTACAAGGCGCGGGCCGCGGCGCAGAACGAGGCGATCGCCGCGGTCGCAACCAGGGCAGATGGCGTGAGCAAGTGGCTGATGGACATCGCAAAGCACAACATCGAGTACATGACCGAGCTGTCCAAGATGGCGACGGGGTTCCTCGGCGCACTCGTCACCGCAGCGATCGAGGGGGCGACGGTCATCGGAATCCCGTTTGCGGTCAAGGACCTCGCCGGCGCCATCGGCAATCTCGTCACCCAGGCGCTGGACAACCTGGTGGGCATCGCCAAGCGGTTCGCGGAGGCGCTCAGCAAGGTGCGGGACATCAAGAGCATGATGACCGACCTCAAGCTTCCCGGTCAGCAGTGGCAGCAGGCAGTCGCCGGCTGAAGTCCTACCCACCAAAAGAAGTGGTCATGAATACGAAACCCCACTGCACACTTGACCGGCCGGTTGTCGTGTTGGCCACGGCCGCGATGGTGCTGGTCGGCGGCTGCAGCGTCCCCACCGTTCAGCAGTACCCGACGTCCACCTCGAGCAGCGCACCTCGGCCGACGCTCAAGTACAGCTTGGACGCCTTCACGACTTGCGTCGAAATCCAGCAGAAGGTGCCTGACCTACCACTGCCGTTGGCGCCCCAGGTCTCCAAGTCCGCGACGAGATTCGTGAGCACCTGCGAGTTCACGACCTCGACAGGCACCGGACCGTACATCACTTTCCAGGCCCAGGCGTTCGGCAACGAGGAGGACTCCGTCGGATTCCACTCCGGAGCCGAACTTGCGAAGACCGCCTTCGGCGCGCCCTCGTCGTCAGGCACCGAGAAGGAAACCAAGATCAACCTCGGCTCAGAAGCCCGCTGGCCCGATCGTGGAGTGGGTGTCGGCTGCAAACTGGAAGTTCTCGACGAGAACGCGGTGATGATGTTCACCTACAGCTCGGGAAAGAAGGACAACGACGCGCGGAGCGAGCAGTGCCGCGAAAGTGCACGCGAGGTCACGAGAAAGATCTTCGCTGCTGTACAACCAGGGTGACCAGCGGCTGAGCCACGTTTCGCGTGTGTGCGGTCCTGGTTCCAACCGAGCACCATGGCTGATTCCGCGTTGCTGGAGCTGACCACGGTGGCGTTGCATCCGAGCGACGAGGCGGGGCGGCGGTCGTCGACCCTGCGTCGCTTCGGCTGTAGGTCGACCAGTAGGTGGCCCTGCTCGACAGCAAGGACGAATCCTCACTGCGAGCGCATCCTGGGCAATGATGCTCAGCCACAGGACACGACGGAGCGGATAACCGACTACGGCGGGCATGGGTGGCGTGTCTCTGGTGTCACGTGAACACCTTTCACCGAAAGGGCCACCAAGACGATGTTCACCGTGACCGTCAAGGTGGTCGGCGTCCGTGGTCCCACAAGTTGATCCACCAACGTGGCCATCTATCAAATCGGCCTGCATACTGCCCTCGGTGACGCGGGCACCGCCCTCGACCACCCCCGCCGGATCGACCTGCGAGGCATTCCCACCCCGGAATGTCAGGCCCGGTTCTGCGTGGACAGCGCACGCGCCTGGCAGCGGTTCGGCAACCCACCAAGTGCTTCCAGGCACTTCAGGTCGGTCCGCCGCGGCACTGTCACGTAACAGCTCTGTTTGCCGAGTTGGTCAGCAGTCGCGCACTGGATCTCACAGATATGCCCGTGATCGTGAGATCCAGCGGCCAGTTCGTTGATCGGACGATGAACCCGGCACTGATCACCGCACTCTGAGCGAGTGAACATGGGTCAGGCGGAACCGATGACGATGAGGTCGTCGTGCAACCCCCTCACGGTCCGCCGAGCGCTGTCCAGGAGATTGTCCAGCAGCACCATGCTGCGGGAGTTCCGGTCAAGTTCTCCCCGCTGAGCTGCGGTACGGGCGTTGTTGTGCACGTCCCGCCGCACGTGCGGTTGCACGATCATGACCTGCGTCCTGTCCCTTGCCGTCCGCATGCCGAGCCGGGCGATGAATTCTGAGCGGTCACCGATGCGCTTACCCGCGTGCCAACAAGCCGCGCGGCTGATGCGGGGCCTGCTCAACCGTGCGATCAACGAGTCCGTGTCCAACGACCGGATGTTCTTCACAGCTTGAGCGACCACTTCCGAGTACGCCACCACAGCGATGTTCCTGTTCACGGAACTGGACTGCGCCGCCTTGACGTGGATCGCGGTGAGAGTCCCGTCGTCGGCGAGGTGCAGGAAGTCCGCGACCTCGCCGGCGCCGTCGTCGCAGATCAGCCAGTCATGCCCGAAGTTCCGGACGACCCAGCAGAACAACGAATCGTCGCCGACCTGCGCGATTGCGTCATGGATGGCCTGGTCACCACGCACATTCGGCTTCTCCCTGGTGATGTCGAACCCGGTGAAGTCGGCGAAGTCCAGGTTCGGGAACGGTGTGCTCACCGGGTTCTGCCGGCAGATCTGTTGCCCGTTGAACGCGTGACCGGATTCGTAGTACACGTTGAGAAGATCACCGTTACCGATGGCACGGCGGATCCTTCGGGTGACCACCTCGTCGATCGGCGAACCCTCGATACCGATGTCGAGCATGTAGCCGTCGCGCACGCTCACGGGGGTCACCTTCAGCTGCCCCGCGACTGCGCCGTCGAGGCCAACACCCAGAAGGAAGCTCGGCGAGCCCAGGTCCCCGTGCACGTCGAGGATCGCGCTGCGCACCAGCTCGGCGCGGTCGGCCTGAGTTTCATCGAAGTCCGGCTCACCACGCATCTCATCAGGATCGGTCACCCTGATGTCGAACGCGCCGAAGACGGTGCTGAGATCGTTTTCCGGTACCGCCAGTCCAGGGAAGGGGTTGCGCAGAGGAGCCTCGCTGGCCAGTGTTTTGCCCAGCAGGACAAGGGCTTCCGAAGTGGCAGCAAGGAACATGCCGAACGATGACATCGCCTTGAACGAGAGGTGCGAGCGTTCCGGTGCAACGCACAGGTCGCCGCGCAGCATCGCCGACGCCTCCTCCGGATCAAGGTTGATCTTCATCGCGCTCATCGCGAACGTGGAGTCGTCGTGTGGGTCGATGGCGTGCTGGAGTTGCAGGCCGTTGAGCGTCTTGCTGTCTGCCTTGGTCACCCGCCGGCGGTGTACCCCTCGGAGCCACAGCGTCTTGCCGTCTCCGTCGAACGTGGCGGACATGACGCTCGCGGGCACGAGCCGGTAAGGGCTGGAGCCGCCCCTCACCCACTTCAGCAAGGCGCGAGTGTTCTCCGTGGACACCGCGATGAGACGGCCCCGGCGCAGGGCGATCGTCAGGTCGTTCGTGACGTCGACCACCGGCGTGTCCTTGGTCGCCCAAGGTGCACGGTGCCGACGTTCACGCGTCACCCCGTAGAAGCCATCGAAGCCGAAGGCTCGTAGCAGGTCGACCTCTTCGGTTTCCTCTGTCCGGAAGTCCTCGATCGCGAGTTCGCCCGTCGTGTGCACCGCGATGGCGTGGCCCGGCTTGTCCGAAAGCTCCCGCAGGAAGGCCTGCAAGATCGAAAACGCCCTGTCCGCGTCTTTGTCAGAGCACTCCAGGACGGTGATCGAGAGGTACGGCTTCAGGTCGGCCAGGCGCAGGGCCTTGACGACGGCATCACGTTCTGCACTTGCTGTCGACATCAAGCATCCCCTCGGCGCAGCTCGGCGTTCATGTCCTGTTTGGCCGCTGCCACGGCCGTCATGAACTCCTTGCGGTTGCGCGTGCCCGCCTCGGTGATCGCGATCTTGGCATCGTGAGCCGCCTTCGGCACTGCGCCGGTTGCTTCCGGAACGGCCCGTTCGGTGAGTTCGGCTGCCCTGGCCGTTGAGTCGGCCGTCTTCTCGCCGACGTACTTGAGCATCCGCTCCAATGCCTGGTCCTCCTGAGGCTGGCCGGTCACGCTCAGCGCGTGGGCACCGACGCGCACGGCCTCGGTGACGTAGTTCGTGAGGTCGGCCCTGGTGAGTTCGTCGAGGTTGTCGACCATTGATCCACGTTCGCGTGAAGTCCACCGCCCGGCCTCCCACGCGACCTCACGGTCGCGGATAACCAGCCGCTCAACCACATCGGCCGACGCGTCACGGTCGAAGGCGAAGTCGCGCACGTCGCCGCCGCTCGGGATCGTCGTCTGGGTGATCCGGCCCCGCAGGTCGAGGTTCCCCCTTCCGTCGTCGGCGTCGATGAGGCGGACCTCGAACGACGACGGAGAGTGCGGACGACTGACGTAGTCGGTCATCAGATGCCCTGGGACGAGTTGGAAGACGGTCGTCGGCAGGCTTGGCGAGTCGGGCACGGTCGGACCTCCTGGCTGAGTGCACGGGTGCGTGAACGCAATCAAGGGAAGCATACTGCTGAAAACAGTGTCAACGACCCTGTATGGTGATAGTGTATGTTCACGGTCTCGGAGGAGGTGACATGGCAGAAGACATCGAGGTCACGGCGGCGGAGATCGCACGCCTGGCCGGCGTGGGGCGTGCCGCGGTCAGCAACTGGCGGCGGCGGCACGAGGACTTCCCGAGTCCGGTCGGGGGAACGGACACAAGTCCATCGTTCCGGCTGGTGGACGTGGAACGCTGGCTTCGGGACCAGGGCAAGCTGCAAGAGATTCCGCTACGTGAACGCATCTGGCGTCAACTGGACGCATGGCGCGGAGACCACCGGATGTCCGAGTTGGTGGCGGCGGTCGGTGTATTCCTGCACTACCTCAGGAGAAACGGCGACGCCGTGCTCGCAGAGCCATCCGACCGTCGCCTTGCTTCGACCTTGCTGACGGCCGTCGCCGAGAGCAGCCCGGACTTCGCCCGGTTCCTGCCCACGCGGCTGGAAGAACGGCACATCCCCCTGCTGCGCACACTCGGCGCGCTGGTGGCCGAGGGGGGTGCGGAATCTGCCTTCGCTCAGTTGAGTGATCGTTTCGCGGAGACCCACGGGCGGCAGGTCGCTGCGACACCGAAGGAACTTGCTAGGTTGATGGTCGACCTGCTGCCGATTCGGGTTTCGTCCGTCCTCGACCCCGCGTGTGGGACGGGCACGCTGCTCAGTGAAGCCGCGGCCCGAGCTGACCGCGTGTTCGGCCAAGAGATCGACTCCTCGCTCGTCGCACTCGCCGCCGTCCGCGCTTCCTTCGTCGGCGACGAGGTCGAAGTCAGGCCGGGTGATTCGCTACGTCAGGACGCGTTCGCCGATTTCCTCGCTGACGCCGTCGTGTGCAACCCGCCCTTCGGGGTTCGCGACTGGGGGCATGACGAACTCGCCTACGACTCACGGTGGGAGTACGGGCTTCCACCACGATCGGAGCCGGAACTTGCCTGGATTCAGCACTGCCTCGCGCATGTGCGTCCGGGCGGCTCGGTGGTCGCGCTCATGCCGCCTGCCGTCACCTCGCGGCGAGCGGGGCGGAAGGTGCGGGCCGAACTGGTGCGGCGCGGGGCCATCCGCGCCGTGGTGGGGCTGCCCGCCGGGATCGCGCCTCCGCACGGGATCTCGTTGTCCATCTGGGTGTTGCGGCGGCCGGTCGATCCAGACCGCAGCGTCCTCTTCGTCGATGTCGCGGACATGCCCGCCGAACTGGCTGTGGTCCGTGAACGGGTACTTCCGGTCGTGCTCGGTTTCCTGCGTGACGGGAACGAGGAGCCGACGGAGATCAGCCGGGTGGTCGCGACAGCAGACTTGCTGGACGACGAGGTCGATCTGACACCGGTGAGACGCGTCAGATCGGTCGTTCACCTGGCCGACGCGACGGATCTCGCACGCACGAGAGACTCTCTCGCCACCTTGCTGTCGGGCCTCACCGACCTGATTCCCGAAGTAGTGGAAGGGCCCGGTGCTCATGGGGCGACGACCTCGATCGGTGAGTTCGTGAGATCGGGTGCGGTCACGGTTCGGCAGGCGTCGGTTCGCACACCCACACGCCAGGGTCGTGAGGTGCTGATGTTGCTTGCCAAGGACGTGCTAGGAGGAACCGGCCCTTCGGGGACGACTGTCGCTGACGGCCTGGGGCAGGACGTTCAACTGCAAGTCGGCGACGTCGTCGTGGCGGTGGCGCCACGTCGAGTCGCCGTGCGGGTGATCACTGAGGCCGGTGCTGTGCTCGGTCCGCACCTCCAACTGCTCAGGGCGGACCTGGAGCGCGTCGATCCGTGGTTTCTGGCAGGGTTCCTGCGCGGCTCGGCGAGCCACTGGGTGTCCGGTACTGCGGTTCCCCGCTTGGACGTGCGGAAGGTCGAGGTTCCGCGCCTCTCGCTCGCGGAGCAACGACGCTATGGTGCCGCGTTCCGCAGACTCGACCAGTTCGAGGACGCG
Organism: Lentzea roselyniae; assembly: GCF_039537795.1. NCBI lineage: Bacteria > Bacillati > Actinomycetota > Actinomycetes > Pseudonocardiales > Pseudonocardiaceae > Lentzea > Lentzea roselyniae. Next base: position 6,597 of record NZ_BAABBE010000031.1, read on the forward strand.
ATGAGGCGGACCGCGATGCTCAGTGGTGATCTTGTGCAGGCCATGATGGATGGCCTGGTTGTGGGCTCCATTGATCCGATCGGGTGAGCATGCAACGCCTGCCGGACGAAGAGCGACACGACAAGAAGACTCGGTGCAAGACGAATCGAAGGGACATCGGTGAGCAGCAAGCACCAGGAACTCGCGGGCTTCATCTGGTCGGTGGCCGACCTGTTGCGCGGGGACTACAAGCAGTCCGAGTACGGCAAGGTCATCCTGCCGTTCACCGTGCTGCGGCGCCTGGACTGCGTGCTGTCGCCGACGCGCGACGCCGTGCTGGAGCGCGCGGCTGAGCTAGAGCAGCAGGGAATCCAGAACCCGGACACGCTACTTCGGCGTGCGTCCGGGTCCAAGCTCAGCTTCTACAACACCAGCAAGTTGGACTTCCAGGCGTGCGTGCGCGACCAGGACAACGTCGCCAAGAACCTCAGCTTCTATCTGAGCAAGTTCTCCGCAAACGCGCAGGAGATCTTCAACTGCTACGAGTTCGGCACGCAGCTCACCCGACTCGACAACGCCGGCCTCATCTACAAGGTCGCGGCCAAGTTCGCCGAGATCGACCTGAGCCCGTCGGTTGTCGACAACCATCAGATGGGCTACATCTTCGAGGAGCTGATCCGGAAGTTCTCGGAAATCTCCAACGAGACGGCCGGTGAGCACTTCACTCCGCGCGAGGTCATCAAGCTGATGGTGAACCTGCTGCTGGCGCCGGACACCGCGGACCTGACGACCCCCGGCGTGGTGAAGACGGTGCTGGACCCGGCGTGCGGCACGGGCGGCATGCTCACCGCGGCCGAGGAGTTCATCCTGGACCACAACCCGGACGCCACGGTGAAGGTGTTCGGCCAGGAGCTCAACGCCGAGTCCTACGCCATCTGCAAGTCCGACATGCTGATCAAGGGCGAGGACGCCGACAACATCAGGCTCGGCAACTCGTTCAGCCACGACCGGCACTTCGGCACGCGCTTCCACTACCTGCTCGCCAACCCGCCGTTCGGCGTGGAGTGGAAGAAGGTCAAGGAGGACGTCGAGAAGGAGCACGAGCTCGGCTACGCCGGTCGTTTCGGCGCGGGCTTGCCGCGCATCAACGACGGCTCGCTGCTGTTCCTTCAGCACATGATCCATCACATGAAGCGGCCCGACGAGGGCGGTGGCCGGCTCGCGATCGTCTTCAACGGCTCGCCGCTCTTCACCGGCGCGGCCGACTCAGGGGAGTCGAAGATCCGCAGGTGGATCCTGGAGAACGACTGGCTGGAGGCCGTCGTCGCGCTGCCCGACCAGCTCTTCTACAACACGGGCATCTCGACGTACTTCTGGATCCTGACCAACCGCAAGGCCCCCGCGCACGAGGGCAAGGTCATCCTGCTGGACGCGCGCGAGCACTGGGCGAAGATGCGCAAGTCGTTGGGGGACAAGCGGAAGTACATCCCGGACGACAAGATCGCCGAGCTGTCCCAGCTGTACGGTGAGGCTCTCGTCGCGGCTGCTGACCCGTCGCACTCGTTGCACGCCAAGGTGAAGGTCTTCGAGAACTCGGACTTCGGGTATCAGCGGATCACGGTTGAGCGGCCGTTGCGGCTGCGGTTCGAGGTCACCGCAGACACCCTCGCCGAACTGGAACATGCCAAAGCGCTGGCGAAGTACGAGGCGCGGGACAAGCTGCTGGCCGGGTTGCAGGCGTTGGTGGGTGTGGAGCCCTCCTTCCGGAAGGCCGAGTTCACCGGGCAGTTGTCGGACGCATTGGCCGGGCTCGGCAAGCTGCCTGCCGGAGTGAGCAAGGCGGTCTGGGCCGTGGTGTCGGTGAGTGACCCCGAGGGCGAGCTTCAGGTGGACGCCAAGGGCAATCCGTTGCCCGACCCTGATCTGCGGGACAACGAGAACGTGCCGCTGCGGGAGGACATCGACTCGTACATGAAGCGGGAGGTGCTGCCGCACGTGCCTGACGCCTGGGTGGACTACTCCAAGACCAAGATCGGATATGAGATCCCGTTCACGCGGCACTTCTACGTCTACACGCCGCCGCGTCCGCTGGCGGAGATCGATGCCGAGCTGAAGCAGTTGGAGTCGGAGATCCAGCGCCTCTTGTCTGAGGTGACCAAGTGACGAGCGCTTCGATTGCGCCCTGGCTCAGCACGTCGAGGTGGCCAACGGTTCCGATTCGCTATGTGGCCAAGCTGGGCACCGGGCACACACCGAGCCGGAATGTGCCTGAATATTGGGAGAACTGCACGGTTCCATGGGTCACATTGGCCGATGTGTGGCAATTGCGAGACGGAACAGTCGATGTCATCAAGGACACAAAGGAGAAGATCAGCCAGCTCGGGCTGGCTAACTCCTCCGCAGTAAAATACCCGGCGGGAACAGTGATTCTGTCCCGTACCGCCTCTGTAGGCTTCTCTGCGATCTTGGGTGCGGACATGGCGACCACTCAGGACTTCGCGACCTGGACGTGTGGACCGCGACTTGATCGTCGCTACTTGCTGCACGCCTTGCGGGCGATGGCTTCTGACCTAAAGAGGGTTGCGGCGGGGTCCACTCATAAGACGATATATATGCCTGATATTGAGCAGCTGAGGATACCTCTTCCGTCACTTGACGAGCAGCGCCGTATCGCTGACTTTGTTGATGGTGCTACGAAGGCTGTCGATTCACTTGTTGCTGCCACTGGTCGTCAGTTCGCATTGCTTGACGCGAAGCTCCTCGAGTTCTTGCGGGTGATGACAACCTCTGGCGGTACGACTGAACTGTCTTCCACGGGTGTGCCGTGGATGCCGAAGATGGCCTCCGGGTGGACACTGCATAAGTTGAGTAGGATTTTTGCAACTGGGAGCGGAACTACGCCAAGGTCGGACAATCCTGCCTACTTTGACGGCCCCTATGGCTGGGTCAATACTGCGGACCTTCGCGACTCGGTCATTTTTCGTACCGGCCGTACTGTTACGACGGAGGCGCTTAGGGTTCACTCGGCTCTCAAGGTTTACAGGCCGGAAGCGCTAATTGTGGCCATGTATGGTGCCACTGTTGGAAGAGTGGGAGTGCTTGATTCGGATGCGTGTGTAAACCAGGCTTGTTGTGTTCTTTATCGACCTACAGGCATGCGCGTGAAATACCTATTTCATTGGTTTGTGGCACATCGCTCGGAAATTATGAGCTTGGCCTCGGGAGGTGGGCAGCCGAATATTAGTCAAGAACTGGTTCGAAGCTTCCGTGTTCCAGCTCCGGATCTGGCCGGGCAAGACTGCCTGCTTGCGGATATCGACCGTTACACTGAGCGCATCGGGGTGGAGAGGGCGCACCTGGCGGCGCGCATGAAGCTTCTCGGTGAGCGCCGCCAAGCGTTGATTACAGCGGCGGTCACGGGGCAGATCGACGTGTCGACGGCGCGGGGGATTGAGGTTTAGATGGCTGTCCCTGAGTTCCAGACGTTCATGGTTCCGGTATTGCGCGTGATGTCCGACGGCCAGATGCGGCACTGGCGGGATGTGGAAGCTCCTGCCGCGGCCGAACTCGGGCTGACCGACGAAGACCGCGCGGACATCTTCCCGAGCGGGAAGACGCGGATCAACGACCGCGTGCAGTGGGCGATCACGCATCTGGTCCAAGCCGGCGTGCTGACCCGCCCTCAACGTGGGCACGTACAGATCAACGACCGCGGCCGCGCACTGCTCGCCGAGAACCCGAAGCGGGTCGACGGCAAGGTGCTCAGCCAGTTCGAGGAGTACCGGGACTTCCTCGGTCGGTCCAGGGAGAAGGCGACCAGCTCGAACGGTTCCGGGCCGACCGAGTCCGCCGAGACGCCGTTGGAAGCCATCGCGGACGCGGTACGGGCGAGCAACGAGGCGCTCGGTGCCGAAGTGTTGCAGCGCGTGCTCGATCAACCGCCTGCCTTCCTGGAACGGCTCGTGCTGAAGCTCCTCACGGCGATGGGGTACGGCGGTCGCGCGGGCGCGGCCGAGCACTGGGGTGGATCGGGCGACGGCGGTATCGACGGTGTCGTCCGGCAGGACGTGCTGGGGCTCGATCGCGTGTACGTGCAAGCGAAGCGGTACGCGGCCGACCATCCGGTGGGGCGGCCGGACATTCAGGCTTTCGTCGGTGCGTTGCACGGCCAGCAGGCGGATCGCGGTGTCTTCATCACGACAAGCCGGTTCAGCGCTGACGCCAGGTCCTATGTCGAGCGCATCCCGAACCGCATCGTGCTGATCGACGGGCGCAGGCTTGCAGAGTTGATGATCCTGCACAACGTAGGTGCACAGGACGAGAGCACGTTCGTTCTCAAACGTGTTGACGAAGACTTCTTCGAGCAGCCATGACGAGCGGCATAGTAACTGGCATAGTAACTGGGCAGCCCAGCTACTATGCCAGTTACTATGCTGGAGGTGGGGCAGTGCTGGACAGCGAGCTGGCCGAGATCGTCGACAACCTGCGAGTCCTGGGCACGGACGTCGCTGACGTCGAGGCGAAGAAGGCTGAGCAGAAACTGCCGGCTTCCATCCGCGAGTCGTTGTCCGCCTTCGCGAACACCAGGGGCGGAGTGTTGATCCTCGGCCTCGACGAGGCCACCGGCTTCACCGCTACCGGTGTGCGCGACGCCCCGAAGATGGCGGCCGATCTTGCCTCCTGGTGCTCGACCGACATGGAGCCGCCGCTTCGTCCGCTGATCAGCGTGCATCAGTTCGAAGGCGTGAGTCTCGTGGTCGCGGAGATCGCCGAGCTGGACCCAGCGGTCAAGCCCTGTTTCTACCGGGGAGCTGGGATCACGCAGGGCAGTTACGTTCGAGTTGGCGACGGGGATCGCAGGCTGAGCACCTATGAAGTGCAGATGCTGCTGACGAAACGAGGTCAGCCGCGTGAGGACCTGGAACCGGTTCCTGGAACCAGCATCCGTGATCTCGAGCCGACGCTTGTCGCGGAGTTTCTCGCGCGACTGCGGGTCAGCAGGCCCTACGCCTTCGGAGACCTGGACGAGACGGCGGCGTTGCGGCGCGCGAGGATTCTGGTCGAAGGGCCATCCGGCGAGTTCGTAACCTCACTGGGTGGCCTGCTCGCGCTGGGAACCTACCCGCAGGAACACTTCCCCCAGCTGAATCTCACGTTCGTGCACTACCCGACCATCGATGGCGCCGAACTGGTTTCTGGAGAGCGTTTCATCGACAACGTGGCGCTTGACGGTCCCATCCCGATCATCGTGCGTGACGCCATGGTTGTGTTGCGTCGCAATATGAGTCGTCGTGCCGTCGTCGTCGGTGTCGGACGGCAGGACATCTGGGAGTACCCGGAACCAGCACTGCGCGAAGCGATCGTGAACGCGCTGGTGCATCGCGACCTGTCCGGTGCTTCCCGCGGAGCTCAGGTGCAGGTCGAGATGTATCCCGACCGTCTGTTGGTGCGCAACCCCGGTGGCTTGCACGGGCCGGTGACCGTTGATCAGTTGGGCGATGAGGCGGTGTCGGCGGCGCGTAACGCCGTCCTGCTGCAGATACTTGAGGACGTCCCGGTTCCCGGTAGTACCAGGACAGTGTGCGAGAACCGTGGTTCCGGTATCCGAACGATGGTCAAGGCGCTGCGTGACGCGCGCATGAGCGCTCCGGAGTTCACCGACCGGATCAGCTACTTCAGGGTGATGTTCCCGAACCACACCTTGCTGAGTGACGACGTGGTGGCGTGGATCAACTCGCTGGGTGAGCATGGCCTGTCGGACAACCAATGCCTCGCGCTCGCGAAACTGCGGGATGGGGGACTATTGGACAACCAGACCTACCGCGCCGCCACCGGCCTCGACTCCCAGGTGGCTCGGGCCGAACTCCGGGATTTGGTGGCCAGAGAACTCGTGGTGCAGACGGGCAGCCACAGGTGGACGCGCTACCAATTGGCACCTGGGCTGCATCGCACGCCGGAAGCGGTTGCGCCGCCGCCGGCCGGAGTCCGATCTGATCGCCGTATTCAGCTGCTCAACGCGCTGAACGAGGGCGAGCTGTCGCGTGGGGAACTCGTCGAGCGAACCGGGCTTACCGGGCCGACGGTGACTCGGTGGTTGCGCATCCTGCGCAAGGAAGGCCTGATCGAGGCAACCGAAGAAGCCGCGAAGAGTCCATTCGTTCGATACCGACGAACCAACAAGATCGCGTTGGACGATGAGGGGCGTGGATGAGCGTGCACAAGGAGATCGCGTTCGAGGATGCGATCGGGGAGGCCCTCAAGCCTGGCTGGGTCGAGAAGAGCCGGTACGACTACAACCGTGAGCTGGCCCTGGACACTTCCGCTCTGCTCGCCTTCATCGGCCGTACCCAGCCGGAGCAGTGGGACAAGCTGATCGCGTTCGAGGGTGGTGACCAGGACGCGACCCAGGTGAAATTCTACCGCTACCTCGCGAAAGAGATCGAGACGCGAGGCGCGTTGGATGTCCTCCGGCACGGCGTGCGGGATCGAGGCGTCCTCATCCGCCTCGCCTACTTCCGTCCCGCCCACACCCTCGCGGACGACGCGCTCGTCCAGTACGACCGCAATCTTCTTTCCTTCATCCGCCAGTTGCACTACTCGACCACGGCGCCGAACAAGTCGCTCGACCTGGTGCTGTTCGTCAACGGCATTCCGGTGGCGACGGCCGAGCTGAAGAACCCGCTCACCGGTCAGAACGTCGAGCACGCCAAGGCGCAGTACCGGCAGGACCGCGATCCGAAAGAACTGCTGTTCGCGAGGAGAACGCTGGTCCACTTCGCGGTCGATCCGGACCTGGTGTTCATCACCACAAGGCTCGCGGGGGAGAAGACGCGGTTCCTGCCGTTCAACACCGGCTCCAACGGTCCGGGCGTCGACGGCGGCGCGGGTAACCCGGAGGCGAAGAAGGGTTATCGCACCTCGTATCTGTGGGAGCAGGTGTGGCAGCGGGACTCCTGGCTCGATCTCATCCGGCGGTTCCTGCATATTGAGAACACGGGCAGCAGGAAGAGTCCGCACGAGCTGCCGATGATCTTCCCGCGGTTTCACCAGTGGCATGTCGTGCGCAAGCTCACCGAGCACGCCGCGAAGTACGGTTCGGGTCACAACTACCTCGTGCAGCACTCCGCGGGGTCCGGCAAGTCGAACACCATCGCCTGGCTGGCGCACAGGTTGTCCAGCCTGCACAGCGACGCCAACGAGCCGGTGTTCGACAAGGTCATCGTCATCACCGACCGGTCGGTGCTCGATCGGCAGCTGCAGGACACGATCTACCAGTTCGAGCACCGGGCCGGAGTGGTCCGCAAGATCGGCTCCAAGGGGGAGGGCTCCAAGTCGGACCAGGTGTCCGAGGCGCTCTCCGGTGAGACGACCAAGATCCTCATTGTCACCTTGCAGACGTTCCCGTTCGTGCTGGACAAGGTGAGCGGGCTACGTGGCAAGAAGTTCGCGGTCGTCGTCGACGAGGCGCACTCTTCCCAGTCCGGCGAGTCGTCGGCCGCGCTCAAGAAGGTGTTGCTGCGGCTCGGCAGCGACGACGTCGACGAGGACGGCGACCTGCTCACTGCTTCGGCGTTGGCCCGCGGTCGCCACGAGACGCTGTCCTACTTCGCCTTCACTGCCACACCCAAGGCCAAGACGCTCGAGTTGTTCGGCACGCCAGGCGACAAGCTCCGACCGTTCCACGTCTACTCGATGCACCAGGCGATCGAGGAAGGCTTCATCCTCGACGTGTTGCGCAACTACGTCACCTACAAGACCTACTGGCGGCTCGCCAACGCCAACCCCGAAGACCGCGAGGTCGACGAACGCAAGGCGAGCGCGCAGCTCGCCCGGTTCGCCGTGCTCGGCCCCACGAGCCTCGAACAGCGTGCTGAGATCATCATCGAGCACTTCCGCCAGCGCGTGGCGGACCGGCTCGGTGGACGGGCCAAGGCGATGGTCGTCACCCGGAGCCGCGAGCACGCCGTGAAGCTGTATCGGAAGCTCGTGTCCTATGTGAACACGATGGAGTACGACAACTGCGGGCTGCTGGTGGCGTTCTCCGGAGAGCTGCTCGTCGACAACAACCCTGAGGACAAGGTCACCGAGCCGGTCATCAACAAGATCTCCGAGGCGGCGTTGCCCGAGGCGTTCGCGTACACGCAGGCCGATGATCCGCACGCGCGGGTGAACCCGAAACCCGAGTACCGCATCCTCGTCGTCGCGGACAAGTACCAGACCGGCTTCGACCAGCCGCTGCTCACCACCATGTACGTGGACAAGAAGCTGCACAGCGTCGCCGCCGTCCAGACGTTGTCGCGGCTCAACCGCACCCACCCGCTGAAGAGCCAGGAGGACCTGTTCGTCCTCGACCTGGCCAACGAGGCCGAGGACATCCAGAAGGCGTTCAAGCCGTTCTACGACAGCACGGCGGCCGAGTCCACCGACCCGAACCTGCTGTATCGGTTGCAAGGCGAGGTCATGAGCTTCGTGTTGCTCGTCGAGTCCGAGATGGACTCGTTCGCGAACGCCTATCTGGAAGCCGAGCAGCGCAGCAGGAACGATGCACAGTGGCAACGGGCGCACAGCGAGCTTTACCGCTTCACCGACCCAGCCAGGGACCGGTTCACACAGTTGATGACCGATGACCCCAAGCGGGCTGAGGAGTTCCGCGCCGCGCTCCTGGGCTTCGTGCGCAAGTACGGCTTCCTCTCTCAAGTAGTTCCGTACCACGATCCGGAGCTTGAACGGCTCTATCTGTACGGGCGGCACCTGCTGAACCGGCTGCCGCGGCGGGAGAACCCCGGCGTCGACCTCGGTCTGGTGGACCTCACCCACCTCCGCATCGCCAAGACCGGCGAACAGGATGTCAGCCTGGTCTCCGAAGGTGAACAAGTCCTGCCGGGCTTCACCGGTGACGGCGCCGGCGTACGCAACGACCCGGAGCAGATCTCGCTCACCGAGCTGATCGCCGGCCTCAACGAGAAGTTCGGCATCAACCTGGGCGCGGACGACCTAATCGGCAGCTCGGTGCGAGCTGCGATGGAGGAGCCGAGGGTCAAGGCCGCCGCGTTCGCGAACAACAACGAGGACGACTTCGGGCACGCCTTCGACGAGGTGTTCGAGGACAAGCTCATCGAGAGGATCGAGAACAACACCAAGGTCCTGCAACGGTTCTCGGACGACGACGTGTTCAAGTCCGAGCTCACCAGGATCGCTCGTAAGCACGCGTTCGCCGCGCTGCGGCGCGACGTCGCCTGACCAGACGCCTTCGTTCTCCCCTGCCGCCAAGGAGGACTGATGCTCGGATACCGGTTGTTCACGGAGTTAGGTGGAGACCGCAGATACGTACAAAAGCTTGCCCACGAGCAGTGGCATGCCTGGTTGAAGTCGAAAAACTACAACGCGGACGCGTTGGAACTCGGTTCGCTCGTCGACCTCGGAGGTGGAGGCCAGGGGCAACTGCTTGAGCTGGCGCCACCTGATGGATCCAAGTCGTTCCGTGCCCGGTTGGTCGAAAACAAGCCTGGCGGAGCGTGGGTAACCCAGCTGACCGTGCACGTGCCCCAGCTGGAGAAGCGGAGCCCGTGGCTGTGGCTCGACATCGAGTCGCCGCAGGACCAGTACGCCTCTCCACCCCGCGTCGCGCGCAGCCTGTTGGAGGTGCTGGAGGGACGTGATCGGGAGAGCCGGCTCGGCTTCGGCCCGACCAAGATCGGCCCCGATGACGTCCGAGGTGTCGTGGAGTCGGTGTGGGACCCAGACCGCCGGGGCCTGCTGTTTGTCGCCGGATCAGATGAGCGGCTCGATGTACGGAACTGGCACGGCTACGTCCAGAAGCTGCTGAAGGACACGGTCGGCATGGCGGCCGCTTATGTGCTCGATCCAGAAGCGACCCGCAAGTTCAACAACGCGGTCGGTGACTTGCACTCGGTCGCTCCGTGGACGTTGCGGACCTTCCGGCCGGGAGTGGAAGCGGATGATCCGGTGGATGCCGAGCGCCATCGCGTACTCGGTACCGACCGGATTGTCCACGACTCGGCCAAGTACCTCGCGAGGATGCTCGGTCGCCGGGCACGCGAAGCCGTGCTGGAGACTCCACTGCCGAAATCCGTGCTGAAGGTCGATCACGCTTTTGAGCGACTCATCGACGAGAACCTGGTCGCGCCCCTGACGGAGCCCGTGCTTCCCGTTCCCCGGCAGCCGGTGGTAGCCGAGCTTCCCACGGTCACAGACGATCTCCGTGCCGCGATCACAGTGCTGCAGGATGCGCTGGGCTGGACGGAAATCACCGCGGAGAACGTGCGTGAGCTGACCAAGTTCGCACTGGCGGAACAGCAGCAGCGCGCCGACAACCAGGCCGCGATCACGGCACGTCTCCGCGACCGCGAAGAGCGGCTCGGCAAGGCATTGGAGGAACGGGACCAGCTGCGTACTCAACTTGAGTACGCAGCTGGACCAGCTCGTCGCGGACGAGGAACGGGCTCGTGCAGAGGCGAGGATGGATTATCTCCGCAGGCTGCTCGAACAGAGCGGTCGCGCGGCCGAGGCTTGGTCCGAGCCCGAGATCGACATCGCTCTCACCCGCCCAGTCGACTACGAGAGCTTGCTCGACGGTATCGGCCAGTTCGCCGGAGTGGTGTTCACCGGCGATCCGGCGCATGTGCGGGAGCTCGACGCGCAGGACCGCAATGGTGTGTGGGCGGGAAGATCTGGGATGTGTTCGCCGTGCTCGACGACTACGTCCAGGCGAAGGCTGCGGGGAAGTGTGATCGCGACGTCGACGGTTACCTCGGGAACACCCCCGCAGGATACCGGAGCTATTCGAGACAACGGCATGCTCGGGATGAGAGTGAAGATGTTCGGAACAATCCGAAGTTCCGTGCCGCGCGGGAGCTACCCACCGGCGACGGGAGCAAGGTGTTCATGGGGGCGCACTTCAAGATCGCGACCAGCGGGATGATCAGCCCCAGGTTGCATTACCACGACGACACGGCGAAGTCCAGCAAGGTTTACGTCGGCTACATCGGTCGGCACCTTCCGACGAAGAAGACCAACTAGGGGGCCGCGTGGCGCTGCGAACGATCGCCGGCCGGTACGAGGTGAGCGGATCACTCGGCACCGGTGGCATGGGCAAGGTGTGGCTCGCCTACGACACATTGCTCGACCGGCGGGTCGCACTGAAGACCATTCGTTCGGACATCTCGCTCGACGACGAGGCCGGGCGGGCCGTCGTGGCGCGGTTCAAGCGCGAGGCCCGTCTTACCGCGAAGCTCGAGCATCCAGGCGTGCCGGCCGTCTTCGACGTCGGAGCGCACGAAGACGAGCTGTATCTGGTGATGCAGCTCGTCGACGGCATGGACATCGAGGAGGTGCTGGCGCGCAAGGGAAAGCTGCCGATCGAATGGGTGGCGGCGATTGGTGCCCAGATCGCTGCGGTTCTCGCCGACGCGCACGCGGCGTCGCTCGTGCACCGCGACCTGAAGCCTCGCAACGTCATGCTTGCCACCGGTGGCCGGGTCGTCGTGCTCGACTTCGGCATCTCGACCTTGCTCGGTCAGGACATCACCAGGGTCACGCGGCAGGGCGAGACCCTGGGCAGTCCCGCCTACATGGCGCCCGAGCAGCTCACTTCGAACCAGGTCAGTCCACTGACCGACCTGTACGCGTTGGGCTGTCTGCTGCACGAACTGCTCGCGGGAACTCCGGTGTTCGGCGAGCGGGAGACCATGGCGATGATGTACGCCCAGGTCCACGAGCCACCCCGCCCTGTTCGCGAGATGCGGCCGGACGTTCCGGAGCCGATCGAGCTACTTGTGCTCGACCTGCTGGCGAAAGGACCCAAGGCTCGCCCTGCCGACGCCGGCGAGGTCTACACGAGGTTGACACCGTATCTACCGGTACCGAGCGGCGAGTCCGATGCGGCGTTCGAGGCGATCGACCCGACACGCCCTTATCGGTTTCCGCTGGCTCCGAAGCCGCGACCTCGTTCGGCGCAGACCGCCGCTGTCGAGTCGCCGTCCCCGGCTGCTGTCGAGGAGCTCAGGGACCGTGCTGCCGACCTCGCAGAAAGCGGGCGGTTCACCCAGGCAGCCGCCCTGCTCGCGGACTTCATCGGCAAGTCTCCCGCGGACGACTCGGCGCTGCGCGGTGTCAGACTGCAGTACGCGAACACGCTGTTGCTCGGCAACGAGTACCGGCTAGCACTGCCGGAGTATCGACGTCTGGTCAGCGAACTCGGCGCGACACGAGGTGACTACGACGAACTGGTGCTGGAATGCCGGTCGCAGGTCGCGACCTGTCTGGCCGAACTCGGGGAGATCACCGATGCGCTGCACGAGTTCCAGGTGCTGCTCGACATGCAGAAGAACATCCGCAACGCCGACGACGAGGTCGTGCTGGGTCTGCGCCGTCAGATCGGTCTGCTCTTCGCCTCGACTGGCGACTTGCACAGCGCGCACCGGGTGCTGACCCAGTTGCTGGCCGACTCCGAACGTGTGCTCGGCGTCAGGCACAGCGACGTAGTCGAGCTTCGTGAGTTGGTCGAGCGGCTGCGGAAGATGAGCCTCAGCAGTTGAACCGGCTCGCCTTGGCCTGACCGAGGAAGACCAACCACGACCGCTGAGTGAAGCGCAGGACGGCGCCGGTGGGGTTCTTCGAGTCGCGGGTGGCGACGTCGTCACCCGCGAACGCCACCTCGACGCAGCTCGTACCGTTGCTACTACGGCTCGACTTCCGCCATGCGGTGGTCATGGGAACTCCTCATGATCATGTGAGTTTCGCCAGGCGCGACTCGATCGCCTTGATCGTGTCGGCTGGCGACAATGCCGCTGCGCACAGGCGCTCTGCCGCCAGAGTGTACGCCGCGACCTGATCATGATTCTGCACGTAGACGGCGCCGTCCGGGAACTCCACGTAGCCGATGCTTCGTGCCTCGTGGAAGTCGAGCAGGATGAACTCGCCGTCGAGTCCGTCGTGCACCGCGACCGAGGTCGGCATCAGGTGCAGGGTGACGTTGTCACGCTCTGCCAACGTGAGCAGGTGCGCGTACTGATCGCGCATGATCTCCGCGCCACCCACAAGGCGATCCAGCGCTGCCTCCTCGATCACCGCCGTGAAGATCAGCGGTTCGTCGTTGTCGGTGAGGCGCTTCTGTCGCTCCATGCGAAGCTTCACGACTCGCTCAATGTCGACTGTGGCCACGCGAAGGTTGTTAACCAGCAAGGCGGCGGCGTATGCGGGCGTCTGAAGAAGGCCGTAGATCAGCAGTGGTTCGTATGAGAACGCGCTTTTGGCGAGACCTTCCAGACCGACAAAGGTCTTGAGCCAGTCCGGCACGACGTCGGTGAACGGCGCCCACCAGGTGGCGTGGTCTGCGCGCCCGGCGAGCGATGCCATGCGGTCGACGTGAGCGACATCGGCGCCGTAGAGGCGCAGCAGAGTCGTTACTTCTTCAGGCTGCTGTTGATTTCGGCCCGTCTCCAGATAGTTGATCCTCGGCTGGCTGCAACCAAGTGCCTGCCCTGCCTCGGCCTGGGTCTTCCTGGCCCGCAGACGCGCCTGACGGAGTTCGTGGCCGATAAGCCATCGCAGCGCCGACGGATCACTCCGCTCCGGCATCGCCGCACCCCTGACTGTCGATCGAGTGGTCATCCGAAGTCTCCCAACCCTTGGCCCTGCTCCGTTCGGCGGGTTCACTCGATCGCTCCATGGAGCTAGTTATACATAACTACTAGCATGGGTTCATGTTGTTCGTTCCCGAATCGGCGTGTGAGCACCCGGTCGAGGCGGTGTTCGGGACGTTCGAGCCGCCGGACCGGCTCGACGCGGTTTGCCGTCAGTGCTGGGCGGCGTTCGACCTCGACTCGATGCCGTGGGACCTGCTGGTGCGGCTGGTCGGGCACATCCGGGACGGGCGCTTCGTGCCGATGCGATCGGGGGAGCGGTGTGTGGTCTGAACTCGCCAAGGACGCGGGCGGTGTCCTGCTGTTCGTCGTGTGGCTCGCGGTGCCGCCGCTGTACGTGATCGTGCTCGGGCGTGCGTACCTCGCGCGTTGTCGGCTTCTCTATCAGCAGCTACGTGATCACGGCTGCGAGTGTGACTGCTGCTGCGCTGACGTGGGACGGCATGCGCTGCGTCGGGCTGGAGGGAACTGATGCGTCACGTGCTGGACAACCTGTCGCCGGAGGGGCTGGAGCTGAAGATTCACATGCTCCGCAGGCTGCTCGACAGCGCTCCGGAGCCGTTGAGCGTGAGCGAAGCCATGGAAGGAGGCCCGAACCGCACTGACGCGTCCGGCTGGTACGCCATGAAGGCGCTTGAGCGTATCGGCGTGGTCACCTCTGTCCCGAAGACCGCGGAATGCCGCGTGGCCCGCTACTGCTTGGCGGACGGGGAGGAGATGTCGTTCGCGAGTTTGTGGCCGATCGGCCGGCGCAGGAGCTGCCGCCGCCGTTGTCGCCGCTGCCTGCCAGTCCGCAGTACCAACAGGTGCTCGCCGTGCTCTGCAAGCACCCTGACGCGTGGTTCACGGTGAACGAGTTGACCTCAAAACTCATTCGGGTGCGCAAGTGCGCTCGTCGGCCGACCGTCGAGCTGTACGCCGCAGGCTACCTGCTTCGCTGGATTTCGGACGCGAGAAAGCCTGGACGCGCCGAGTACCAGTACCGGCTGAACCCTGATGCCGCTCAGCACGCACATGCGCTCCTCGACGCGTGAGTCGCTGGCGGGTCGGCGGTACGCTGTGCCGCGGGAAGAAGGACCACTTTCTGTCGATCCTCGAGGTCTGACTCAAATTGGCACGTATGAGGCCGTCGTGGCCTTCTTCCCGCCTGACTTTCTCCCAAGCTACGTCGGTTTGAGGGCAGTGGTCGTTGAGCGAGTACCAGTACTACGAGTTCGTGGCTGTCGATCGGCCGTTGACCCGTGGAGAGATCGCCGAGCTGAGGGAGCTCTCGACCCGCGCCGACATCAGTTCGACGAGGTTCGTCAACCACTACAACTTCGGTGACTTCGGTGGCAGCCCTGACCGGCTCATGGAGCGGTACTTCGACGCGCACCTCTATCTGGCGAACTGGGGCACGCACATCCTGATGTTCCGTGTTCCCGCGGAAGCGTTGGACATTGACGTGGCACGGCAGTACTGCGGCGCCGGGTATCAGACCGAAGTGCGGGTACATGGTGACCACGTCATCCTGTCGTTGCGAAGTGAGGACGAGTCCGGGGACTCCTACGACGGGCCCGGCGCGTTGAGCTCGTTCGTCTCGGCCAGGGCCGAGCTGATCTCGGGTGATCGCCGGTTGTTGTATCTCGCGTGGCTCTTCGACGTGGAGAGCTTGTGGGACGAGGAGCTCGACATGGACGAGGTCGAACCGCCGGTTCCTCCCGGCCTCGATTCGCTCAGCGCGTCGTTGGAAGCGATCGTGGAGTTTCTCCGCATGGATCAGGTTCTGCTGGATGTCGCAGCACGAGGTGACGAGACGTCACGGCGGACGGTTGGGCAGTTGCTCGCCGCCGCGGCCGAAGTGCGTTCGGCCGACGAGCGTGCCGAGGCTGAACAGGCTCGGCAGGAGCACGTGGCGCGGATGGAGTCGCTGGCTGGCCGGGAGAACGCGTTGTGGGAGCGAGTCTCCGTCCTGATCGCGGCCAAGGCGCAGCGTGAGTACGACGAGGCGGTCGACGTGCTGGCCGACCTGCACGAGCTGGCGCGTTGGCGGGGTGACGTCGAGGGCTTCGCGCAGCGGGTCGGTGGGTTGCGGGCCGTGCACCGGCGGTTGCCTTCGCTCATCCGGCGGTTCGATGCCGCAGGGCTGCCGTGACGCCACGCGGTGGTGCGGTTGGATGTGCCGGTGGCCGTCAAACTTGATGCGGAGTCCTTGCTGAACGCGGTTGGGCAGGATCTCGGCGCACGTGGCCGTGAGCTGGCTGTGCGCGATGTGGTGGCCGACGGTGGTGGCGCCTCGGGTGTGGCTGATGGGCGCCACGTGTGGGTCGGCGTGGTGAACGGTGAGCTGATCGGCGAATGTGACTGCCTCGCTGGCGAGCTGTGTGCGCACGGGGTTGCGGTGGTGCTTGCCGCGGTGGAGGCGGGCGTGGTGTTCGAGTCGCTTCCGCCGGCTGAGAAAGCGAGTCCGGAGAAGCAGCGGTTCACCACGGCGGCGGCTCGGCTCGGCAGGCGGGAACTCGTGGAGTTGGTCGCGGAGCATGCGGTGGGTGATCGGCGGTTGGCCACACGGCTGATGGTTGCGGCGGGGGAACTTGGTGCGCCGTCGGACGACGAAATCGCCGTGGTGCATCGGATTCTCGTCGACGCTCGGCGGCTCCCGGACGGTCACGCGAGGTGGGAGCTGCGGGATCTGCTGGATGCGGGTCGTGACATGGTCACCGAGCTGGAGGTGCTCGCGTTGCGGCCGGTCAACGACGGTGTGCTCGACCTTGCAGATGAGGCCGCCAGTGTGTGGTCCTCCTTCCTCACGGCCCTGCGGGAGGCCTGGGACGTCGATCCGCAGCCGATCAGTGACGGGCTGGCGGCGGTTCACGTTCAGCTCTACGAAGCGAGCAGGGTTGCGCCGGCGGATCTCGCAGGCCGTCTTGCCGTGCTGTACGCCGACCTCGCCGACGATCCGTTCCTCGATGTGCCGGAGGCCTATCGGTACGTGCTCGGGGACGAAGGGATCGACGAGTTCTGGGATCAGGCCGAGGAGTAGTGCCGGCGCGGGACTGTCGGACCGGATCGCTACTGTGCGAAGACGGCGAGGACACGACTACCGCAGGAGGGCCGGGGTGGGCAAGCGCAACCGCGAGAAGCGGGCGGCGAAGAAGAAAGCCAGGGCGAATCGTGGCCCGACTGCACCCCGGCTGGACTTCGACGACCACGAGGAGCTGCGGACACTGCCTCCGACCGTGTCGCCGGAGATGGTGGCCGAGGCGTTGAAAGAGGCGGCCTTCGCCCGTGCGTTCGACACGGATTTCGTGGACAAATGCATGGCGGATCTCGCTGGTCGCAGGCCGGTCGCCAGTCCTCGTACGGTGGCCATCGGTGCCGGGATCTTGCTGGCCGCCGTGATCGACGCCGTCTGGCGGAAGGGCTGGATGCCGGTCGATGTCCGGGAGCACATCCGCCGGACCGCCGACGCCGTGGCGAGCAATCTGTTGATCGATGCGATCGCTGCGGACACCGCGAAACACTCTTCGTCCACTGTGGATGAGCGGTGGGCGGCTCAGGTGCGTGGACTCGACGCCAAGGTCTGGTGGGAGTCCGGTGTGCCACAGCTGTTGCAGTGGGTGGACCGGCACGGGACGGATCTCGAGCGTGCGCTGCGGACCACGATCTTGTTGGTCGACGAGTTGATGAAGCTGCCTGAGCTGCCGCTCATCGTTCCGAGGCCGGGGTCGGCGGCCGCGCGCTCGTCCTCGGCGGTGAGCGGTGTGGATCAGAAGGTGCTGGCGCGGGTGCGTGCCTTGCTGGCGAAGGCGGAGTCCACGCAGTTCCCCGACGAGGCGGAGAGCCTTTCGGCCAAGGCACAGGAACTGATGAACCGGCACGCCTTCGAACGTGCCGTCCTCGACGGTGAGGAACAGCGGAAGCAGACGGCGGCCTCGACCCGGTTGTGGCTTGACGCGCCGTATGTGGATGCCAAGTCCCACCTGGTCAGCGCGATCGCTGAGACGAACCGGTGCCGGGCGGTGTTCTACCCCCGCTTCGGGTTCGTCGCACTGGTCGGGGAGTCGATGGACCTGGAGATCACCGAGCTCCTGGCCACCTCGCTGCTGGTGCAGGCCACCCGCGCGATGGTCGCGGAAGGCAGTCACAGCACGCGGACCGGGGCGTCGCGGACTCGGTCGTTCCGGCAGTCGTTTCTGGTCGCGTATGCCAGGCGCATCGGCGAACGGCTCGAGGAGGCCGGTGCTCGGGCACACGATCCGGTCGAAGACGAGCTGCTGCTGCCGGTGCTGGCCGCGCGGTCCCAGGTGGTCGAGGAGACGTTCGAAAAGATGTTCAGCAATCTCACCCAGAGAGCGGTGACGGTCAGCAACGGCGCGGGGTGGGAGGCCGGCCGGGCGGCCGCCGATCGTGCGGACATCACCGTCGGACGGCAGGCCGTCGACGCCTGATCGCACGTCAGGCGAGGTCGGCCAGCAGCGTGTCGAGGACGTGTTCCTCCTCGATTCGGCGGCCGGACGCCGCCATCGCCGCGGCCAGGGCTGGGTCCCAGGCCGCCTCGACCTGGACGCCGGTGAGCGGGTGGCCCACGTCGCCTGCGGCTAGGTAGGCGTGGGTGTCGAAGTGCCACGGGGTGAAGGGGAAGCGGGCGTGCAGGACGTTCGCTATGCGGATACCTCCCCAGTCGAAGTCGCCGTGGTAGTGCAGGCGGGCGCCGGCTTTGGTCAGCAGGCGGAGCAGGTGTGTCACAGCGGCGCTGGGCTGGCCGCTGGTGCAGATGAGAGGTGGGCAGCGCGGGCCCGCATGGTCCGCGGCGGTGGCCAGTACGACTGGGTTTTCGCAGACGAACACGTCGATCGGGCTCAGGTTCGGGGGATCACGGACCAGTTGGCGGAGGGTCAGGTGGAGAGGCTGGCCTTGCCAGGCTTCCAGACCTGGGTGGCCTTTCAGGCCCAGCGTCAGGACTGTTGTGGACAGTTCGTCGCGCATCAGGCCCACGGAGGCCCACACTTCGCGGCGCCACTCGGCTCCGGTGCCGTCGGGGAGGCCGGTGAGGGCGCGGGCGGCGCGCAGGACCAGTGTCGCTAGTGGACGGTCGTCGTCCAGGGCGTGGGCGTCGCCGGTGATGCGGGCGGCGAAGCGGCCCAGAGGTTCGCCGGGGGACGGGAGGTTCGTCACGACCTCGTTCAGGGTGGCGAGCAGGTCGGTGGCCGCCTGTGGGGTCGT
This sequence comes from Lentzea roselyniae, assembly GCF_039537795.1. Lineage (NCBI taxonomy): Bacteria > Bacillati > Actinomycetota > Actinomycetes > Pseudonocardiales > Pseudonocardiaceae > Lentzea > Lentzea roselyniae. Next base: position 25,445 of record NZ_BAABBE010000031.1, read on the forward strand.
GGCGAGGCGTTTGAGGAGGCCTGTGTTCTTCCACGTGGTGGCGAGATCGGTCAGGCGGGGGTCGGTCAGCTCCGCGAACGCCTTGTCCCACAGCGGTTCCGGGTCCTCGCGGGGCGACAGAGGGCCCGTGAGTTCCAGGACGGCGGAAGCGAGACCCGCGGGGTGGGCACCGGAGGTGCGGAGAACGTGGTCCACGGCCGGCAGGGAGACAGACAGGGTGCGGCCTGGGCGCGGGGCGCGGCCCAGGAGGCGGTGGACGGCCTGGCGTTGTGCTTCGGTGGCCGCGGCGAGAATGACGGTGGTGTCGAGAGGTTCGTCGCGTTCCAGGCGTTTGCGGACGCGGGTCACGAGCCAGGCGAGGTCCTCGCCGCCGAGGAGACGGTGAAGTCTGGTCATTCGGCAGTCACCCGGACTCGGCGGTGGCCGTTCCACTCCCACGGGGTCACGAGCACGGCGGCGATGTCGTCCGTGCGGGACAATTGGGCAATCGCGAGGCCAGGAACTCCGGGGTAGCAGCCCCACTCCCGTTCGCTGGTCATGACGACATCGAGGTCGAAGGCGGCCAGCAGGCCCATGCACTTCGCGCGAGAGTCGTCGTCCACGCCGGCGAAGGCTTCGTCGAGGGTTACCAGCCGTGGTGCGTGAGGGTTTCCCGCTGAGGCGTAGTGGGCTGAGGCGGCGGCGAACAAGGGGACGCTGGCGGTCAGGACGCGTTCGCCGCCGGAGGCCGGGCCGATCGCCGTGCGCCATTGGCCGTTCTGATGGCGCTGAATCACGAACCTGTGCCACTTGCGGTAGTCGAGGGCCTCGGTCAGGTGCTCCAGCCACGTGCCCGCCGTGTTGCGGGAACGGACATTCGCGATCTCGGCCTGGAGGAACTCGCCGACGGCGGAGCGGTCGTCCTCGGACCATGCGTCGGAGGTTTGGCGCAGCAGGCGGTCGCGAGCGGCGGCGAGGCCGGTGGGAGCGTCTTGCGCCGGTTGCCATTGCAGGCGCAGACGCATGCCGGTGCTCGTGGGGCGGTCGGACAGTTCGGCGTTCATCCGCGCGACCTGGGTCTCGGCAGCGGAGATGAGTTCCTGCAGGGTGCTGGCCACCTCGTTGACGAGGTGGTTCTCCAGGATTTCGCGCTCCCTCTCGTCGAGGATGCGGCCGCGGTCGGCGACTTCCGCGCGCAACGCCTCGGCGAGTTCGGGGGTACCGGTGGTGCGGCCCTGGAACACCACGTCGACCACGATCCCGTCGTCGAGCAGACGGGCCGAGGCCGTGTTGCCGTGGCGGGACAACGTGTCCGTCAACGACTTCAGCTCGTCGTTGACGCGGCGCTGGACGCGTTCCCAGGTCTGGTCGTCGTCCGGCTGGTCGGTGAGGTCGCGGTCGATCTGCCGGGCGAGGCGGACGGTCGGGTCGGGAGCCCACGCTGCCGAGGGGTCGGGCACCGGGAGGTCGGGGAGCGCCACGCGGAGCAGCCCGGTCGTGGCGAAGCGGCGTAGCGCTTCTGTCGCTTCGGCGCGGTGCGCTGTCGCTTCTTCCAGCTGGGTGGCCAGTTCCTCGCGGCGGCCCTGTGCCTTGCCCTGGTTCGTCAGGGCGGTGGTCCGGCGGACGTCTGCGGTTTTCCTGGTGGCGGCGCACTGTTGTGCCTCGTCGGCTACCTCGACCAGCCTGCGCTGCAACTCCGCCACGGCGGCGCCGACGGTCGCCTGCAGTGTCTCGTGGCGTTCGGTGGCGGCTTCCGCCGTCATGGCGGCTTCGGCTGCCTGCTCCACACGGCCGGCGTGATCTTCCGCGGCTGTGGCGAGCTCCTCACGGGTGCGGTCGGCGTACCTGATCGCGTCGCGGTGGCGGCGGATCGCGGGCCACAGCGCGGCGATGGCGATCCGGTACCTGGCCAGGGCTTCCGATACCTCGCGGAGCTCGGGGCTCGATTGCGGCAGGCCCACCTCGGCGGCTTCCTCGGCGAGTCGCTGCCGCGCGGCTTCCCAGGTTTGTTCCGCTTCGGTGCGCCTGCCCCCGGCGTCGTGCAGCCGGACGGCCAACCTGCGTTGTTCCGCGGCGATCGCGTGCGATGTCGTGTGCGCGGCTCGCAACGCGGTGTCGTCCGGGCAGTTCGCGATCTCGGCGGCCAGTACGACGCGACGGTTGCGCAGTACTTCGAACTCTGCGGCGATGCCGGCGAGTTCTTCCTGTACCGCGGCGAGTTCCGCGCGTTTCGTGGTGAGGAGGGCCAGGCGGGCCGCTTCGCGGGCGCTGCGGCCGATGAAGGTTGCCGACTGCTTGCGCCAGGCGCCTTCCAGCACACCGATGCGAAATCGGCCAGTGGCGTCGATCCAGTTCGGACCGTTGCCCACACCAAGACCGATGGTGGCGAGGACGGCGTCGACCGGGGCTTCGGCGTGCAGGACGGACGTGAGGTTGACCGGCTGTGGCTTCGCTGCCCTCAGGAAGACGTCCTCGGTGTCCCGGGACAGCAGATCGCCGTCCTCGGTGACCCAGGCGTCCAGCAGCCCGGACGCCTCCAGCGCGGCTTCCAGGCCGGCCTGCTGGTCGGCGGTGAGGCGGTCAGCGAAGTCGATCAGTTGCCACAGCGGGGCGCCGGGGCGGCCCGTCCGGTCGGCGCCGCGGGTGTAGGGGACGGGCGGCACGCTGTCCTCGCCCGCCTCCAGCTTGGTGATCTCCGCGGTCAGGTCCGCGGCGCGGCGCGTGGCGGCGCTCTCCCGAGCGCGAAGCTCGGCTTCTTCCTGGGCCAGTGCCGTATTCGCCTGGTGCCCGGCGGCGTCCACGGCCGTTTTGGCCGGGTTCGGTCCGTCCAAGGTCTCCACCCACACCTGGAGCTCGGGAGGCACCTCGGCGTGAAGTTCGACCGCTGTCGCGAAGTGGCGTTGTGTCGCTGCGACGAGGCCACTGCCCTGCTGCTCGACCTCGGTGGCGGCATCGGCGTGACGTTCGGCGGTCTCCGCGGCTTCGGCGTTGAGCTCGTCCGCCCGGCCACGTGCTTCGCGCACCTTGGTGTGAGCCTGATCGGCGGCCGAGATCAAGGTCTCGACGTGGCGGACTGCTCGCTCCTGTCGTTCGGCGGCCTGTTCGGCTTCGGCTTGGCCGGACAGGACGGATTCGTCCAGGAGCGCCGCTCGGGCCGCGTCCGCAGCCGTTGTGCGAGAGCTTTCGAGGGCGTTGGCCGCGTCGGTCAGTGCTGATTCGGCCTCGGTCGCCAGCCTGGAGCGGTAGTCGACGGCGCGGGCACTCGCGGCGCTCTCGGTGGCCAGGCGCTCAGCCTCGCCGCTCAGCCGTCGCGCTTCCTGCGCCACTCGGGCCAGTTCGTTCGCGTCGCGCATCTCCGGGCTGGTGCGAAGAGCGTCCTCCCTCGCCCGCAGCCTGGCCGCGTGCTGGTCCAGTTCGGACAGTTCCCGATCGGCGGCCTCGAGATTCTCTGTCGCCTGGCGGTGCGACTCCTCCGCCGCGTTCAGCTCGCGGTTGACGTGCTCGTACCTCGACTGCGCGTTGCGGGGCTCCGCGGCGCGACGACGTGAGGCGACGCGGGCGTAGCGTTGGTAATGGCCGAGGAACGACTCCGCCGCGTCGCGGGCCTCGGTCATCGCGGCGAGGGCGTCGCGGTCCTCCTCCAGGCTGCGGAACGCCTCGGCGACATCTGCCACGATCGCCTGGTCGAGCGGCGGCAGCGCTTCGGTCAACGCGTTCGAGAGCGCCTTCTCATTGGGGCGCTTGGACAACTGCGGCGCACGGAGGTTGATCAGGAGATCAACGAGTGCGGCGTAGCGTTGCTCGCCCAGTCCGAACAGCGCCTCGTCGACCGCGCGCCGGTAGTCGCGGGTCTTGTCGTAGACCGTGCCGTGCTCGCCCAGCGCGTCGGCGAGGCGGTCGCGGGTGAGAGCTGTGCTGGTGGCGTCGACCAACGACAGCTCCATGCCGATCCGCTGAGACGTCACGAAGAACCAGTGGCGGGCGATGCCGCGGCCGGCGACCGCTTTCAGGCCGCAACCGATGGTGCGGTATTCCGTGCCGCCGTCGTCACAGTGCCTGCCGAACTCGAGCCACGTGTAACCCAGCCGCTCGGGATGTGGATGCGCTCCACCGAGCAGGAGGTTCCACTCCATCCGCTTCTTCGGGTCCGCGTCCGGCTCGACCCGGTGCGGTGCCAGCTCGCCGTCCATCAGGAAGGGCAGCATCAGCGCCAGCACCTTGGACTTGCCGGTGCCGTTGTTGCCGCGCAGCAACAGGCGGCCGTCGCGGAACCGGAACTCCTCCTGGTCGTAGTAGAAGAGGTCGACCAGTCCGGCGCGCAGGGGTTGCCAGCGGTCGCGGGAGGGAACGGGGAGCACTTGCGTCACCTCGTGGTGGTGATGGTCGGCTCGGCGAGGGCGTAGCGGGCGAGCGCCGGGCGTGCGCGGACCTCGTCGGGGGTGCGGTGGATCAGATGTAGTGCGGACAGCCGGTCGAGTGCCTGTTCGACGAGCTCGATCTCGGCGCCGGGCTCGGTGGCGTTGCGGCGCCAGTACGACCTGTGCTCGTTCGCCAGCATGCGCACACGGTCGTGCAGTACGCCCACCGCGACCGGCTCGTCGCATTGCGCGGCAAGGTATTCGGCGACCAGCAGCGTGACGTGGCCCTCGGTGCCGCTCTCCGGCATGCGCACGTCCGTGAGGTCGTCGACGGGGTCGATCATCGCGATGCCCTCCGCCCGCACCTCGGGGATCAGACCGGTGAGGTCCGCGACCTGCCTGGTGAGCGCGGCGCGCTGCCGGGTCAGGTAGGCGAGCTCCTCCTCGGTCAGCTCGTCGTAGTAGAGCACCGGCTCGTCCAGCAGCTGCCGCGTCAGCCGGTGGCGGATCGCCCGGTTGCGCAGGTCGTCGCTGTCCGGAACGACGTCCTCGGTCAGCGCGGCCAGATCCATTTCCTCCATTGTGGACGGGCCGCGTCTGGTGGCGAGCATCGTCGCCAGCACGCGGCGTTCCACGTCGTAGAGAACGTCGCCGGTGGCGCGTACGAACGCGTCCTCCTCGCCCGCGACCTTGCTCAGCACACCGAGCTCCAGCAACAGCCGGACCACCGCCACCAGATCGGCGCGTTCCTCCCTGCCGGTCAGCGTGAACTCGGTCGCGAGCCCGGGGTCGGCCGCGCCCATGACCACCTGCTCCGCGAGCCGGCCCAGCGTGATCTGGGCGTCGGCGCGTTCGAGCGATGCCAGTGCAAGGCACGTCAGCACGTACCGGCGGCGGGTGAACGGCAGCTTCGACCGGGTGTCCCTGGCCGGATGGCTGGGATCCCGAACGGCCGCGGCCACCTTCACCAGGCGGGCCACCTCGCTGTCGACGACGAGCCGCCAGCCGGTGTTCAGGTCGAACCACGCTCTCAGTTCGGTCTCGTGCTTGCGGACCAGCCGGTACTCGTCGGAATTCCTGCTCGCGCGCAACAACGGGCGGCGCAGCAGGGCACGGGCGGCCTTGCGCCGGTCGTCGACGTGCGAGGCGTTGAGCGCGTCCGAGAGCGAACTGGTCATGCGGATCGCTCCTCGGGCTCGGTGGCGGTCAGGTCCAGGATCTCGAGCACGTGGTCAGGGCCCTGGAAGTGGCCTTCCGGGGTGCGAATCTCCGCGGAGCCGGAGTCGAGCGCGGTCAGCCTGATCTCCAGCGTGCCGTCTGAGGTGGTCGTGGTGACTGTGCGCTGACCAGGGCGTCGGGCTGCGAGCGCGTCACCTAGCAAACCGAGGAACAAGGCGAACTCGGCGGGCTCGAGCAGACCGATCTCACTCAGCTTCATCGGGCGCCGGGTCAGCAGACGCCGGCGAGCCTGTTCGGTCTCCTCGGCTTGACGTGCAGCACGCTCGGCGAGCGCACGCCGTTGTTCGGAGCGGTCGACGATGCGGTTCGGCTTTCCCCGCCGTTCGTAGCTGCCCGTCTTGCGCAGTTGCGGGCTGATCAGCAACGGAGGCGCTTCGTGCCACGGCGTCTGCGCGGTGACGGGGTGCTCGTCGCGATCGGCGAGCGTGTCGGCGTCGACCGTGAGATGACGTGAAGACGACAGCCCGAACGCCGCTCGCCACAACCGGTGCATCGTCTGTTCGTCCGGAGCGTCGGCGAACCAGCGTGCCAGTGTGCGGAAGTCGGCCGAACGGTCGGATCTGCCCGCACGGCGCTCGTTCAACGCGGAGACCACCTGGAGCAACGCGGGAATCGCCGCTCGTGCTCGTGCTCTGAGCAGCTTGGCCTGGCTCGGGTGCTGGTGCTCGCTCACGAACCACTGGCGCAGCCCGGTCCAGCGATCACGCCACAGCGCGATGTTCCGCGTGAACTCGGCCTCTCGCGGATCGTCCGCACCAGGAGCGGCGTCCTCGGCTTCACGTGCGGCGGCCATCGCGAGCAGCCGATCCACGTCCGTTCCGTCCAGTCGTCCCACCAGCGTCGCGATTTCCGCACCCGTGGTCACCAGGTCCTTGATGAACCGTTCGAGGTAGTCGATCAGCTGGTCCTTGTAGGCGCGAAACGCGTCCACATCCACGTCGTGCAGGTCGATCGAGCGCTGCAGCGACCCCATGAACGCCTGTGCGTTGTCCGCGAGGTCGGAGAACCGGCTGACCAGCCCGCGCAGCAGGAGGTGGACCTTGGCCGGGTCTGGTGTGGGCTGTGCTGCCAGCTCCAGCAGCGCGCGCAGCTGGGTCACGATGTCCGCGAGCGCGACGGCCTGCAGTGCGCCTCGTCTGCCCAGCGCCTCGTCGAAGGCGGCGAGCGCGTGTTCGGCGGCCTCTCCTTCGGAAGTGAGCTGGTACAGGAACCGGGCGCGGTGGAAGTCCTCGACGGTGGTGACGCGGCTGGTGTCCGGGTCTGCCCGGAGGTTGCCCCAGTCCTTCAGCCTGCCCAGCGCGTCCGCGACCGCACCGAGGTCGGCGTTCAGCTCTTCCTGCACGTCTTCAGGCCGCAGGTGCACCACGAACCGCCGTTTGGCGCGCACGAAGGCACCCATCACGGCGCGGTACAGGTCAGCGTTCGGCGTCGTCAGGTGCGCGAACGGCTGGTAGTCGGGCATGTTGGCCAGTCTGCCATCGGGGTCTGACAGTTTCGGTGCCGAACGGTCAGAGATCCCTGATGGGAAGGAAGCGCCGGAGCAGGGGTGTGACCTCGATGGGGTGATCCGCGCGGTGGCGTGGATCAAGGACGGGGTTGTGTTGCGCCGATCGGACTAGCCTGCCGCGCGTGCGGACGAGGCTGACCCCCATGCAGCAGGCGGTGGTGGACGCCGGGCGTCCGTTGCCGCAGCTCACCGATCCGCTCGAGGTCGAGTTGCAGGTCAGTGCGTTTGTGGGGCCTTTTGCCGACAACGAGGAGTTGTGGGAGGTCGTCGTCCGGCACCTGCAAAAGGTGCCGAGCCGTCGTAGTGCGGCGCTCTTGACGGCGCTGGGGCATCTGTTGCCCGGCAGGCCAGGAGAGTGGGCGAAGGAAGCCGCGCGGGAGCAGCAGACGCCGCCTTGGGACATGAAGGCGCTCGCCTTTGGCGAGTGCTGGATCGGTGATCGGTCTATCGACGCCGGATATCTGGCACTGCTGTGCAGTTATGCGTACGGGGATGAGCCGCACGCGATGGTTTTCATGATCGACGAAATCAGCGGGGGGCTCACGCGGCACGCGTTTCTGACTCGTCACGTCGACGAAGCGCTTGAGCAGCTCAAGCAGCAGGTGCGGTTGGAGTCGATCACCGCCGAGGCGGCGCACTGGCTGCTCAGCCGCAGCTACGACCGGTTTGAGCGGCGGCCTGGGCTGGGGCTTGGCCTCGACGTGCACCAAACGAGGCTGGTGGCTAGGAGGCGGATCAAACTGGCCATGAATTGAGCGGCCTGTGCGAATCGCAAGGTGTTGATTCGCCCGACTGTGCACATTGTCTGTAGCCCGATCGTGACTCGGTCATTACTGTCCGAGTTGTCGATCACAGGGCGGAGGGACGATCGTGGCCGCTCTTCTCGGGCGTGATGATCAGGCCCTCAGCCGTGTCCCTGACCAGGCGCGGCACCCTTGGTTGTCAGTCGCGACCCAGCGCTTCGGGCAGACGACCGCGCTGAGCCAGTTGCTGCTGGGCGCGACGCTCGGCTTCGGCATGACGTTCTGGGACGCGTTTCTGGCGCTCACGATCGGGGCGGTGCTGCTCAACGTCATCGCGGTGGCGGTGGGCGTGATCGGGCAGCGGGAAGGGTTGTCGACGGCGATCCTCACGCGCTGGACCGGGTTCGGGCACGCGGGAAGTGCGATGCTCGGGCTCATCATCGCGTTGTCCTGCACCGGGTGGTTCGGGGTGCAGACCGGGCTCGCGGGGGTGGCGCTCGCCGACGTCAGCGGGGTGTTGCCGGCGCCGGTGTGGTCGCTCGTCTTCGGCATCGTCGTCACGGTCATCGCTGCCTATGGGGTGCGGTGGATGGCGTGGACCGCGTACGTGGCGGTGCCGGCGTTTCTGCTGCTGCTCCTGTGGCTTGTGCTGACGAACGTCAACGACATCGGGGCCACCCTCAGCAGCCCGGCGCCAGGGCCGTCCATCGGCATGATGACCGCGGTGACTCTGGTGACCGGCAGCTTCATCGTCGGTGCGGCCATCGCGCCGGACATGACTCGCTTCAACCGCAACGAGTGGGACGTCGTCAAGCAGACGGTTGTGGGCATCACGGCCGGTGAGTGGGTCATCAGCTTGGCCGGGGTGGTCATCGCGCACGGGCTCGGCACCACCGACATCATGGGCGTCGTCAGCTCGTCCAGCGGGTGGATCGGGGCGCTGGTGGTCGTCACCGCCGTGCTGAAGATCAACGACTGGAACCTGTACTCGGCCTCGCTCGGGCTCGTGAACTTCTTCGACGCCGTGTTCGCGGTGCGGGTCAGCAGGGCTCAGGTGACCGTCATGGTCGGGTGCGCCGGGAGTTTCCTCGCCGCGGCGGGCATCGTGCACCAGTTCAGCCACTTCCTGGTGTTGCTCGGGGTGGTGTTCCCGCCCGTCACCGGGATCATGCTCGCCGAGTACTACGTCGTGCGGCGGTGGCGGAACGAGATCATCTCCACGCGGCCGCTCGTGCCCAGGTCAGCGCCCTCGTGGGTGCCGGCCACCGTGGTCATCTGGCCGGCCGCCGCCGTGCTCGGCGAGCTGTCGCCGTTCGGGCAGTCCAGTGTGAACTCGCTCGTGCTCGCGTTCGCCCTCTACGTCTCAGCAGGCAGGCTCGACCTGTTGCGGATGAGGACGCGGCGGGCCACCAACCGTAAGGTGGTCGGGGAAGCGTCGGCCGCCTGAGGGGTGGTTTCGTTCATGCACATCGGTATCGACGTCGGCGGCACGAACACCGATGCCGTCCTCGTCGAGGGACGGCGTGTGCTCGCCGAGTGCAAGACCACGACGACGGCCGACGTGACGACCGGGATCATCAAGGCCGTCAGCGGGCTTCAGGCCGGGCACTCCTTCGATCCGGCCGCCATCAGCGCGGTCATGATCGGCACGACGCACTTCGTCAACGCCGTCGTCGAGGGCAGGGGACTGGCTCAGACGGCGGCCGTGCGGCTCGGACTTCCCGCCACCAAAGCACTTCCGCCGTTCGTCGACTGGCCGCAGCGGCTGCGTCAGGTCATCGGCGGGCACTCCTACCTCTGCCACGGCGGCCACGAGTACGACGGACGAGTCATCTCGCCGCTCGACGAGGACGAGCTGCGCGGCGTGGCCAGGGACATCGCGGCGAAGGGCGTGCGGTCGGTCGCCATCTCCTCGGTGTTCTCGTTGGTCAACGGCGACTTCGAGCGCCAGGCGGCGGAGATCCTGACGGCAGAGGTGCCGGACCTGTTCGTCAGCTTCTCGCACGAGATCGGGCGGCTCGGCCTGCTGGAGCGGGAGAACGCCACGATCATCAACGCCGCGCTGCGCGAGCTCGCCGAGCAGATCGCCGACGGGCTCACGGAATCGCTGACGGCACAGGGCATCGCGGCTCCGCTGTACCTGAGCCAGAACGACGGCACGCTGATGGACCTGGAGTACGCGCGCTGCTACCCGGTCGCCACGTTCTCCTCCGGACCGACGAACTCCATGCGCGGCGGGGCTTTCCTGTCCGGACTGGACGACTGCGCGGTGATCGACGTCGGCGGCACGACGACCGACGTCGGCATGCTCACCAACGGTTTCCCGCGCGAGGCGTCGTCCGAGGTCCTGATCAGCGGGGTGCGCACGAACTTCCGCATGCCCGACGTGCTGTCGGTCGGCCTCGGCGGTGGCAGCGTCGTGCGCGAGACGCCCAACGGTCTCGAGGTCGGGCCGGACAGCGTCGGGTTCCGGTTGGGCGAGCAGGCTTTGGTGTTCGGCGGCGACACGCTCACCGCCACGGACATCGCGGTCGCGGCGGGCCTCGCCGACATCGGAGACGCGGCGCTCGTCAAGAACCTCGACCGCACGCTGGTCAGCTCGGTGCTCGACCACGTCTGCGACCAGATCGCCACCCACGTCGACCGCATGCGGACGTGCCCGGCGCCGTTGCCCGTCGTGCTGGTCGGTGGTGGCAGCGTGCTGGTGCCGGACGAGATCGAGGGCGTCAAGGACATGATCCGGCCGGAGCACCACGCGTTCGCCAACGCCATCGGCGCCGCGATCGCGCAGGTCGGCGGTGAGGTCGACCGGGTCTTCACGATCGAACAGAACCGGCGTGACGAGGTGCTCGACGCCGCCCGTCAGGAGGCGGTGGACAAGGCTGTCGCGGCGGGCGCGAAGGCCGGCAGCGTGCGGATCGTCGAGGTCGAGGAGATCCCGCTGGCGTACCTGCCGGGCAACGCGAGCCGGGTGCGGGCGAGAGCCGTGGGCGACCTGGTGCTGGAGGAGGCCCCGAGGAGGGGCCGTGCGTGAGATCGGCGCCGAGGAGCTGAGGCACATCGCCCGCGGCGCCGCGATTCTCGGCACGGGCGGTGGTGACCCGTACATCGGCAGGCTCGTCGCGGAGCAGGCCGTGCTGGAGTGCGGGCCGGTGCTCGTCGCCGAGTTGCGCGAGGTACCGGACGACGCGCTGGTCGCGGGCATCGGCATGATCGGCGCACCGACGGTGATGATCGAGAAGCTGCCCGCCGGTGAAGAAGCGGTCACGGCTTTCCTCATGCTGCAACGGGAACTCGGCCGCCCGATCACGCACGTGCTGCCGATCGAGGTCGGCGGGATGAACTCGCTCGCGCCGTTCTCCGTGGCCGCGTCGCTCGGCCTGCCGGTGCTCGACGCGGACTGCATGGGGCGCGCGTTTCCGATGGTGCAGATGGTCGTGTGCACTCTGGACGGTGTGCTGGCCAAGCCGCTGGTGGTCGCCGACGAGAAGGGCAACGCGATCGTCGTCGACGTCAGCGACAACCACTGGGCGGAACGGCTCGCGCGCTCGGCCACGATCCGCATGGGCTGCACCGCGTTGCTGAGCAGCTTTCCCATGTCCGGCAGGCAGGCCCGCGACATCACGATCCCCGGCACGCTCACGCTGGCGTCGCGGCTCGGGCGGCTGGTGGAGGAGGCCCGCCGGGAGCGCGTGGAACCGTGCCAGGCCATCGCGTCGTTCCTCGGCGGCCGGGTGTTGTTCGCGGGCAAGGTCGTCGACGTCATGCGCGCGAGGGATCCCAGGTTCGCCAAGGGGGAGGCGCGGCTGGAGGGAGACGGGACGAGCTGCCTGCTCGCGTTCCAGAACGAGCACCTCGTCGCGTCGCGGGACGGTGAGATCGTCGCCTCCGTGCCGGACCTGATCTGCGTGCTGGACGCCGAAGGTGAACCCGTGCCGGCCGAACGGTTGCGGTACGGGCAGCGGGTCACGGTCGTCGGCGCGCCGTGCCACCCGCGCTGGCGCACACCGGAGGGCCTCGCCCTGGTCGGGCCGTCGGCGTTCGGCTATTCGCACGAGTACGTGCCGATCGGTGTGTAGCAGGCCGATCCTTCTCGCCCGGCCGGTCCCGGCACTACTGTCTCGCGCATGCACCTGCTCCAGCCCGACGAGGTCGACCAGCTCGCCCTGGGTGTGGTCGTGCTCGGCAGCGGCGGTGGAGGTGGCGAGCACGAGACCCACGCCTTCGCGGCCATGCTCCGGCACGAAATGCGACAAAGTGGTCCAGTTACGGTGCTTTCGCCAGAAGAGGCCGACCCGGACGGACACGGCGCGCGGGTCGGGCTGATCGGCGCGCCGACCGTGATGATCGAGAAGCTGCCGTCCGGCCAGGAGGCGGAGGAAGCGCTGAAGGCGTTGCAGGCGCACGACTCCACGCCTGTGACCGCTGTCATCGGGTGGGAGGTCGGCGGGTGCAACGGGCTGCTGCCGCTGATCCTCGCGGCACGGCTCGGGCTGCCGTACGTCGACGTGGACGGGATGGGGAGAGCGTTCCCACGCGTCGACCAGACGACCTACGACGCGGCCGGGCTGCCCACCACCCCGCTGGCCATCACCGAACCAGGCGGAAACCGTGCGGTCCTCGACGCGACGGCCATCGAGAAGCTCGCCCGCACGGTGATGGTCGACTTCGGCGGCTGGGCGATGATGGTCGCGAAGCCGTTGAAACTCGCGGACGCCCTCAAAGCAGGCATTCCGGGCTCGCTCTCGCGGGCGCTGGAGCTGGGTGAGATCTGGTCCCGGCGCACGGTCTCGGTCGACGAACGGGCGAAGGCCTCCGGCGGCTTCCGCGTGACGCGGGGGAAAGTCGCTGAAGTCTGGCGGGAGTCCGTTGGGGACTTTCCTCGCGGTACGGTGGCGCTGCGGCGGCTGGACACCGACGATGCGTACGTGCGGCTGGAGATGCAGGGGGAGTACCTCGTCGCGCTCGCGGACGGCGAGCCGCTCGTGACGACGCCCGATCTGCTGTGCTGCTTCGACGCCGAGTCCGGCAAGCCCGTGTCGACGGAGCGGCTGACGTACGGCGCCGTCGTGGATGTGGTAGCGCTCCCATCGCCCGCTCAGTGGGTGCGCCAGGAGATGCTCGGCCGCGTCGACCCGCGCGCGTTCGGCTACGACCTCGACTACGTGCCGTTCCGGGACGTTCCGTGATCGACGACGCCGACTCGCTGACCGTGCGCGATCTGCTGGAGATCGGCGTGCTCGGCGACGCGTGCCTGCTGGCGGGCGAGCGCGGCGTCGACACCGAGATCGCCGACGTGCGGCTGGCGGCGGACATGACGGCCGTCGAGGCGTGCTCGGCGGGCGACCTGGTGATCCTGACCGGGTACCAGCCGTACCTCGTCGAGGTGGCGCTGCGCCGGGCCTACAGCGCCGACGTGCGGGCCGTCGTGCTCGTGCGCTCGTCGACCGGTTCCTACCAGTCTCCCTCCACCGCGACGATCTCCTTCGCCAACCGGCTGGGCGTGCCGCTGCTGCAGACCAAGGCCGACGACCCACTGCTGGTCGCCGACTCGGCGCGCACCGCCGTACGCCGTCCAGAGGTGGCCGCGGCACGTCTGCTCAACGCCGTCACCGCGCGCCTGGGCCGCAGCAATCCGGATCCGCGCTCGGTGATCACGATCCTGTCCGGCGAGCTGCACGTGACGTGCGCGGTGATGAGCGCCGACGGCACGGCGATCAAGGGCGTCTCCCCGCCGGGCCTGCCGCAGGACCTGCTGGCCGGCTCCGTCGCCACGACCGTCGAGATGCCGGAGGGCGTCGCGGTGGCCGTGCCGGTGGAGACGGACCGGACCGGCCACGTCCACCTGTGGCTGGTCGCGCACACCCGCGGCCGCAACAAGCGCTGGGCCGAGACCGTCCAGCAGATCAGCCAGGTCGCCTCCTGGGCGCTGGGCAACTGGGTGGCCGCCGAACGCCTCGAGACCGAACGCCGTGCCCGTTCCCGCGGCTCGCTGCTGGCCGAGCTGCTCGCCGCGGGCGACGACGTGCCGCCGCAACTGGTGCAGCAGGCCGTTCTCGCGGGATGGCGCCTCGACGGCTGGCACACGGGCGTCTACGCGATGCCGAACCCGCCGTCACCGAACTGCTTCGACGCCGCCCACACCGAACGCCTGCGCGTCGAGCTGTCCCGGCGCGGCCTGCACGGGCAGCTCGTCGAAGGCGCGGAGGGCTGGTCGTTCTGGCTCACCAACGACGCGGAGCCGCCGCAGTCGCAGCACCGTGAGCTGACGGCGAGGCTCGCCCAGGCGCTGGGTCCCGGCAACCTCGTCGCCGGCGTCGGCCGTCCGCATCCCGGCTCTTCCGGTGTCGGCAGGACGCTGGCAGAGGCGCGCGAGGCGGCGGCGATGACCGGGTCCGCGAAGGTCGTGCACATCGACGAGCTCGGCGTACGGCGGCTGCTGTCGATGGCCGCGGAGACGCCGGCGCTGGTGGAGCAGGCGACCCGGCTGCTGGAGCCGCTCGCCGGGGTGGAGGACGGGCAGCTGCTGCGGACGCTCGCCGTGTACCTGGACGAGGAGTCGGTGACGTCCTCGGCGGCCGTGCGGCTCAAGGTGCACCGGAACACGGTGGCGCAGCGGATCAACCGGGCGGAACAGCTCCTCGGCGTCAGTCTGCTGAACCCGGACGAGCGACTGGCCGTTCATCTCGCCTGCCGAGCCGTGCGCGCGTCCGACGAGTGATCACGTCGGCACGAACGCCGGCAGGACCGCGTCCACCTGGAAGCCGCCGTCGTCCGTCGGCCCCGCGGTGAGGGTGCCGCCGACCATCTCCACGCGACCGCGCAGACCCAGCAGACCGGAACCGGAGCGCGACAGCGCTGTGTCCGGTGTGGACGACGGGGCGGTGTTGCGGATGACGGCACGGACGGTGCTCGGTCCACAGTGGATGGTGATCTCGGTGTGCGCGCCGGGCGCGTGCTTGTGCACGTTGGTCAGCGACTCCTGGACCACCCGGTACATCGTGCGGCGCACGGCGGGGGAGACGATGTCGGCGTCACCGTGCTCGGTCAGGGTGACCTCGAGGCCGGTGGCGGCGGAGTCGGCCACCAGGTTGGCCAGGCGGTCGGGCAGCACGTCGGGGATGCGGGCGGTGCGGCCGGAGCGGAGCACACCGACCATGTCGCGCATTTCCGCCAACGCCTGACGGCCCGCGGTGCGGAGCTCTTCCGCGGCCGCGCGCGCGTTCTCGTCCTTGGCCGCCACTCGCAACGCACCGGCGTGCAGCACCATCAGGTTCAGGCGGTGCGTTACGACGTCGTGCAGCTCGGCGGCGAGCCTCGTGCGCTCGTCGGCGCGGGCCTGTTCGGCCGCGAGCTCGCGTTCGCGTTCGGCGAGGGCTCGCGTCAGCCTGCGCCGGGTCGCCAGGTGGAGGCCGGCCAGTCCGGCGACCGCGAGCAGGCACAGGCCGAGGAAAGCGATTACCACCTCGGGCGGGGTGAAGCCGCGCGAGACCTCTGGTGCTGCCGCGAGCACCAGTGCGAGGTCTTCTGCCCGCTTCACGTGGGTGACGATACTGCCGGGTAGGTGCCGCAGAGCACCTACTGGAGCAGGGCGTGGTCCCTACTTTCGCAGGTGGCGTTCCACCGCTTTTCCGCCTGCCGGACACGTGCGTCCGCTGGGAGCGTCAGTCCTTTCTGAACAACGCCGTCCAGAGGAACGACTTTCCGAACACGGGCGACGAGGCGGGCTCCTCGCGCATCCGGCGCAGCTCGACCTCCGTGAGGTCCTGGAAGATCCACCGCAGGTCGTCGGGGTGGTACCCGACGCCGCCGTTCAGACCGGACTGCCGGTACAGCTCGGCGTCCGGCGTGGCCGTGCCCTCGTCGGCGGTGAAGCAGGTCAACGCGAAGTGCCCGCCGGGCTTGAGGGCCCGTTCCAGCAACGCGAGATAGCTGATCCGGCGGTGCGGTGGCAGGTGGTGGAAGCAGCCGGAGTCGTAGATCAGGTCGTACGAGCCCTCGGTGGCGAACGCGTCGCCCTGACGGAACCGGATGCCCAGGCCCTCGCCGCGCTCCGACGCCCACGCGATGGCGGTGGCGGACAGGTCCACAGCGTCGACCTGGAACCCGTTGCGCGCCAGGAAGACCGCGTTGCGGCCAGGTCCGCAGCCCACGTCGAGCGCCCCGCCCGGCCTGATCAGCCCGCGGTCCAGGTAGCCGGCCAGGTTCTCGTCCGGTTTGGCCACGAAGAACGGGACCTCGCGGTCACGGTTCTCGTAGAAGGCGTCCCACCAGTCGCCCGCCCGCTCGGTCCAGCGGTCGGCCTCAGGGGCGAAGAGACCGTCTAGCAGAGCGAGGACGTCGTCGACCGATCTGATGTGCCGTTGCACGTGAACCCCCAGGTAGATCGGCCTCCAGTCTACTTCAGAGGCCACCTTCGCTCAGGCGTTTGCGGTAGCCGCGAGCGCCCTCGGAACCGACGTTCTCGTGGAAGTCGATGCCCGCCGGGTTGGTCTGCACGTGGTAGTAGCAGGCGCCCCACAGGCTGGTGGCCACCGAGTCGTCGAAGTGGATCAGGTTCCCGTACTTGTAGCCCTTCTGGTACGGGGTGAGGCGGGTGGTCCTGATCGAGTACTCGGTCGCGATCACCGGCTTGCCCGGCCACTTCGAGGCGCACCGCGACAGCGTCTCGGCGTAGGTGAGCTCGTTCCAGTCGCCCTGGCGCGTGAAGCTGCCGTCGTCGGGGTTGCTGTAGAAGTGCACCCCCACGAAGTCGCACTTCTTGACGGCGTCGACGAAGTTCGGGTTGCCGTACCACGTGTCGGGGTTCGTGCCCTTGTTCGGTGAGAGCGCCGTACCGCAGATCTTGGCTCCCGGGAACGTCTCCCGGATGCGGTCGATCGTGACGCTGAGGTTGTAGCCGTAGACCCACGGGTCGGTCACCCGGATGTTCGGCTCGTTGCCCAGCTCGATGATGCACTTGTCCGCGCCGGAGCGGATCCTCTTGTACTCGAAGAAGCGCGAGTCGCGGATCTCGGCGACCGCCCGGTTCGGGTCGATCACGTTGTCGGTGTCACCGGTGACCGTGCGGACGATGAGGAAGTTCGTCGCACCGGCGGCGGTCCAGACGTGGTCGGGGTAGTTCGCCCACGGGCCGGGCCCCGGCACGCCCCAGCCGGTGACGACCTTGGCGAGGTTGGCCGCCTGGTTGTTGATCGCGTCGATCCACGTCTGGTAGCCGTCGGTGAGCAACGGGCCGTGCGCCCGGTAGTGCGGTGCCGCCGAGGCCTGGCCCGGCAACGACGCCATGCCCGCCGCCGCGATGGCGCCCGCCGCCAGCTTGCCCATCGCACGGCGGCTGTACTGCTTCTCGCCGGTCATCGGCGGTCTCCCTTCGTCGAGGAACGACGACAGGCAACAGCGCCGGGGTATGAGGGCCGGTATGCGAGCGGTATGTGGCTCAGAACGGCTCGTAGCAGTCGAACGTCTCGATGGAGCTGATCAGTCCGTCACGCGTCTCGACGAACTGCGCGATGTGGGCGACGAGCTGGTTACCCGTCCGCAGCACGCCGGTCCAGGTCAGCCGGACGATCGTGGTGTCGCCGGAGCTCAGGGTCGAATGCACGTCGTACTTCTGGCTGGACAACAGCTCCACGCCCGCCGCGGAGGCCGTGAGCATCTTGTCCAGGGGTGTTCGCGCGCCGGTCGGCCTGATCAGGTTGGGATGCTCGACCGTCACGGCGTCGGCGGTGAAGAACCGGCGCAGCTCCTCACCGGACTGTCCGGCCTCGAGCGCTCGGTGCAGTGCGTGGATGGTGTCCATGTCCACAACCATAGTTGTACAACCTTGGTTGTCAATGTCAGGATGTGACCGTGGACCTGATGCGGCTCGACCTCGCGACCCTCGCCCATCTGGCGGGCAGCTCCGCGAACGACGCGGTCCTGGCGCGGCTGCACGAGATCGGGCACACCGGTGTCCGCGTCTCGCACGGGTACGTGATCCAGCACCTGATCGAGGGTGCGCCGACGGTCTCCGAACTGGGGGAGCTGCTCGGCGTCACCCAGCAGGCCGCCTCGAAGCAGCTGCTCGAACTGGAACGCCTCGGCTACGTCGAACGCGTGCCGGACCCAGCGGACAGCAGGGTGCGCCGCGCCCGGCTCACCGGCCGGGGCCGGCGGCTGGTCGAGGACAGCCGCCGGCTTCGGCGTGAGCTGGACGTGCCCGGTGACGAGGTGGCGAAGCGAGCCCTGATCCGGCTGCTCGACGCGACCGGGGGTACCGAGAAGGTGTTGAAGCGCCGGGTGGTTCCCGGCGACTAGGGCTGGAAGATCGGCATCAGCCAGTAGTTGCTGGAGTTCCACGTGTCCGTGGGGAATCCGCCGCCGTAGCGGTACACGCCGGCGTTCACGGGCGTGCGGAACGGCGTCTGCACGAGGTTGCCCGTGAAGTAGTTTTCCGTTGAGACGTAACCACCTGACGGCGTGTAATAGGAGACGACGTACTCGTTGCCCGGCGCGACAGGAACCGGCGTGTTGAACGTGACCCGTTGTCCGTACACGGCGCCCGGGACCGCTTGTTCGGCCAGCAGCGTGCCGTTGGAAGACCACACCCGTGCGGTCACTGGGCCGGTGTAGTTGCCGTGCCGCAGATGCACGCCGACCAGTGATCCGGGGCGGTCCACGGTGATGCGGAGGCCGAGTTCGACGGCCTGGTCGTCGATGTCCTTCACGACCGGCTGCTGGGTGCGCGGGAGCATGAGGAAGGTCTCGCCGGGCAGCGGTGGCAGCGTCGTGCCACTGACGTGGATCGTGCGCAAGGACTGGACCGGGCCGACGGTCGACGCGGTGTGGGCGCGGGCCTTGATCGTCAGCGGGCCCGGAGTGGTCGGCGTGATCACGAGCGACCAGTAGGACTGCGTGTCGATGGACGTCCAGGTGGCGCCGTCGTCCGTGGTGACGTCGACCTGGATGACGCCTCCCGCTTCGCCGTTGTAGGCGTCGCCGATGACGAGCAGCGGTTCGTTCAGCGGAACGGAAACCCCCTCGCTCGGGGAGGAGAGGGTGGCTCGAGGGTTGTCGGCTGCGAACGCCGGGGTGGGAGAGAGCAGGACAAGTGCCAGCAGCAGTACTGCCAATCGCCTCATGTTCGGCAAGTCGTTGCCGATGCAACCTCAGTTACGGTGATCCACCGAACGGGCTTAACGTTGGGCCGTGCTGGCGCTTTCGATCTTGCTCCTGGTGGCCGTGCTGGTCTGTGCGGTAGTGCGACCGTGGGGCTGGCCCGAGGCGGCCGTGGCGGTGCCGGCGGCTGTCCTCGTCGCGGTGGTCGGCGCGTTGCCCGTCGACCACGTGGTGGACGAGGCGGTGCGGCTCGGGCCGGTGATCGGGTTCCTGGCCGCGATCCTGGTGCTGGCGCAGCTGTGCGACGACGAAGGGCTCTTCCACGCGTGCGGCACCTGGATGGCGCGCGCCTCCCGCGGGCGGCCGCGCACGTTGCTGGGCGGCGTGTTCGTCACGGCGTCGGTGATCACGGCGGTGCTCAGCCTGGACGCGACCGTCGTGCTGCTGACGCCGGTGGTGTTCGCGACTGCGGCGCAGCTCGGTGTGCGGCCGAAGCCGCACGTGTACGCGTGCACGCACCTGTCGAACAGCGCGTCGCTGCTGCTGCCGGTGTCGAACCTGACGAACCTGCTGGCGTTCGCGTCGAGCGGGCTGAGCTTCACGCGGTTCGCGGCGCTGATGGCGTTGCCGTGGGTGGTCGCCATCGCCATCGAATACGTGGTGTTCCGGCGGTTCTTCCGCACCGATCTCGACGCGCCGGTGCATCCGTCGGACACCGCTCCCGCACGTGAGCTGCCGGTCTTCGCGCTCGTCACGGTCGGGCTGACGCTGGCCGGATTCGTGGTGGCCTCGGCCACCGGGATCGACCCGGCGTGGGCTGCCTGCGCGGGTGCGGTGGCGATGGCGGTGCGTGCGCTGGCCCGGCGCCGCACGTCGCTGACCAAGGTGGTGCAAGCCGTTTCGCTGCCGTTCCTCGCCTTCGTGCTCGGGCTGGGCATCGTGGTGCGGGCGGTGGTCGACAACGGTCTCGACGACGTTCTGCGGCTCGTCATCCCGAGCGGCGACGGGCTGGTGGCGTTGCTCGGGGTGGCCGCGGTCGCCGCCGTGCTGGCCAACGTGATCAACAACCTGCCCGCGGTGCTCGTGCTGCTGCCGCTGGTCGTGCCGTTCGGTTCCGGCGCGGTGCTGGCGGTGCTGCTCGGCGTGAACCTCGGACCGAACCTGACCTACGCCGGCTCGCTGGCCACGTTGCTGTGGCGGCGGATCGTGCACGACCACGACACCGAGGTGAACCTGCCGGAATTCACCAGGTTGGGCCTGCTCGCCGTGCCTGCCACCCTGGCCGGTTCGGTCGTGGCACTGTGGGCGTCCCTGCACGTGATCGGAGGATGACCATGACGGTGGTCGTGTGGATCGCCGACGACACCTGGCAGTCCTGCGTCGACGCGGCGCGTGAGCACGGCTCCGACTTCCTGCTGCTGCACGTCAGCGACCACGACGTGCCAGGTGCCGCCCACGGCGCGTTCGCCGGGCTCTTCGGCCGCACCCCGTCGCGCGACCCCGGCAGCCGGCTGGACCACCTGGCCGCCGACCACGCCGCCAAGTTGCTGGAGGCGGCCGCCGCCCGTCTCGGCTCGCCGTGTGCGACGTCCGCGCGCGTGGGGCGGGTGGAACACGAAGTCGTTGCCGCGGCTGAGGGTGCCTCGCTGCTCGTGCTGTGCCGGGATGGCGACATCAGCCACGCCGGACCGCGCAGCCTCGGCCCGGCGACCCGGTTCGTCGTCGATCACGCGACCTGTCCGGTGTTGCTGGTCTGGCCCACCTGAAACTTGCGCATAAGCAAACTTGCGTGCGCGCACTTTTGCCTTCTAGTCTCGAAACACCGAGAGTGGAAGGGGACTGTCCATGCGTGCCAAGGGCATTGCGTACGACACCGGTTTCGTCCGGCACGGTGAGATCTCCGTGGAGAAGTTCGATCCCGGCGTGATCAGGAGTGATCTGACGGTCATCAGGGACGACCTGCACTGCAACGCGGTTCAGCTCGTCGGCGGCTCACCGGAACGGCTGGAGGAGGCGGCGCGGATCGCGGCCTCGCTGGGGCTGGAGGTCTGGTTCTCGCCGTACCCGCTGGAGCTGTCGCCGCCCAAGATCCTGGAGTTGTTCATCGACTGTGCGCGCAGGGCCGAGCGGATCCGGGGCGAGGGCGCCGAGGTCGTGTTCGTCGCAGGCGTCGAGCTGAGCATCATGAACGACGGGTTCCTGCCCGGCGGCGACGTGATGGACCGGGTGAACCGGCTGTTCGGCCAGGCTGACGGGCGGGCGGAACGGCTGCAGGAGGCGAGCTCCCGGCTCGGCGAGTTCCTGGCAGGGGCGGTGAGTGCGATTCGCGCGGAGTTCGGCGGGAAGATCACCTACGCCTGCATCCCGTTCGAGCGGATCGACTGGGGTCTGTTCGACATCAGCTCGTTCGAGCTGATCCGGTCGGCCGAGGTCGCCGACCGGTACGCCGCGAGCATCCGAAGCCTCGTGGCGCAGGGAAAACCGGTGGCGATCACCGGGTTCGGCACAGCTGCCTGGCGTGGCTCCGGTGCCGTCGCGCCGCGCAGCATGGAGATCGTCGAGCACGACGAGGCGGGGCTGCCGGTGCGGGTGAAGGACGGGTACGTCCGGGACGAGGGCGAGCAGGCCGCGTATCTGCGTGAGCTGCTGGAGATCTTCGAGGCCGAGGGGGTGGACGGCGCGTTCGTGTACATGTTCGCACTCGGCAACTACCCGCACCGGCCGGACGAGCCGAGCTGTGACCTCGACCTGGCGAGCCCCGGGATCGTGAAGGTCTACGACGATCTGCGCTGGGAGCCCAAGGCGGCGTTCGGTGCCGTCGCCGAGGTGTACGCAACTCTCTGACCTGTTGTGAGCCAAAGTGATGCCAAGCTGAGCCAGAATTGCTTGTCCGTGGTGCCACGGTGTGCCATAGTGATGCCATGGATCTGACCCCCTACGTGGCTTCGCTCGGTCGCGAGCTGCTGACCGCCGTCGAGACCGGCGGTGAGGAAGCGAGCGCACTGGTCGAGAGGCTGACCGTGTCGATGGAGTCGGCGATCCGGCTGGCGCTGCTCGAGGCGCTGTCCGCCGCCGCCGACGAGATCACCGCGGACCTGGCGCCGGACTCGGTGCAGGTGCTGCTGCGGGGCAGGGACCCCAGGTTCGTCGTGACTCGGCGGCCGGTGGAGCAGCCGGCCGCCGTCACGCCGGAGCCCGTCGCGGCACCTGCCGAGGACGTGGCGGCCGGCTTCGAGGACGGCGCCACCGTGCGCATCAACGTCCGTCTGCCCGAACAGCTCAAGACCGCGATCGACGAGGCCGCCGCCAAGGAGGGCCGCTCGGTCAACGCGTGGCTGGTCCGTGCCGCGTCGGCCCAGCTGGCGCCGAAGCGCGACGCCGCTGCCGAAACGCCGGGGGTGCCTGCCTCGCAGCGTTTCGTCGGCTGGGTCCGCTAGTTCCAGCCCGTTCACTTCGCCCCGCCTGACCTGCGGGGATGTTCTTCCGGCACCTTCTGAGGGGACAGCCATGCCCAAATACGAGACGCCAGAACCGATTTCCGTCCTGCTCGACTTCTACGCGGGTTACGTCCAGATCAATGCGAGCGACCGCGCCGACACCACGGTCGACGTACGGCCCTCCGACCCGTCGGACAGCTCTGACGTCGAGGCCGCGCAGAAGACCCGCGTCGACTGCACCGACGGCACGTTGATGGTGCGCGGGCCGAAGCGCACCTTCGACTTCTCCAAGAAGACCAGGTCCATCGACGTGGTGATCGAGCTCCCCATCGGGTCCAAAGTGGACATCGACGTCACGGCGGGTGGCGTCACCACCACCGGTGTGCTGGGCCAGCTCGAGGTCGACATGTCGGTGGGGAACGTCCACGTGGACCGGACCGGCCCGCTGAAGGTGGACACGGGTGTCGGCCAGGTCAGCGTCGGCGCGGTCACGGGCAACGCCGAGGTCAAGACCGGCAGCGGAAGCATCCGCGTCGGCACGGTCGCCGGTTCGCTGACCGTCAAGAACTCCAACGGCAGCAGCGAGATCGGCACGGTCGAGGGTGAGCTGCGGGTGCGCGCGGCCAACGGCGACATCACCGCCGAACACGTCGGTGCGCTGGTGGACGCCAAGACCGCCCTGGGATCCATCACCGTCGGCGAGGTCGTGCGCGACACCGCCACGCTCAACTCCGGGATGGGCAGCCTCGAGATCGGGATCGCCCAGGGCACCGCCGCGTGGCTCGACGTCAAGACCGGGTTCGGCCGCGTGCACAGCTCGCTGGAAGGCAGCGACGGGCCTGGCAACTCCGCGGAGACCGTCAAGGTCACCGCCCACACGACCTTCGGCGACATCACCGTCCGCCGTGCCTGAGGGGAACTCCATGACCGCCATCAAGGCCACCGGCCTGCGCCGCTCGTACGGCGACCACGTCGTGCTCAAGGGCGTCGACCTGAACGTCCAGCGCGGCACCGTCTTCTCGTTGCTCGGCGCGAACGGCGCCGGCAAGACCACCACCGTCAAGATCCTGTCCACGCTGATCGGGGCCGACGGCGGCAGCGCGTCGGTCGCGGGTCACGACGTCGCGAGTGACCCCGTGGCCGTCCGCGCCGCGATCGGCGTCACCGGCCAGTTCTCCGCCGTCGACAACCTGCTGACCGGCAGGGAGAACCTGAAGCTGATGGCCGACCTGAACCACCTCGGCCGCACCGACGGCAAGCGCAAGGTCGAGCAGCTGCTGGAACAGTTCGACATCGCCGACGCGGCCGACAAGCCCGCGGCCTCCTACTCCGGTGGCATGCGGCGCCGGCTCGACCTCGCGATGACGCTGGTCGGGTCACCGCAGGTGATCTTCCTCGACGAGCCGACCACAGGGCTCGACCCGCGCAGCCGCCGCGCCATGTGGGACATCGTGCGGCGGCTCGTGGCCAGTGGCGTCACGATCTTCCTCACCACCCAGTACCTGGACGAGGCCGACGAGCTCGCCGACCGGATCGCGGTGCTGGACCACGGGAAGATCGTCGCGGAGGGCACCGCGGACGAGCTCAAGCGCCGCATTCCCGGTGGACACGTTCTCCTGCAGTTCAGCGATCCCCGCCACCTCGAGGCCGCCACGCGGGTCGTGCGCAACGCTTCCCGTGACGGTGAGGCGCTCGCGTTGCGCGTGCCGAACGACGGCAGCGTCGGCGCGCTGAAGGCACTGCTCGACCGACTCGACGAGCACTCGGTCCTGGTCGACTCGCTCAGCATGCACACCCCTGACCTCGACGACGTCTTCCTCGCCCTCACCGGCAAGCCCGAAACGGTGGCCCACTCATGACCCACGCACTGAGCGACTCGGCGACGATGGTGCGCCGCAACCTCAAGCGGATGATCCGCTACCCGTCGATGACGTTCCAGCTCCTGCTCATGCCGGTGATCTTCCTGCTGCTGTTCGTCTACGTCCTCGGCGGCACGCTCGGCGCCGGCATCGGCGGACCTGCCGGCGGGCGCGCGGAGTACCTGAACTACGTCACGCCGACGATCATCCTGATCGCGATCACCGCGGCGGTGCAGGGGACGACCATCTCGATCGCGTTGGACAGGACCGAGGGAATCGTCGATCGCTTCCGCACCATGGCGATCGCTCGGGTGTCCGTCCTCACCGGACACGTGGTGGGCAGCCTGATCCAGACGGTCCTCGCCATGGCGTTCGTCTTCGGTGTCGCGGTGCTGATCGGGTTCCGGTCACACGCGGGCGTGGTCGAGTGGCTCGCGGTGGCGGGTCTGCTGGTGGCCATGGCCTCCGCGCTCATCTGGCTCTCCGCCGCGTTCGGGCTGGTGAGCAAGACCGTCGAGGGGTCGAGCAACATCGGCCTGCCGCTGATGCTGCTTCCCTTCTTCGGCAACGGTTTCGTGCCGACCGACTCGATGCCGACGGTGCTGCGCTGGTTCGCCGAGTACCAGCCGTTCACGCCGTTCATCGACGCGCTGCGCGGCCTGCTGATGGGCACGCCGATCGGCAACAGCGGCTACATCGCGCTGGGCTGGTGCGCCGTCATCGGCTTCGGCGGCTACCTGTGGTCCAAGAAGCTCTTCAACCGTGAATCCACCCGCTGAAGCCCTGGGGAGACTTTCGATGACTGCCGTGCAAGGCCTTCCGATGGACCGCGACGTCAACCCGTTCGACCCGCCCAGCAGGATCACCGAGCTGCGCCGGACCAGCCCGGTCAGCCCGATGCTCTTCCCCGACGGCCACGAGGGCTGGCTCGTCACCGGCTACGACGAGGTCCGGCAGGTGCTGGCGGACACCAGGTTCAGCAACCGCCAGGACCTCGGCATCCTGCACGTGCCGTACCCGACGCCCGGCATGCCGGAGCAGACCGAACCCTCACCGCAGGTGCCGGGACTGTTCATCAGCATGGACCCGCCGGACCACACCCGGTTGCGGCGCAAGCTGACCGGCGCGTTCACCGTCAAGCGGATGAAGTCGCTGGAAGAGGGGATCATCGAGATCACCGAACGGCAGCTGGACGAGCTGGCGAAGCTCACGCCGCCGGTCGACCTGGTGCGGGAGTTCGCGCTGCCGGTGCCGTCGCTGGTGATCTGCGAGCTGCTCGGAGTTCCTTACGAGGACCGGGAAACGTTCCAGAGCAACTCCTCCAAGTTCATGGAGAGGGACGTGAACCTGGAAGACAAGATGGCCGCATACATGGCGTTGAACACGTACTTGGCCGAGCTCGTCGCCGGCAAGCGCGCCGAACCCGCCGACGACCTGCTGTCCGACCTGGCCCGAGACGAGGACCTCAGCATCGAGGAACTCACCGGCATCGCGTTCCTGCTGCTGCTCGCCGGCCACGAGACGACGGCGAACATGCTGGCACTGGGTACTTTCGCGCTGCTGGAGCACCCCGAGCAGATGGCCGAACTGCGGGCGAACGCCGAACTGGTCCCGGACGCCGTCGAGGAACTGCTGCGCTACCTGGCCGTCGCCGACGTCTTCTTCCGTTACGCGGCAGAGGACATCGAGCTCGGCGGGCACACGATCCGCGAGGGATCGACCGTCATCGTCTCGTTGCTGGCGGGCAACCACGACTCCGGGAAGTTCGAGAACGCCGACATGCTGGACATCCACCGCAACGCGCGTGGGCACCTGTCCTTCGGGCACGGCGTCCACCAGTGCCTCGGTCAGCAGCTGGCCCGCATCGAGATGCGCGCCGGGTTCGAGGGTCTGCTGCGCCGGTTCCCGGGCCTTCGGCTCGCGGTTCCTGCCGGTGAGGTGAAGCTCAGGACCGACATGAACATCTACGGCGTGCACGCCCTGCCGGTCACCTGGGCGTAGTACGAGGCCGGGTGCACCGCGGGCACCCGGCCTCTGCGAACCTCGGCTCTACACGGTGAATCCACCGTCAGCGTTGATGCTGGCGCCGGTGACGTACGCACCGGCATCGCCCGCCAGCGCCGCCACCACTTCGGCGATCTCCGCCGGTTTCCCGTAGCGTCCCAGCGCGGTCAGCCCGCTGATCGTCTCCGCCATCGGCCCGTCCGCCGGGTTCATGTCCGTGTCGGTAGGACCGGGGTTGACGATGTTCGCCGTGATGCCTCGCGGCCCCAGCTCCCGCGCAAGACCCTTCGTCATGCCGATGAGCGCGGTCTTGCTGGCCGAGTAGAGCGCGAAGCCGGGAAACGGTGCGTACACAGCGACATTGCTGCCGATGCTGATGATGCGCCCGCCCTCGTGCATGTGCCGCGCCGCCGCTCGTGCCGCGAGATACGGCGCGCGCACGTTCACCGCCATCGTGTGGTCGAACTCTTCCTTCCCCAGCTCCTCCAGCGGTCCCACCTGGAACACCGCCGCGTTGTTGACGAGCACGTCGAGCCGCCCGAACTCCGCCGCGGCCGCATTTACCGCCGCGACAACGGCTTCGGGGTCGGCGCTGTCCGCCTGAAGCGCGAACACGTTGTCCGGCTTGGTGTTCTGGTACGTCACGGCGACCCGCGCGCCCAGAGCGGCGAGCTTCTCCGCCACAGCAGCCCCGATCCCGCGGCTGCCTCCGGTGATCAGAGCTGCTTTTCCGTCAAGTGATCCCATGTGGACCAGCTTGGCGGAATGCTCAGGTGGGTTCTGGCGGGAATCGGACCGTCAGTTGGCGCCTCTGGTGTACGCCCACGCGGTGCGGTTGACGGTGTCCTCGATCCGGTGAAACCCTCGCCGGGGTTGAGCACGTCCTCGGTGAAGTCGACATCGATGTCGTCAGCGGTGCCGCCGATGCCGTCCGGCCCGACCCCGAACATCCCCTTCGGGTTGCCGCCCTGGTCCATGATGCTGTCGAGTGCGTTGAACTGGTCCTGGTGCCAGCTGCCCGACATGTGCCCCGCCTCGTGGGCGGTGATGTTGCCGATCGCCCTGCCGATGAACGCCGTGCGGTTGCTGGCCGGGGTGATGTAGGTGTTCAGCGAGGTGCGTGACTGGCCGGCGGGTGAGCTGAGCACGTCCAGCAGCACCAGCGAGGTCTCCTCCTTGCCGAAGTTGCCCGCGTCGATCGACTGCGCGATGCCGACGGTGGGGATGCCGGACTCGGCGATCGAGCCACCGATGACCACCCTGCTGACGTTCGGCCGGCCCCACGGGTCGGCGTGGTCGCGGCTGTTGAGGATCCGCACGGCGAACCGCCTGTTGGTGCCCTTGTGGGCCAGGTCGTGCTCGATGTTCTCGCGCACGGACGCGATCACGGAGTCGATCACCGCGTTCTCGTCGGCGTCGGTGAGACCCCAGCCGGGCAGGAACTTCCTGAGCGGCGAGAGATCCCGGTTGCCGCCAGGCTCGGCCCCGTAGATGCGGGTGTTGACGCGCGCGCCGTCGAAGTCGAGGAAGATCGTCAGCACCTCGGGCCGCGGGTTGAGCTCCGAACCGGGGCGGTAGGCCTCGACCGTGACGTCGTAGCGGCCCTCGCCGTGCTCGACGCCGACGGCGTAGCGGCCGTCCCTCGGCGCCACGAAGTCGGCGACGGCGTTGCCGCCGGCGGGCATCGGCGAGTTGTCGGAGTACAGGAAGCTGAAGTCCTGCGACGAACCGAAGACCTCGCGGCCTGCCGGGTCGTGGATCACGACCCTGGTCGCCCTGCCCGCCGCCGACGCGCCGAGCACGTCGCCGGCCTTCAGGTCGACGGAGAAGTGGTCCCTGTCCACCTGACCGTCTCCGGTCGCGATGGTGAGGTCGTACGGGCCCTCGGTGGTGACCCTCTTGCCGGTGCCGGGCTTCATCGGGTCGGTCGGGAGTGAACCGGGCCCGGCCGCGGCGACCATGACGTGGACGTCTGTTCCCGGCGCCACGAAGACCTGCAGCCTGCTGTCGGTGGTGCCCGCGAGGTTGTCGTGCTGCAAGAGCAGCTGGCCGTCCGCGCTGTAGGCGGCGAGGAACGTGTCCAGGTCACCGGTCGGCGTGTGCGTCTCGACTGTCGCGACCAGTCCGGTCGCGCCGCCGGTCAGCCGGTAGAAGTCGTGGTCACCGGTGCCGTCACCGCCGCTGCCGTGCGGCCCGTCACCGATCGTCCCGCTGGTGCGCAGAGCCCGTCCGCGCGCGGGTACGCCGGTGTTGCTGCCGAGCGGGATCGCGTCGTTGGTCTCGGCGAACGGCGGCACCGCGGGCACCGTCGGGTCGGCCGCGAGGTCCCCGGTCAGCGCGAGCTTCGGGTTCTTGCCCCTGCCGGTGCCGAACCCAGCTACGTGCTCGGCCTTCGCGGGCGTGTCGTTGGTGCCCTGCGCGGTCTCCTTCTCGTGGTACGCGAGCGGCTGGCCGGCGCTCCGCACGGTCGCGCGCGCCTGCTTGCGGGCTTCCCGGTTGCGGTGCACGGCGGCCCAGTCGACCTGGGCCTCGGCCGGCAGGAACGCGAGCATCGGGTCGGGCTGGCTCAGCCGCGGCGTCTCGGCGGCGGACTGGCCCGCCGCGACGATCGACAACGCCACACCTGCGGCGAGGACGCCCAGGAGTCGTTTGCGCATGTTCAGTTCCCCCAGTTCGGTCTGCACCCGAGGAAACCAGCGCCGTACGCCGAGAACGAGCTATTTGGTCAGGCCTTGTCCAGTTTCGGACATTTCATCTCGTGCAGGTGTTGCAACACGTACCCGTACGAACGGAACAGCCCGCACTGCGCGTAGGAAATCCCGCGCTGCCGGCAGAACTCGCTCACGATCAGCTGCGCGTGCTTCAGGTGCGGCCGCGGCATGCTCGGGAACAGGTGGTGCTCGATCTGGTAGTTCAGCCCGCCGAGCAGGAAGTCGGTGAACCAGCCGCCGCGGATGTTGCGCGACGTCAGCACCTGCTTGCGCAGGAAGTCGAGCGTGTGCCCGGCCGACAGCACCGGCATGCCCTTGTGGTTGGGGGCGAAGGAGCAGCCCATGTAGAAGCCCCACAATCCCTGGTGCACCACCACGAACGCGATCGCGTACACGGGGGAGAGCACCCAGAACACCACGGCCAGGTACACGACGACGTGCGCGATCATCAGGGGACGCTCGCGTCCCGAATGCCTGATCGAGTGCAGGTGCAGCGCAAAGCCTTCGAGCAGCAGCAACGGGAAGAACAACACCGCCTGGTGCGAGGCGATCCACCGCAGAGGCCCGCGCTTGGACGCTGCCTGCCGTTGCGTGAACGCCAGCACCGAGATGTCGACGTCCGGGTCCTCGTCCTCGTGGTTCGGGTTGGCGTGGTGGCGGTTGTGCTTGGCGACCCACCAGTCGTAGCTGACCCCGGTAAGTCCACTGTGGACGTACCCGGCGATCTCGTTCCACCTCCTGGAGGTGAAGATCTGCTTGTGCCCCGCGTCGTGCCCGATGAACGCCATCTGCGTCGTCATGACCGCCAGCACGGCCGCCACCGCCAGTTGCCACCACGAGTCACCCAGCAGCGCGAACGCCACCCAGGCCCCCGCGTAGACAGCCAGGTTCGCGGTGATCCTGGCGTAGTAATAGCCGCGACGCCGAGCCAGCAGGCCCGCCTGCTTGATCTCGGTGGACAACTGGGCGAAGTCGCTCGCCTGCCGGAGTGCCATTTGCGCAGTATGCCCCGTCGTGGCGACAGGGCTGTGCACGCCCGATGAAGCGAGCGTGGCTACCAGGACACGAGGCAGAACGGGTGCCCGGCGGGGTCCGCGTGGACGTGGAACCGCTCGCCACCGCCTGCCGGCCTGCGCGCGCCCAGGTCGTCGACGGCACGTCGAGGTGCAGATGCGCCGACTCCTGCGGCCACGCCGGCGGCTGCCAGCTG
This sequence comes from Lentzea roselyniae, assembly GCF_039537795.1. Lineage (NCBI taxonomy): Bacteria > Bacillati > Actinomycetota > Actinomycetes > Pseudonocardiales > Pseudonocardiaceae > Lentzea > Lentzea roselyniae. The sequence continues at coordinate 55,592 of NZ_BAABBE010000031.1, forward strand.
CTGACCCGCGCGAACGCCACGCCGGGGCGGCCCGGGGGCGTCGTGTCAGCGTCCGATCATGCGCCGGATCCTGGCACCGCATGCGGACAGCCACCGTCCTGGTTCTGTTAACGCTTGATCAAATGCAACCCGCAGGCGCGCGTTCGGGGTTTCGAGGAAGTGAGCGGCTGACGTGGAATGGGCCGCGGCCAAGGCCGAGGTCGTCAACATGAGCCTGGGTACCAACAGCCCCCAGCAACGGCACCGATCTCGTGTCGCAGGCCGTCAACCGGCTCACCGCGGAGCACGGCGCGTTGTTCGTGGTCTCGGCGGGCAACTCCGGCCGCCCGGTCGCCTCACCCGCGGCCGCCGACGCCGCGCTGACCGTCGGCGCGGTCGAGCGCGACGACAGGCTGGCGGGTTTCTCCAGCCGTGGCCCGCGCATCGGTGACGGCGCCATCAAGCCGGACATCACCGCTCCCGGCGTGGACATCGTCGCGGCGAAGGCCAAGCACGGTGTCATCGGAACTCCGGTCGGCGAAGGCCACGTCGCCCTGTCCGGCACGTCGATGGCGGCACCGCACGTCGCGGGCGCCGCGGCGATCCTCGCGGCGAAGAACCCCGCGTGGTCCCCGCTGGAGATCAAGACCACGCTGATGAACAGCGCCAAGCCCCACGCCGACTCCGGTGTCTTCGACCAGGGCGCCGGACGCGTCGACGTGGCCCGCGCGGTCACCTCGAGCCCGGTCGCCACGCCGGCCAGCGTCAGCTTCGGCACGGCCCGCTGGCCGCACGACGACGACCAGCCGATCACCAAGAAGATCACCTATCGCAACACCGGCAGCGAACCGCTCACGCTCGACCTGAGCATCGCCGAGCAGAAACCCCCGGCGACCGGCATGTTCAGCGTGTCCCCTGCGAAGCTGACCGTCCCGGCGGGCGGCACCGCGGAGGCCACGGTCACCGCCGACACCCGCGTGGCCGGTCCGGACGGCTTCTACGGCGCCGCGGTCGTCGCCTCCAACGGCGCCCGCGTGCCAATCGGCGTGCACAAGGAGCCGGAGAGCTACGACGTCACGTTCAACTACGTCGGCCACGACGGCAAGCCGGGCAACGCGTTGCGTTACCTGCTGATCGGCGCCGGCGCCAGCACGGTCCTCGAGGGTGCGGCACCGACCGGCACGGCGAAGCTCCGGTTGCCCAAGGGCAAGTACTTCATGAGCACCTACTTCGAGACGACCAGGACGGATCCGGGCACGCGCGGCAAGCTCACCGTGGTGTACGAACCGTCCATTGAGGTCACCGGTGAGAAGACCGTCACCTTCGACGCCCGTACCGCGGCCCAGCCGTCGATCACCGTCGACCGCCAGGACGCCTCGCCGGCGTACGGGTCGCTGTCCGTGCGGATGAGCACCCCGGACTTCGGGTTCGGCGGCGGCTGGGGCATGCGTGACTGGACGGGCTTCTACGTCCACCCGTCCGCCACGTCGGCCTCGGGCTTCGAGTGGTCCGCGAGCAGTGTGTTCGCCAGGAAGAACGCCGAGGGCGGCTTCTACGGCAGCCCGTACCAGTTCCACTCGCAGGCCTCGGGCAAGGACCGGATGCCCGCCGCGATCAGGCACAGCGACCGCGAACGGGACATGGCGAGGGTCGACGCCACGATGAAGGCACGCATCCCCGGCTCGACCGGTGGCCGCAACAACGGCGTCCAGGGCCCGCTGCCGTTCAGGCTGACCGAGTTCTACACGCCGGGGGTGGCGTGGAGCCGGTGGCTGATCGAGGTGACCGACCCGAACTCGCAGCCGACCTTCGTCGACGACGCGGCCCCGAGGACGTTCCGGCGCGGTGCAAGGAGCACCGAGCAGTGGAACACCGCCGTGTTCGGCCCGGCTTTCCCCGCGCTCCCGAGCGAGATGGCCGGGTCGTGGGGCTCGCGCCTGGGTGACCAGCTGTACCTGAACGCGCAGCTGTTCGCGGACGGCACCGGCGAGCACTCGACGTTCGACTTCGGCAGCAGCAGCGGCACCACCAGGCTGACCGCGAACGGCAAGGTCGTCGCCGAGTCCACGACGCCGGGCCAGCTGTACACCCCGGTACCCGCGGCGAAGACGACCTACCAGCTGCACACCGAGGGCAACCGGGCGCCGCTGTCGTCGAAGGTGACGGCGGACTGGACGTTCACGTCCGAGACCGTCCCGGGCGACCGGTCGAAGGAGCTGCCGCTGCTCGCGGTGCGGTTCGCGCCGAGGCTCGACGACCACAACCAGGCACGGGCGGGCAGCGTGCTCACGATCCCGGTGACCGTGCAGCGCAACGGCGCCGGGGCCGTCACCGACGTCCGCACGCCGGAGGTCCAGGTCTCCTTCGACGAGGGCAAGACCTGGCAGCGGACGCTCGTGTTCAAGGCGGGGAACAAGTGGCTGCTCACGCTGCCGCACCCGAAGAACGCGAAGTCGGTGTCGTTCAAGGCGAAGGCCGGTGACGCGCACGGGACCGTCGACCAGACGATCCTCCAGGCGTACACGCTGAAGTGACGCCAGGTGGGGAGGGACCGGTCCGCCGGTCTCTCCCCACTCCTCTCCCGGTATATAGTCGACAAACGACCGAGGGAGGCGGCGGGGATGGACCGCAAGTTCAAGTGGCTCGAAGACCGGACGACGACGCCCGACGGCGTCTACCGGGTGTTGCGTGCCGCCATTCTCGACGGAACCGTGCCTCCTGGCGGGCAGCTGCGTGAGGCGCACATCGCCGCGGATCTCGGGATCAGCCGGTCCCCGCTGCGTGAAGCGCTCACGAAGCTGGAGGAGGAGGGGCTCATCGTGAAGATCCCCTACCGCGGTGCGTTCGTCGCCGAGGTGAGCGCCCAGGACGTCGCCGAGATCGACTCGATCCGCCTGCTCGTCGAGCCGTACGCCGCCGAGCTCGCGTTCGACGCGCTGCGCGGTTCCGAGCGGTCGAGGTTGCTGCAGACCACCGAGGATCTCCGCGCGGCCCTGGAGAAGAACGACATTCCGGCCAGCGTCGACGCGCACCTCGGCTTCCACCGGCTCTTCTACGACCTCTCGGGGAACGGCGCTCTGCGGAACCTCTGGCACGGCTGGGAGACCAAGCTGCGTCTCTACCTCAGCGTCGATCACCAGACCTACAGCGACCCGCGCGATCTGGCCGTCGAGCACGAGCGGCTGGCCGCCGTCGCGCTGGAGGGCTCCATCGACGAGTTCCGCGAGGAGCTGGCCGCCCACTTCCAGACGGGGCTCAGCGGCAAGGCGGAGGTTCATCCCCGGCAGGCGTGAGGCCATGCTCAGAACGCGGTGTACCCGCCGTCGACCGGCAGGACCGCCCCGGTGACGTACGACGACTCCGCCGACGCGAGGAAGAGGACCGCGTCGGCGACCTCCTGCGGGGTGGCGAGGCGCTGGAGCGGGATCTGTGACTCGCGTTCGCGGCGGTGGGCCTCGGGATCGGCACTGCGCTGGAACGACGCCTCGATGATCGGCGTGACGGTCAGGCCGGGTGCGACGACGTTGACGCGGATGTTGCGCGAGGCCCATTCGATCGCCGCACCCTTGGCGAGCATGATGAGGCCGCCTTTGGCCGCGGAGTACAGGACCTCCCCCGCCTTGCCGACCATGCCGAGCCGTGAGCTGACGCAGACGAACGAGCCTCCCGCGGCGGGCATCAGCGGCGCGAAGTGCTTCATCACCAGGAACGCGCTGAGCAGGTTGCTCTCGAGCACGTTCCTCGCGTCCTCATAGGACATCTCGGTGAGCGGACTGCTCGCCTGCAGACCGTGGTTGAGGACGACGACGTCCACGGTGCCGAACGACTCGGCGGCCCGGCGAGCCAGTGCTTCGACGAACGCCTCGTCGTTGAGGTTGCCCGGGACGTACAGGTCGTCCGGCTGAGCGCTGCCGAGCCGCTCCCTGCGGCCGGTGAGGAGCAGTCGTGCGCCCTCACGGCGGAAGCGGGAGCACACCGCCTCGCCGATGCCGCTGCCGGCGCCGGTCACCAGGGCCGTGACGTTGTCGAGTCTCATGTCGGGCAACTCCTGTAGGTCAGCTGAGGAAGCCGCGGGCGTCGACCGGCCACCGCTCCAGCGACGTGCCGGTGCTGTCGGTGACGATCAGCTCCTCGAAGTTGAGGATGACCGGGCAGACGTGGTTCGGCACCACGGGGAGCACGGTGCCGATGGTGGGCCGGGACTCGCCGCCGGGCAGCGCGAGGAATCCGTGGTACTCGTTGAGCTTGGCGAGCACGGCCTTCGTGCCGGCGACACCGCCGTAGCCGCGTTCCGGACTGCCCTCCCGGCTGAGGGCTTTGGTGCCGGTGTCGACGATGACCTGGTCAGGAAACCAGTCGCTGACCACGGTGGCGGCGACGAACAGCGCGACCTGGTCGTCCGTGCAGGCGCCGAGCCGGGTGTTGTTGAGGTCGCAGAAGACGTACTCGCCGGGACGGATCTCGGTGATCACGCTGCTGGTGGTGAACTCGACCGTTGGTGTGGAGCCGGCGCTGACCACCTGCGCGGTGATCCCGGCGGCGGCGAGGCAGCGCACCGCGGTGACGAGAGCGGCGTCCTGGTCCCGCGAGGCGCGCACGCGAGCGTCCGGACCTGAGCTGCCGTGACCCGGATACGTGAAGACACCCACCGGCACCATGCCGCGTCTGCGGGCGGCCAGTGCGAGGTCGCCCGCGAGCTCGGGCGGCGCCCCGGAACGCCGGGCACCGCAGTCCACCTCGATCACGACCTCCAGCCGGTCCGGTTCACCTTCCATGGCGTCGGCGAGCGCCTCGATCGCCGCCACGTTGTCGACGCCGACCCGCAGCCGGACGGACTCGGCGAGCCGACGGATCCGCGCGCCCTTCGTCCCCGACGGCCAGACCGGATAGGCCAGGAAGATGTCGTCGAAGCCCGCCGCGGCGAAGACCTCGGCCTCACCGACGTTGCCCGCGGTGATCCCGGTCGCGCCCGCCGCGACCTGGCGCCGGCCGATCTCCACGCACTTGTGCGTCTTGACGTGGGGCCTGACGCCGAGACCGCGCTGATCGGCGAAGTCCTGCATGCGCTCGATGTTGTTCTGCATGACGTCGGCCAGCACGATGGGCGGCCGGGGTGTCGATCCGCTCGCTCAGCGCGTCGAGTGCTCGCTGGAGCCGGTTCACGGTGTTTCCTCGTGCTGAACCGCGGTGCAGATCATCTGGATCTCGACGGGACTGTTGCGCGGCAGCCCGGCGACGCCGATCGCGGTGCGTGCGTGCCGTCCGTTCTCGCCCAGTACCTCGACGAGGAGCTCACTGGCCGCGTCGGCGACTCGCGACTGCTCACCCAGATCCGGCGTGCTGGCCACGAACACCAGCATCTGCACGATCCGCACCCGGTCCAGATCTCCCACCGCGTCCGCGGCGATCGCGAGCGCGTTGAGCGCGGTCTGGCGGGCGAGTTCTCGCGCCGTCGGCACGTCGACGTCCCTGCCGACGATGCCCTGGCCCATCAGCTCGCCGTCGCGGTACGGCAGCTGGCCCGAGATGTGGATGGCGGAGTCCACCGCCCGGTGGTTCACGAAGTACGGGCTCGCGCCGAAGCCGAGGGCAGGAAGCTCCAGGCCGAGCGCCTCGAGCCGATCAGAAGCCCGCGCGGTCGCATTGATCATCGTCACAGCACCCTTTCCAGGAACTCCTGGGTCCGCTTCTCCTTCGGGTTGGCGAGCACTTCCCGTGCGTCGCCGCGTTCGACCGCGATGCCGTCGTCCATGAAGAGCACTTCGTCGGCGACGTCGCGGGCGAAGCCCATCTCGTGGGTGACCAGCAGCATGGTCATGCCGTTGTGGGCCAGGTCGCGCATCACACCGAGCACTTCGCCGACGAGTTCGGGGTCGAGTGCGCTGGTGGGTTCGTCGAACAGCATGATGCTGGGGTCCATGGCGAGGGCGCGGGCGATGGCGACGCGTTGCTGCTGGCCGCCGGAGAGTTGGGCGGGGTACTTGTGGCCGCAGCCGCTGAGGCCGACCTGGGCCAGCAGTTCCTGGGCCCGTTCCCTGGCGGCCTTGCGGTCGGTCTTCTTGACCAGCACCGGCCCGGACATGACGTTGCTTTCCGCGGTCATGTTGGGGAACAGGTTGAACTGCTGGAAGACCATGCCGATGCGGGCACGCTGCTCAGTCAGCCTTTGCGGGCGTACGGCGTGGTAGGCGTTGTCCTTCTCGACGTAGCCGAAGTCCTCGCCGTTGACCCGCAGCACGCCGCGGTCGACGGTTTCGAGGCCGTTGACGCAGCGGAGCAGTGTCGACTTGCCGGATCCGCTGGGCCCGATGATGCAGGAGATCTCCCCGGCGGACACCGTCAGGTCGATCTCGCGCAGCACCTGGTGGCTGCCGAAGCTCTTGCAGAGCTTGCGGGCGAAGATCGTTCCGTCGGCTTTCACAGCAACGACTCCTTCGTCGCGGTGGCGACCGCGGCCTGCCTGCGGGTGGAGCGGGAGAAGCGGCGCTCGATCATGGACTGCGGCACGCTGAGCGCGAGGGTCATGATCAGGTACCAGAGGCTGGCGACGATCAGCAGCGGAATGGTTTGTAGGTGCGGGCGTAGATGGACTGCGCGCTGTTGAGCAGTTCGGCCACGCCGAGGACGCTGACCAGTGAGGTGCCCTTGAGCATGCCGATCACCTGGTTGCCGGTGGCGGGGATGATCGCGGGCATGGTCTGCGGGATGATCACGTGGCGGAGCCTGGTGAAACCGCTCATTCCCAGCGAGTCGGCGGCCTCGTACTGGCCGCGGTTCACCGACGCGAAGCCGCCGCGGATGATCTCCGCCATGTAGGCGGCCTCGTTCAGCGTCAGGCCCACGATGGCCGCGGTCAGCGGGGTCATCAGCGCGTTGACGTCCACCGGGTTGGAGATGTCGGTGAACGGGATGCCGAGGGAGACGTTCGGGTACAGCGCGGCGATGTTGAACCAGAAGATCAGCTGCACCAGCACCGGTGTGCCGCGGAAGAACGTGATGTACAGCCGGGCCAGACCGGAGATCGGGGGCTGGTGCGACATCCGCATGATCGCGAGCAGCAACCCGAGCAGCGTGCCCAGGCCCATGCTGACCACCGTCAGGACCAGCGTGAGGAGCAGACCGTCCAGAATGGACCGAGTGGTGAGGTAGCTGAACACCACCGGCCACTGGTAGTTCTCGTTGGTCACCGTCGTGTAGACCAGGCCGGCGACGACCGCGATCGCGGCCGCCCAGCAGAGGTAGTCGCGCGGACGCTTCGGCGTGATCCGCTTCTTGTGCTCTGGCAGCAGTTCCGGCAACGGCCGGCTCCCGGTCGGAGAAGTGGTCGTGGTCGTCGACATCACTGCCCCAGCGGAACGGCCATCGCCGCGGTCTCGATGCCGAGGCCCTGGAAGCCCCAGCGATCAAGGGCTTCGGCGTACTTGGGACTGTCGATGATGGACTGCACGGCCGCCTGGATGGCCGGGGTCAGCGCGGAACCCTTGGGCAGTGCGACGTTCACCTTCGCGGAGACCACCCGCTCCGGCAGGACCTCCAGCACGTTCGGCTGCCGCTTGGCCGCCCACGACAGCGAGGTGAAGTCGTACATCACCGCGTCGAGGCGCTTGGAGGCGAGCTGGGTCAGCGAGTCGTTGACGCTCGGCAGGGTCACTCCGGTGATGGCCTGCTTGCCCTGGCTCGTGCAGTCCTTCTCGCTCAGCTGTGGCAGCCACTTGATTTCCGCCGTGGTACCGGACTGCACGCCGACGCGGCGTCCGCACAGGTCGTGGACGGTCAGCTTCTGCGGGTTCCCGCGAGGTACGGCGACCCCGGTGCCGTTCTGGAAGTAGTTGATCATGTCGAGCACCTTCAGCCGCTCCGCGGTGGCGCCCATGGTGGTCGCGGTGAAGTCGAACCGCCCGCCCTGCAGACCGGGGATGATGGTGTCGAACTTGACGTTGTCGATCTGCAGCTTCACCCCGAGCTTGGCCGCGATCAGCCGCGCCATGTCCGGGTTGAACCCGATCGGGGTCTTGTTGTCCGTCGCCATGAACGTGGTGGGCGGACTCGACAGGTCCATCGCCACCGAGATCGTGCCCTTGGCCTTCACGGCTTCCGGCAGCAGCTTCACCGCCGCCGGGTCCGGCTGCACGCCCACCGAGATGTCGTCGGTGTGCTCGACCTGGTCGGAGCCGGCGGGCTGGGTTGCTTCGACCGACCCGCACGCGACGAGTGCGAAGGTCAGGGATGTCGCGATGATCGTGGCACGCAAGGGTGTTGAGGCTCGCATGGTGGCCGTCCTTCATCAACTGGGAAGGTGCGCAGGTTTGAGGCGTGGCGGAACGCCTACTTCACGGATCCTTGAACTTGTAGAAGGCACCCGCGAAAGGCAGGAACCAGGGCGGGCCGAAGTGGCCGGGGATCCGGTTGAACTTCAAGTCACGCCACGGGTTCGCGGTCACGGTGCCGTTCAGGTACTCGGCCATCTGCTTGCCCATGTGCGTGGCCATCTGGACACCGTGGCCGGAGTAGCCGAGCGAGTAGAACAGTCCGTCGCGCTCGCCGGCGTGGACCATGCGGTCCATGCTCATGTCGACCAGTCCGCCCCAGCAGTAGTCCACCCGCGCGTTCGCGAGCTGTGGGAAGAACTCGGTCATCCCCCGCTGCAGGATGCGCCCGCACTTCTCGTCCGACTGCGGGTTGGACATGGTGAACCGGGCGCGACCACCGAACAGCAGTCGGTGGTCCGGCGTGATCCTGAAGTAGTTCAGCAGGTTCTTGGAAGTCGACGCCATCCGCCGGGTCGGCAGCAGCTCGTCGCAGGCGTCCTCGCTCAGCGGCTCGGTCACGATGATGAAGCTGCCGACGGGCGCGATCCTGACCTGCTGCCAGCGGAACGGCCGCCCGGTGTAGCCGCTGGTGGCGACGAGGACCTGGTCGGCACGGACGGTGCCCCGCGCGGTGACCAGCTCGTGCTTCGTGCCGCCCAGCCCGCGGAACTGCTCGACCGGCGCCTTCTCGTGGATCGTGGCGCCCGCCCGCACGGCCGCCTCGGCGAGTCCCTTGGTGAACTTGCCGACGTGCAGCCCCGCACTCCTGGAGTCGACCATCGCACCGTGGAACTGGTCGGAGCCGATCTCCGCGCGGAGTTCGTTCCTGCCCACCACGCGGTGCTCGAAACCAAGCCCGGACAGCATCTCGGCGGTCTTGCGCATGCCGTCGAGGTGAGCGGGCCTGGACGCGAGGTTCAGCTTGCCGGTGCGGGCGAAGTCGCAGTCGATGCCCTCGTCGCTGATGACCTTCTCCACGGTGTCGACCGCGTCGTGGTAGGCCAGGAGGTACGCCTTCGCGATGTCCAGCCCGTAGCGGCTGACCGCGTCGCGGAAGCCGATCGACAGACCGGTCGTGGCCATCCCGCCGTTGCGGCCCGACGCACCCCAGCCCACCGTCTCCTTCTCGAAGACGTGCACGTTGGCGCCCTTGCGGGCCAGGTGCAGTGCCGCTGACAGGCCGGTGAGGCCGGCTCCCACGATCGCGACGTCGACGTGGCCGCCGATGTCGGTGCGCGACCGGTCAGGGCCCTGCGGAGCGGTGTCCAGCCAGTACGGGGTGAACTTCATCGCTGTCCTCCTGCCGTTGCGATCGGTCGTCCACGCCTCAAGGCCGCGGCAGACCGAAGAGGACGGGGAGGTCGGCGATGTCGGTGATCCGCTTGCAGCCGAGCCACGGGTGGTCCGGCTCGAAGCCGCGGTCCATGTACACCTTGTTCTCGAAGCCCATGACGGTCGCGGAGCGGAGGTCGTACTTCGGGCTCGCTGAGACCCACACGATCTCGTCGGGCGTCGCGCCGAGCTTGTCCAGCGTGTACTGGAACGCGTGCAGCCGCAGCTTGTAGGCGCGCATCTGCTCGGCGGTGATGACGACCTCGAACGGAGCCTGGAGGTTCTCCACGAGGCTCGGCGCGTGGGCGTCGTCGGTGTTCGTCACGATGACCAGCGGGTACTCCTCGGCCAGGCGCCGAAGTGCCTCGGTGACACCGGGGTAGGGGCCGAACGTGGGGATCTGCTCGTACACCGCCTCACCGTCACCGGCGCGGTACTCCAGGCCGAAGTGACGCATGGTGCGCTCCAGCGAGTTGGCGACGATCTGGTGGAACGGCTTCCAGTCGCCCAGGGTCTCGTCGTACCGGAACTCGTTGCCCGTCCGCAGGAACTCGTCGGCGAGCTCGGCGGGGAGCCGGTCGCCCAGGACCTGACGGATCACGTCGTTGATGCGGAAGCGGATCAGCGTCCCGTTCATGTCGAACGTGACGAACTTCGGCTTGCTCGCGAACTCCACGGTGTCCTTCAGTGCTGGTGCTGGCGTGCCGGTTGTCGATTGTCGACCATCTGTCCGCGAGAGTCAACGCTCTCCCTTGTCGATCGAGGTCCGCCGGGTGCTCGACGCCCGTCTGGTGGAGGCGAGCGGCGCAAGCGACCACGGTGGTCGAGGATCTCGCCTCAGCTGCCCCGAGACTGCACCTTGGCCCGTTGAGCGACCCGCGTGCCGCCGCGGCCGGGTTGTTGAATGTGGAGAGAGCGGCGCAAGAGGCCATCAGGCAGTGGGACAGCGCCCAGGACGAAGAGAGCCTGCGTGACTTGGTGTTCGGCGGAACGCTGGACAAGGCACTGGCGGATTTCCGATCGGCCGTCCGGCCGGGCGGGCAGGCCGTTCCCGTTGTCGCGGAGGTTTCGGCCCACTGGTCGTTCCTCAACGCGACTGTCCGCAGCCGGCTGCTGGAGACCGGCGGGAAGTGGCTGGCCCCACCACTCGCCGCGCAGATCGACGAGATGGTGAAACTGGTGACCGGCAGATCCGTACCTGGACGGCTGGCTGCGTGACCTCGCGGTCAGGAGGTTTCACACGACCTCGGACATGTCCGCCGCTCTCCGGCACCTGTGGATCCAGCTGGAGATCGGGTCCGAACTCGCCGAGGCCGTCAGCTTGCTCGGCGACCTCACCGCCCAGGCTTGCCGGGTGTTGACGTCGTCCTCAGGATGACGGGAAGCGGCGGAAATGCAAAAAAGCAGGTAGAGACGAATCTCTACCTGCTTCTCTGGAGTACGCCGCCAGGGACTCGAACCCCGGACCCGCTGATTAAGAGTCAGCTGCTCTAACCAACTGAGCTAGCGGCGCTTGTTTGTGTGCCGGAGCCTTGCTCTTTCCGACACCAAGAACGTTAGCACAGGGCATCCAACGGGTTTTCAGGCGGGGTCGCCCTCCTGCTCGAACCCGGTGTGGATCAGCCACTGCGCGGCCGCGTAGGTGGGCATCACACCGGCCGAGGCGACCCGCGCCGCCCGTCCATCGAGGACGAACCGGCTCGCCCCGAGCAGCGCGTCCGACACCGCGAACAGTGCCGCACCACCGAAAACTCGTCGCGCACCACGCCCGCGGACCGTCGACGCGGCAGCGACCATCGTTCCGAGCGTCAGTGCGTACAGGCCGACCGGTCGCCCCATCGGCCCGGCCGCGCGGGCGAACACCGCGGCCCCGGCAGCCGAGGCCGCGACGATCGGCAGGACCGCCCCGCGTGAGCCGGGCTGTGATCGGCGGGCCAGCGCGGCCGTGTAGCCGACGTGGGCCACGAGGAAGCTGAACAGTCCGGTTCGGAACGCCCGGTCGGAGTCGCCGAGCAGTGCCACGTCGCCGGCCCAGGATCCGGCCAGGCCCACCGCCATGCCAGGGTCGTGTGGCGGGCTGGTCAGCGCGAGGGCGGGCATCAGCGCGGTTTTCGTGACCTTGCGCACGCTTCCGGTGCCGCGCAAGGCCGCCATGACCGAGTCGACGACGGCGGCGACTGCGTAGAGCTTCATGAGCACTCCTCGGTTTCGAGGGCTCAGCCTAGACAAGCGGTCCTCCTCCGCTCCCGCGCACTGGCGACACCAGCAGGCGGGCGCCGTGGTGCCGGCGAGCCACAGCGACGGTCTGTCCGAAGTGGAGGGTGCTACCGCTTCGAACGCGTCGTCATGCCGGAGGGCCGCAGATCGGCGATCCCGGTGGCCTTCCTCACCGGGGACTGAGGCGCGGATCGACGGCCAGGGCGGCCAGCTGCTGATCGGTCATCGGCATCGCGGCCAGGGCGGGGCGGCCCGATCGGGCCATTCCGGTGGACTGCATGACGAACACCACGGTGCCGTCAGCGTGGCGATAGCCGGCCCACTGAGCGGGCGGCAGGCCGTCCACGGCCGGGTAGGTGACGGACGCGACGGCGACCGTCTTGCCGCTGACGTTCACCTCGGTGCAGTGAGCGAGGGAGGAGTCCCACGCCGTCGGCTTCAGCCCGCAGCCTTCCCCGGTCGTCGCCGACCCCGGCGAGTGGACCGTGGCGACCAGCTCTCCGACAGCCGCGCCCTTGGTCAGCGGGGTGCCCGCGGCGTACTGCCACAGCTCGGTGCCGTTCACCGCGCCGGCCGACATGGCCTTGTGGCTCTTCAACGGCCGGTTGGCGAAGTCACCGGTGCCCTTGAGGTCGTCCGGTGTCCCGAACCCGTCCGGTGCCAGGTCGCTCAGCGCGGCCGCCAGTGCCGCGGCGCGGTCGTGGTGCGGGCCGGAGGTCGCCGTCGCGTCGGGACGTGCGGTCGGTGACGACGCAACGGTGTCCGGCACTGCCGACGGCTTCGCGCCGACCGGAGCGAAACCGTTGTGGCCCTGGCCTGAAGCGAGCACGGCCACCCCGACCGCCGTGATCGCGACCACCGCCGCGCTCGCGGTGCTCGCCCGCAGCGCACGACGTCGTTTGAGGGCTTGCCGACCGGCCACCAGCACGGGCCCTTCCATCATCGGCGGCGGCGCCACCGCCACGGCGTCGTCCATCGCTGTCCGCAGTTCACGCTCATCCATCTCTTGGGCTCCTTGTTCCGCATTACCCAGCTGTTTCACGAGGTCACGCACTGCTGACCGGCACGAGGGAGCGCATCGTCGCGAGGCCGCGGGCTAGCTGGCTCTTGACCGTCCCCGTGCTGCAGCCCATCGCCTTCGCGGTGTCCTCGACGGACAGGTCCTCCCAGATCCGCAGCACCAGAGCGGCCCTCTGCCGCGGCGCGACCGCGGCGAGCGCCTCGACCAGCACGACGCGGTTCTCGACGTGGTCGTCCGGTTCGGACAGCGGGCGGTCCCCGATCTCGGAGGTCGGCCGCTCGCGCCGGAAGAACCCGCGTCTCTTCTCGTCCAGGAAGGTCCGCACCAGAACCTGGCGCGTGTAGCAGTCCAGCTTTTCCTCGTGGCCGACCCGGTGCCACACCAGGTACAGCTTCACGAACGCGGTCTGGACGAGGTCCTCCGCGCGGTGCCAGTCGCCGCACAGCAGGTACGCGGTCGCGCGCATCGCGCCCGATTTGGCGGCGAAGTACGCCGCGAACCGGTCCTCGCGTTCGTTCTTTGTCCGTTCCCCACCGGCATTCACGCGGTTAGTCACGCCATGTCCTCACCGGGAGGTTGCAACCCGGTCAGGAGGACATGGCGTGTCTTGGTCCGCGAGTCGAACCACGACAACAACTTTGTGGAGATGTTTGATGCGAAGCAGACGAGCCTTACCGGGGCTGCTGGCACTCGTGCTGGCGGGGACGGTGGTGTCGGCGGCACCGAGCGCGGCCGCCGATCCGGTCGTGATCACGCCGGTTGGTGCCAACGGTGCGACCGTGACACTGCTGACCGGGGACAAGATCACCGTCAGCGGTAAGCGGGTGGTGAACGTCCGGCCCGCTCCTGGCCGTGAGCGCTTCCTGTTCGAGTCCTACACCGACGAGCACGGCGACCTCAACGTCGTCCCGGAGGACGCGCAGGCACTGTTGCAGAAGGGGGTTCTCGACCCGCGGCTGTTCAACGTCACCGACCTGATCGCCGCCGGGTTCGACGACGCCTCTGCCGACCGCCTGCCGCTGATCGTCGACCACGCCGGACCGGCGCCGAGCACTGCCGCCGCCCAGGTCACGCGCGAACTGCCCGCCATGGGGGCGACGGCCGTCTCCGTGGCTCGTTCGGCGGCGTTCTGGCCGGTGGCCCAGAAGGCGGACCGCGTGTGGCTCGACGGACGGGTCCGGGTGGCTCTGGCGCACTCGGTGCCGCAGATCGGCGCCCCGGCCGCGTGGCAGGCAGGCCACACCGGTGCGGGTACGAAGGTCGCGGTGCTGGACACCGGGATCGACGCCACGCACCCCGACCTCGCCGGCGCGGTGGTGGACGCCCGCGACTTCACCGGCGGTGACAGCCCGGACGACCGGCACGGGCACGGCACGCACGTCGCGTCGATCATCACCGGCGAGCACACCCGGTACCGGGGAGTCGCGCCGGACACCAGGCTCCTCAACGGGAAGGTGCTCGGCGACGACGGTGTCGGCCACGTGTCGACGATCATCGAAGGCATGCAGTGGGCGGCGGCCCAGGGTGCCGACGTGGTCAACATGAGCCTGAGCGGCGAACCGAGCGACGGCACGGATCCGTTGTCGCAGGCGGTGAACCGGCTCACCGCCGAAACCGGGACGCTGTTCGTCATCGCCGCGGGCAACCAGGGCTTCGTCGGACTGCCGGGCACCGCGGACGCGGCGCTGACCGTCGGAGCGGTCGACCGCTCGGACAACCTGGCCGAGTTCTCCGGCCGGGGTCCCCGGTTCGGCGACGGTGCGGTCAAACCGGACATCACCGCGCCCGGCGTCGACATCACCGCGGCCCGCGCCGCGCACAGCGTGAACGGGCAGCCCGGCCAGAGCCACCTGCCGCTGACGGGCACGTCGATGGCGGCACCGCACGTCGCGGGCGCGGCGGCGATCCTCGCAGGGCAGCACCCGGGCTGGACCGCGGAGCAGCTGAAGTCCACGCTGATGGGCAGCGCCACCGCGAAGGCCGGACTGACGGTCCACCAGCAGGGCGCGGGCCGGGTCGACGTCGGCAAAGCGGTCGGCGCGACCACGTCCACCGCACCCGCGAGCCTGAACTTCGGCGAGGTGCGCTGGCCCTACCAGGACACGGCCGCGATCAAGAAGACCCTCACCTACACCAACCACGGCACCGCACCGGCCACCTTCAGCCTCTCGGCCGACGTCAAGCACCAGGACGGTTCTCCCGCACCGCAGGGCATGTTCACGATCACCCCGGCGACGGTGACCGTGCCGGCAGGTGGTCAGGCCACCGTCACCGTCACCGCCGACGTCGCGGTGAACGGGCCTTCCGGTGATGTCTCGGGCGTCATCACCGCGACGGCCGGCACCACCGCGGTGCGCACGCCGATCGCGGTGCATCGCGAGGTCGAGAGCTACGACGTCGACCTCAGCGCGATCGCTCACGACGGCTCGCCCAGCACCGACTACCGCTACCGGTTCGTCCCGATCGGCCGGGTGGACGTCTACAAGGCCTTCGCCACCGGGCCCACCACGGTCCGGCTGCCCGCGGGCGAGTACACCTACACCGGCTTCGTCCGGGACGCCGCCACCGGGCGCAAGGCGTACATGGCCGAACCGACGTTCACGGTGGGCAAGAAGACTTCGCTGGTCTTCGACGCCCGCGAGGCGATGCCCGTCGGGATCACGGTGGACGAGCCGTCCTCCCGGGACGTCCGCACCCAGCTCGACTTCCAGCGCACGACCAGCACCGAGTTCGGATTCACCGGGGAGTCGGTGCTGGCGTTCGGAGAGGAGCTCCAGCGGCTGACCGTGCGACCGTCGTCCACCCGGCACGACGCGTTCACCTTCACCACGCAGACCACGAAGGCGAAGTGGAACGGACAGTCGTTCGACGGCAGCCCGTACCTGTACCACCTGAAGCACACCGACCACGCCGTCCCGAGGACACCGAGGTGGCACGATCGGACGGGCGACCTCGCGAAGGTCCGGTCCGAGCACGCGAGCACGACACCGGGCTCGACCGGTGTTCGCGACCTGGTGGCCATCCCGTTGCCCGGCACCCTGACCGAGTACTACACACCGGACGTGCCGTGGGCCTTCCGCACCTTCACCGAGGTGGTCGGCGACCAGTGGCTCGGCGAGCACGTGCAGATCAAGCCGGTGGTGTACCCCCGCGGGAAGACCACGACCGTCCGCTGGAACCGCGGTGTCTTCGGACCGTCCCTGTTCGACGGCGAGGTCGGGTCCACGGCGTTCCGGGGACTGGACCGGCTGCACTTCCAGATCTCACCGCTGGCCGACCAGGACCCCGGCCGCGACAGCTCGCAGGCGATGCGCGGTCGCACGGAGCTGCTGCGCGACGGCGAGGTCATCGGCGAAAACGACCAGGCGGTCTACGGCGTGTTCGCGGTGGGTCCGGAACGGGCGGCGTACACCGCCCGCACCACCGCGGACCGCTCCACCTACGCGGGCCTGACCACCCGGTACGAGGCGGAGTGGACGTTCACCTCGCAGCGCGGTGAGCGGCCCCTCGAAGCAACCCTCCTGCCGTTGCTCGGCGTGCGGTACGCACCGGACCTCGACGACCGCAACGCCGCACCCGCCGGCAGGTTCTTCCGGATCCCGATGTCGGTGCAGCGCAACGGAAGCGCCACCCCCGGCCAGATCTCCAAGCCGACGGTCGACGTCTCCTGCGACGACGGCAAGACCTGGGCTCCGGCGCTGGTCCAGCGTGACCGTACACAGTGGACGGTCACGGTCCGCCACCCGGCCGGCGCGAAGTTCGTCTCGCTGCGCTCGTCCGTCCACGACGCCGAGGGGAACAAGCAGAGCCAGACCATCATCCGCGCCTACGCCCTGAAGTAACCGAGCAGGGGAACGGCGGGCGTCCACCGATGAGTTTCCGGACGCTCGCCGGTCTGCCTGTGCATGGGAAACGTCATCGTGCACAAGAGCATCTCTCTCGACGGCTACGTCACCGGACCGAACGTCTCGATGGAGAACCCGATGGGGGAGGGCGGCGAGGCGCTGCACTCCTGGATGTTCGGCGCGCCCGCACCGATCGACCAGGAGGTCGCCGCCTGGATGACGGCGTCGGCGGGTGCGGTCGTCTGCGGCCGCCACACGTTCGAGCTGGGCCTGCCGCACTGGGAGGACACGCCCTACCCAGCGCCGACGTTCGTGCTCACCCGCACCGGACGACCTCCGTTGCCCGCCCGCTCGGCCTCCTTCACGTTCGTCACCGACGTGGCCGCCGCCGTGCGGCAGGCCGGGGAGGTCGCCGGCGGCAGGGACGTGATCGTGATGGGAGCCGAGACCAGCAGGGCGGTCCTGCGGGCAGGGCTGCTCGACCGCGTGCAGCTCAACCTGGTGCCGCTGCTGCTCGGCGCCGGCGCGCGGCTGTTCGACGGCGTGTCCGTGGCGCTGGAGCAGGAGTTCTCGGTGTCGTCACCGGCGGTCACGCACGTGCGGTATCGCGTGGTGCCGAGCTGACGAAGGCCGTGGCCTCAGCTGGACCGGGAGATCAGGAGCGCCACCACAGCCGAGCAGGCGGCCGCGGCGGCACCGACGGCGAACGCGGCCGGCACCGACCAGGCCAGCACCAGACCGCCGATCAGCGACCCGAGCGGCAGGCCGGACATGTTGGCGCTGATGGACGTCGCCAGCACCCGGCCCAGCTGCTCGGGGTCGGTGCGGCGCTGGCGCAGGGTCAGCGTGCCGACGTCCACCAGTCCGGACAGCAGACCCACCAGCGCCAGTCCCACCGCGAGCCACACCAGGCCGCCGAGCCCGGCGATCGGGAAGACGGCGACAGCGGTGCCGAGGGTGCCCGCCATGATCCAGCCGCGTTCGCGGTTCGTGCTCTCGAGCCGCCCGACGAACAACGCACCCACGACGGCGGTCACCCCGACCAGAGCCCACAGCAGGCCGGTGCCCACCTCGGCGGCGTCGGCGGTGGCGAGCTCGCGCTGCACGGTGACCGGCACCGCGACCACCAGCACGCCCCAGCTCACCTGGTACAGCGAGTATGACCCGGCCAGCGCGCGCAAAGTCGAGTGGCGCAGCAGATAGCCGAGACCGGAAGCGGCTTCCCGCAACAGGTGCGGGTGTTCGGCGCGCTGTTCCGCTGTCCGCAGCGCCAGCGGGACCAGCAGGACGGCGGCCACGACGTACAGCCCGCCGATGAGCGCCAGCGTCACCCACGACCCGGTCAACGCGAACAGCCCGCCCGCGAGCACCGGCCCGAGCACGTCCACCACGGCGAACGTGCTGGTGTCCAAGGCGTTCACGCGAGGCAGCGCGTGCGCGGGCACGAGCCGGGGAAGCAGCGTGCGCACGCCGGCCAGGTGCAGCGGGCTCGTCAGCGAGTACAGGCCCGCGACGACGATCAGCAGCCACGAACTGGTGAAGTCCGTTCGGTCGGCGACGACGAGGGCGAACACCAGCACCGCGCTCGCCAGCAGGTCGACCGTGATCGCACGGGCGGCGCCGAGCCGGTCCAGCACGGCGCCGGCGATCGGGCTCAGCACCAGACCCGGCGCCATCGCGATGAACGCGACGACACCGGCCAGCGCGGGCGAGTGGAACCGTTCGAGCGTGTAGAGCACGATCGCCAGTGCGAAGGTCTGCTCGGCCAGCCGGGAGACCGTGGACGCGGTCACGAGCCTGCCGACGTCCGGCAGTCGCAGCACCGACCGGTAGCTCAGCTCATCGGGCGGCGATACCAATCGTCGTCTCCACTTCCTCTGCGAGGTCCGGTTCGAACTGTCCGATGAGGATCAGCGTCGGTGTCGTCACAGCTCAGTCCGCTCGGGCTGTTGAGAGATCGGATGCAACGTTAGAGGTCACTTCTTCATTAGGGGTGCGAAATCGAGGTCGAGTCGATGATCGGGAGTTGCCGATGGAGTTCACCGAGTACGTGGCAAGGCAGCGTCCCGCGCTGATGCGGTTCGCCACGGTTCTGACCTGCCGGACGTGGCTGGCCGAGGAGCTGGTGAGCGATGTGCTGGGCCGGGCGTTCGAACGCTGGGAACAGATCTCGGGAATGGACGAGCCGCACGCCTACGTGCGGCGGATGGTCGTCAACGAGTACCTGTCCTGGCGCAGAAGGCTGACCCGCACGTCCCCGCGGGCCGAGGTCGAGCCGATGGTGATCTCAGACGGCGCGGACCAGCGGGCCGAGCGGGACGCGATGATCCGCCGCCTCGCCGCCCTGCCCAGGAAACAGCGCGCGGCCGTGGTCCTGCGCTACTACGCGGGCCCCGGTCACGAGCCGGGCGAGGCCGCCGCCTCGGCTCTGTCCGAGCAGGACCACGCGGCGACCGGTCGCTTCGGCGTGCTGCTCCAGCCGGCGTTCGGTCCGTTCAACGAGTTCGCTGGTGCAGCCCACGTTGAGACCGATCTGAGCGCCTGCTGCTGACAGGCCCCTGTTGCGCAACCATGTCGCGGTCAAGGCGAGGCTGGCGTCGCCGAACCCGAAACCTGGCACCAGCAGCACGCCGAGTCCGTTGCCCTGGTTCGGTTCGGCGGCCCGCCACACCGGATGGCGCAGCAGCCGCGGTATGCCCAGCATGGCGACGAGAACGTGCTCGCGGGTTGCGGAACGGATCCTGTCAACGACGTTCATCGCTCTGCCTCCGCTGGCTGCTCTCCTCCTCCTGCGGTCATTCGTGCCGTACCCGTACACCGCCACTTCAAACGACGATCGTCATCGTCTTCCGCCGCAACGGTCAGTAGCGGTGTTTCGACCGCCGTGCTGTTGGTTATCCGCCGTTCGTGACCGACACGATTTGTGTCCTGACACCAGCGACAGCGGTGTTGTCGCTGGTGTCAGACGGGGTCATGCGCGTGACCTGCTGGAAGGGCGTCTCCGGGGCTGCTCGCAATCATCGGCGGCCTGACCGGAGAAGCGCTACGGCACGTGACCGACGGACGTTGGGCGCTGTGGCTCGGAAGGAGTCGAAGCGCTGATCCGTTGACGGAGGTGAGCAAGTGAAGATCGCGATGGTGTCCGAACACGCCAGCCCGCTGGCGGCGTCGGGCGATGTGGACGCCGGGGGACAGAACCTCTACGTGGCGGAGTTGTCGGCGGCGTTGTGCCGGCACGGGCACGAGGTGACGGTGTACACCAGGCGCGACCATCCACGCTCACCTGCCCGCGTGCGCACTGATCAAGGCTATGACGTGGTGCACGTGCCGGCTGGTCCGGCGACGCGGCTCGCCAAGGACGAACTTCTGCCGCACATGGGGGAGTTTGCCCACTTCCTCGCCGCGCAATGGAGCGATGAGACGCCGGATGTCGTGCACGCCCATTTCTGGATGTCAGGGCTCGCGGCGGTGCACGGCGCGCGTCCGATGAACGTCCCCGTGGTGCAGACATACCACGCACTCGGGATCGTGAAACGGCGTTATCAGGCTGCCGATGACACGAGCCCACCCGAGCGTGTCGGTGTCGAACGGCTCATCGGCCGGCGGGTCGCCGCGATCGCGGCCACTTGTTCGGACGAGGTGTCCGAACTCATCCGCATGGGGATTGCGCGTTCACGCATCTCGATCGTGCCGTGCGGGGTGGACCTGGCGATGTTCACCCCAGAAGGTCCGCGTGCCGAACGCGGCCAACCAAAGCGCATCGTCACGGTTGGTAGGTTCGTGCCGCGCAAGGGATTTGACGACGTCATCGCTGCTCTGTCCAAACTGGATGACACTGAGCTGGTGATCGCCGGTGGGCCTGCAAGGGACAGGTTGCGGCACGATCCCGAGGCGAAGCGGCTGAGGGCGCTGGCGACTGATGCCGGGGTCGCGGACCGCGTTGTGTTCACCGGGAAGGTGTCACGGTCGGACATGCCCGCGTTGTTGCGATCGGCGGATGCCGTGGTGTGTGCACCGTGGTACGAGCCGTTCGGCATCGTGCCCCTGGAAGCCATGGCTTGCGGCGTGCCGGTGGTCGCAACCGCGGTCGGTGGGCTCACCGACACCGTGGTGGACGGCGTGACCGGTGTGCATGTTCCGCCGCGCGATCCAGCTGCGCTGGCGCGTGCGTTGCGCGCGTTGCTGGCCGACGCCACCCAGCGCCAGGAGTTCGGCATAGCGGGACAGGATCGTGTAGCCGCGCGTTACTCGTGGCACCGGGTCGCTGCCGACATGCTGCGCGTTTACCAGCGCGCTCGTGCGGCGGTCCCGAACTTGGCGACGGCGTGGGTTCCCTCATGACGGGACGTTCGAAATGACCAGGTCGACAAGTGGGCGCGAGCGGCCGTCGTTCAGCAAGGCCTATTCCTTCGTGTTGGTCACCTTCGCCTTGTTCCTGCTGTCCTGGATCGGCCAGTTCATCAGTCAGGTCATCGAGGTGGGCAACTCGGCGGCTGAGCACGGATCGAGTTTCTCCTGGTCGGAGTTCTTCCCGCAGTTCCTGTCGGCGACGCTGGAGAACTGGCAGTCGGAGTTCCTCCAGTTGATGTGGCAGGTGGTGGGATTGGCGTTCCTCTACGCGTGGGGTTCGTCCCAGTCCCGCGAGAGCGACGACCGGCTCGAGGCGAAGATCGATGCGCTGCTCCAGGACCGCGGCATCGACAGCAGTGCGATCAACACCGAGATCAGGGACCGAGTTCAAGGCCGGACGACACAGGATCACGGATGACCAGGTCGTGATCGGGGTAGCCGTGAGGTCGCGATGTTTCCGATGAGGGGTGGACCACGATGACCTCAACGACCATGCCGATGCTGCGCAGCTATCCCGCCGAGATCACGATGGACCGCGTCGAGCTCGCGGCCGCGATCGACGCCTTGATCGCGTGCGCCGAAGCCTGCACGGCCTGTGCCGACGCCTGTCTGAGCGAGGACTCGGTGGCGGAGTTGACGAAGTGTGTGCGCACGAACCTGGACTGCGCCGATGTCTGCAACGCGACGGCGCGGGTGTTGTCGCGGCACACCGGCTACGACGCCAACATCAGCCGCACGTTGCTGGAGGCGTGCGCGATGGTGTGCAAGTCCTGTGGCGACGAGTGCGGCCAGCACGCGGAGATGCACGAACACTGCCGGATCTGTGCGGAGGCGTGCCGTGAGTGCGCGCGGGCGTGCGAGAGCTTGCTGGCCACCATGAGCTGACCCGCCCGGCGACGAGTGGTGTCCGCTCGAGCAGATGGGAGAAAGACGAGTAGCTTCAGCCGCACGGCCTGCGCCGGGCGCAGGCCTGACGAGATCTTTCGTCGATTGGACGCGGTCGTCGTGGCATCAGGTCAGAGGGAAGGTACGCGGCTGGCTGGGGAGCGCGCGGCGTCGCGGGGCGAACCTCACGTCAGAGCGCATCCTGCAACTGGCGTCGCGCCGGGCCGAACTCGCCACCGATGCGGGAAGGGCGTCAACGGGCACCGACATCGAGTCGGCCGTCGGTGCTCTGAGCAAGGCTCGAAGACATGCGGCTGAGGCGCAGGAGAGGTTGCGGGAGAGTCTCGGCCGGGCTGCTGCGGCGCACGAACGAGCAGCGCAGGCACACGAGCAGGCGGCGGCACGCGGCGGCAGCGACGCCGAGGACCATCGCACCGCTGCCGCCCGTCACCGCGCTGCCGCCGAGGCCGATCGCCGTCGTGCGGCAGCGTTCGAACGTCGCTGATCGGCCGACGATGCCCCCCAACGGCAGTTCGATCGTCCCTGTCATGTGGCCGTCGTCGACCGGTCAGCGGCTGCGGCGTGCCGCAGAAGTCGTTCGAACACCAGGGGATCGTCGGAGTCCACCACCGGGAACCCGGCGCCCTGCTCGCCTTCCCAGCGCAGCTGAACGCCGGGGTTGTGCACGTCGTAACCGTCGGCGAAGAACAGATGCGGACTGCCCTGCACGGCATCTCGATGAGCGTGGTAGTCGAGCATCATGGGTCCGCGTGCCCGGCCGTCGTTCAGTGCCGCGCCGATCTCGGTGGCGTCGACGTGCGGACAGCCCTGCGCGATGTCGACGATCTCGTGGCGCAGCGAGATGCACCGGCTGTCGCGGAAGAACGCCAAGCGCAGCGCAAGGTCGAGTTCCTCGGCGGCCTGTGGTGACTGCAGTTTAGCGGCGTGCACGGCCTCGTTGGCCGGCGCTGTGGTGACCGGCCACTCGGACGGGTCGGCCTGCCAGGGTTTCCAGCCCAGACTCGGTTCGAGGGCGCCGGCGACCGGGATCTCGGAGTCGAGGAGCTTCTTGGGGATGGGGAAGGAGTTGACGTCCTCGAGCAGGAAGCACCGGTGGTCCAGCAGCACCTGCTCGTCGAGGCCGAGGTCGGCGCGGGTGCGCAGCAGCCGCGCGATCGTGACGGTCGACCACGCGCAAGCGACGTCGGTGTAGATCACGATGGTTCCGGGACGCACGTCCGGCCGGGTCATCACGGGTTCCTTTCCGCGGCGCGCTGCCGCAGCAGCCGTTCCTTCGCGCCGCCGCCGTCGGGTTCCTGCTCCAGCCCGTGCAGACTCAGCCGATGCCGTGCTGCTGCAGCCAGATTTCCAGCACGCCCAGGTGCCACAGCGCGTTACCCCCGGTTTTGGTGAACTGGCCGTTCGGATCGGCCAGCAGGGCGTCGACGTAACCGGGTCGCAGGACGCCGCGACGGCGAGCGGCGGGGGAGCTCAACGCGGAGCGGAGCAGGTCGAGCACCTCTCCGTCGAGCCGGGTGAGCGCCGGAACCGGGAAGTACCCCTTCTTGCGGTCGACCACCTCGACGGGCAGCAGATCGCGCCCGATGTCCTTGAGGATTCCCTTGCCGTCCTGTCCGGACTTCAGCTCCGGCGGGCACGCCGCGACGAGTTCCACGAGGTCCTGGTCGAGGAACGGCACGCGCGCCTCGACGCCCCACGCCATCGCCATGTTGTCGACCCGCTTGACCGGGTCGTCGGGCATCAGCAGATGCGTGTCCGTCCGCAGCACGGCATCCAGCGCAGTGTCCGCGCCAGGAGCGGCGAGGTGCCGCGCAACGAGGTCGCTGCTGACGTCCTCATCCGGAAGCCAGTGCGGTTCCAGCACGTGCGCGAGCTCGTCGTGGGTCAGGTCGTGGAACGCCTCGCGGAGCACGTCGGCCGCTTGGTGCCGTGCCGCGCCGGCCGCGGGCTGGTGGTAGCGGTAGCCCGCGAACACCTCGTCGGCGCCCTGACCGCACTGCACGACCTTGATGTGCCGGGACACCTCGCGGCACACGAGGTGGAACGCGGTGGCGTCGTGGCTGCCCATCGGTTCGCTCATCGATCCCACGGCGTGCTCGACGGCGGAGGCGATTTGCTCGTCGTCGACGCGCAGCTGGTGGTGATCGGTGCCGAACTTCTGCGCGACGGCGTCGGAGTAGGCGAACTCGTCACCGTCCACTCCGTCGCGGTCGGTGAAGCCGATGCTGAACGTGCTGGGCCGCTGCCCTTCCTCGGCGAGCAACGCCACCAGGAGGCTGGAGTCCAGTCCTCCGGAGAGCAGCACACCGACGTCCACATCGGACACCGTCCGCCGCCGCACCGCGACCTGCAACGCCTCACGGACCGCGTCACGCCAGTCCTGCGCGGTCCACTCGGCGTGCACGGACCGCCGCGTGTACGACGGCTGCCAGTAGACGTGATCGCGGGGCGCCCGGCCCGGTTCGAGCACGCGGATCGTGGCGGCCGGCAGCTTGCGCACGCCCCGCAGGACCGTGCGCGGTGCGGGAACGATGGAGTGCCACGTCAGGTAGTGGTGCAGGCCCACCGGGTCGAGTTCCGTGTCCACACCGCCACCCGCCAGCAGCGCGGGCAGGGTCGAGGCGAACCGCGTCCGCCCCCGCACTTCGGCCACGTAGAGGGGCTTGATCCCGAGTCGGTCCCTGACCAGCAGCACCCGGTCGCGCCGCCGGTCGACCAGCGCGATCGCGAACATGCCGACGAGGTGCTCGACGAACCGCTCACCCCAGCGGTCGTAGGCCTTCAGGATCACCTCGGTGTCGCTGGTGGACCTGAAGCGGTAACGGCTCGACAGCTCCGCGCGCAGTTCCCGGTAGTTGTAGATGCACCCGTTGAACACGATCGCCAGCCCGAGATCGTCATCGATCATGGGCTGGGTGCCGTTCTCGGACAGGTCGATGATCGACAGTCTTCGGTGTCCGAGCGCCACCCGTCCCTCGGACCAGTGCCCCGCACCGTCCGGGCCCCGTGACCACAGGGACCGCGTCATGCGTTCCACCGCGGCGAGGTCGGGGCTTCCCACCTGCGCGGTCACGACCTCTCCGGCGATTCCACACATGGCGCCTCTCCTCGGGTGAACCAGACTGCTCGATGCAACTCAGTTACCCCGTTTGCGCACGATCAAGCGCCTACCTGGTGTTACGGGGTGCTTCGACAACGACGTGTGAGGGAGAACACGTTTGAATCGGCGGTTCTGTGGTTGACTCCCGACGCCCGTGGTCCGGCAATTGCAGGATGCAGCTCGTGACCGCCAGCGCCCCGGTGACCGCCGGTCTGGGCGCAGACGTCGACCTGGACCGGGTGACGATCCCGCTGCTCGCCGATCTGATGGCGGACGGCACGCTGACCTCGGTCGAGCTGACTCACGCCTACCTGCGGCGCATCGCTGACGTCGACCGGCTGGTACGGGCAGTGCTGGCGGTGGACCCGACGGCGTTGAAGCAGGCGGCTGACAGCGATCACAGGCGCACGCGCGGACAGTCACGTGGACCGCTGGACGGTGTTCCGGTGCTGCTCAAGGACAACATCGACACGGCCGGCCTGGCGACCACGGCCGGCTCACGAGCGTTGTGCGTGCCGCCGCGACAGGACGCCGAGCTGGTGCGCCGCCTCCGCGCCGCCGGTGCCGTCGTGCTGGGCAAGACGAACATGTCGGAGTGGGGGAACTTCCGCTCCCCGTGGGCGCCGTCCGGTTGGTCTGCGGTCGGTGGGCAGACCCGCAACCCCTACGTGCTGGGGCACAGCCCGTGCGGCTCCTCGTCCGGGTCGGCCGCGGCGGTGGCGGCCTCGCTGGCGCAGGTGGCGATCGGCACCGAGACCAACGGCTCGATCGTGTCCCCGGCGGGCCACACGGGCGTCGTGGGGTTCAAACCGACGCTCGGCAGGGTCAGCGGCGCCGGTGTCGTACCGATCTCGCTCGAGCAGGACACCGCGGGCCCGATGGCCCGAAACGTCGAGGACGTCGCCGCCCTGATGTCGGTGCTGGCAGGTGTGGACCACCCGCTCACGCCCGGTGCGTTGCGGGGTGCGCGGGTGGGCGTGTGGCGCAAGGCAGGGTTCTGCGCCGAGGTCGACCGGGTCCTGGAATCGGCGGTGGAGGTCCTGCGCGACTGCGGCGCCACCACTGTCGACGTCGAACTCCGGTACCAGGAGGAGATCCACGCCGCCGAACGTGCCGCGTTGGTCACCGAGTTCAAGCACGACGTGGAGGAGTACCTGAGGACCCGGCCGGGCGTGCCGCGGACGGTGCGGGAGCTGATCGAGTTCAACGAGAACGACCCGGTCGAGTTGAGCAGGTTCGGGCAGGAGCGCTTCTTCGACGCCGAGAAGGCGCCGCCGATCGGCGGCGCGGCCTACCTCGACCAGCGGCGCACCGCGACGACACTGGCGCGCCGGTCGATCGACGAGGTGCTCGCCGCCCACCACCTGGACGTGATCATGGCGCCCACCAACGGTCCGGCGTGGCCCACCGCGGACAACGGCGATCCGGACGGGCCGAGCACCGCCAGTCCGGCGGCGGTCGCCGGTTACCCGACCATCACGGTCCCGGCGGGGTTCGCCGGGCCGTTGCCGATCGGGGTGTCGTTCCTGGGCGGGCACGGGGCGGACGCGACGGTCCTGCGGTTCGCCGCGGACTTCGAACGCGCGGCACCCGCACGACGTGCACCGGCCTACCTGCGCACGCTGCCCTGACGCCGTTACGGCTTCCTGGCCACGACGCGGAACGTCTTCAGCTCCGAGTCGGCCGGGTCAGGCAGCTGCATCCCGGCGTTCAGGCCGCTGCGGACGTAGTCGACGACCTCTTCGGTGATCACCTCACCGGGCAGGATGGCGGGTGCGCCGGGCGGGTAGGGCGTGACCATCTCGGCGCAGACCCGTCCGATCGCCTGGTCGGCGCCGACCTGCTCGACCTCGGCGAAGAACGCGTCGCGCGGCAGCATCGCGGTCTCCAGCTGCAGGTCCTCCGGTGAGGGCAGATCCACCGGTGGTGGCGTCTGCATCTCGTCGGCGGCCTTGACCAGGGCGCCGAGCGCGTCGAGCAGAATGCCGGCGGTGCGGTGGTCGTCGGCGTGGGTGAACTGGGCGACGATGCGCCGGTGGTCGGACAGGCCGACGGTGACGCGCTGGTGCTCACGCAGCCAGTCGGCGGCCTGGTAGCCGCTGATGCCGAGGCCGGTCAGGTCGATGACCATCTTGAGGGGGTCGAGCGACTTGGCCAGCTTCTCGCCGATGAACTCCGCCTCGCCCATCACGCGCAGGCCCGGCAGGTCGTTGATCGCGGCGCGGGTCGAGTGGGCCAGCGCCAGGGCCGCGGTGAGCAGGCCCTCGCCGTGCTGGACCATGTGCCGCCGCCAGCCGTCGAGGGTGGCGTAGACCAGCGAGGTCGGGCTGGTGGTGGCCAGCAGGTCCTCGCGGGCCTTGAGCACGTTCGGGTCGACCAGGTCGCCTTGCATGTGGAACACCGAACTCTGCTCCACCGCGGCACCGGACTTGTGCACGCTCGTCACGACCACGTCGGCGTTCGCGTCCATGCCCCACGGCGGCAGGTCGTCGTGGAACGGCAGGTGCGCACCCCAGGCCTCGTCCACGATCAGCGGCTTGCCGAAGTCGTGGCAGACCTCCGCGATCGCGGCGATGTCGCCGCAGGTGCCGTAGTCGTTGGGAGTCACCAGCAGCATGCCCTTGGTCTCCGGCTCGGCCTCGAACAGCTCGCGCACCTCGTCTGCGCCCGGCGGGTGGGACAGGTGGCGTTCGGCGTCCCAGTGCGGGGACAGCCACACAGGTGAGACACCGCTGAGGATCAGCCCCGAGATGACCGACTTGTGGACATGGCGGGGCACGATCAGCTTCTCGTGCGGTCCCGCGACCGAGAGCATGGCGCTCTTGACCGACAGAGAACTGCCACAGGTCGAGAAGAACGCCTGCTCGGCGTCGACGGCCTCGGCCATCAGCTGCTGGGCCTGCTCGATGACGCCTTGCCGGTTGAGCCGGTCGTCCAGCCCGTTGACCGAGATGACGTCGGCGGCGAACACCGCTTCACCGAGGATCTCCAGCACGCGCGGGTCCGCACCGCGGCCCTGGCGGTGGCCGGGCGGGTTGAACGGCGTGTAGCCGCGCTCGCGATACGCCTGCAACGCTTCCAGCACCGGTGCCCTGCTCTGGTCCATAGAGGAGGGTTAGCCAGGACGACGCGACTTGAACCGGATCGCCTGCATCGCCGATCGGGGGACGCCTGGTCAGGTGAGCAACTGGCCGCCGGTGACGTCCAGGACCTCACCGGTGATGTAGCTGGACTCCCTGTGATGCGAAGAAGACGTAGACCGGCCCCAGTTCGGCGGGTTGGGCGGCGCGGCCCATCGGCGTCTGCGCGCCGAGGTCGTCGACCTTCTCGGCGGGCATCGTTGGGGGGAGCAGCGGTGTCCACACAGGACCGGGTGCGACGGAGTTCACCCGGATGCTCTAGTTAGAACATCGCGTAGATGTTGGTCTTGAACACCCGGTCGAAGTGGTCGCTGCTGATGCCGAGCAGGCCGGCGCTCTGCGCCATCTGACAGGCCGCGTTGTTGACCCGTGGCAGAGGAGTCAGCCCCCTCGAGCGCGGGCAAACCCGGAGCAGCATCACGTTTTCCGAGCCGGGGAAGGCGGTAGCCGCAGCATTGAGCCGGTGCGAAAGGGGCCTGTCATGCCGGACGGTCTGCAGCACGTGCGTCTGCGGTGGGACGAGGTCGCGGGCCGGAAGGTCCGCAGTCTGCAAGCTGGCCTGCAGCACGACGGCCACGTGGACGTCGTCCTGGTGCCGGGCCTCGGGGCGTTGGGCTACCTGGTCGACACGCTCGCGGGCTGCGGTGCCTGGGCCAGGGCACACCTGCTCGACGTGCCGGGCTTCGGCCACCGTGCGTCGCGCGTGTGCCCGGCCGAGATCGGTGCCGTCGCGGACGCGGTGTCCGGCTGGGTCAAGGAGGTGGTGGGCGGTCCCGTGGTCCTCGTCGGACACTCCACAGGGGCCCAGGCGGCGTTGCATGTTGCCGCGGCACAGCCGGAACTGGTGCGGTCGCTGGTGCTGCTCGGGCCGACGTTCCCGCCGGAGCAACGTGCCGCGAAGGGCTTGTTCCGCGCGTACGTGCGCAACTCGCGGCACGAGCCACCAGGCCTGTGGCCGGCGACGGTGCCGGACTACCTGCGCGGCGGCCCGAAGGCGCTCTGCCGCTTCGTCCGGTCGGCACAACAGGACGAGCCGGAACGCGTCATCACGGAGGTCAGCTGTCCGGTGTTGCTGGCCCGTGGTGAACACGACGCGTTCGCTCCGCAACCGTGGGTCGACCGGCTGACCGCGGCGGCGCCGGACGGACGGTCGAAGGTGGTCGCCGGGGCGCACACCTTCCCGTTCCGCAGGGGCGGGATGACCGCTCAGCTCATCGCCGGGTTCACCTCGGGCTGAGCACGAACCCACTGCGGACGCGCGCCGGAATCCGGCTCAGCGAGATGGTGAGGTCCTGGCCGGGCACGTCGTAGTCCTGGTGAGCCAGGCGGGTGCACAGCTCGGCGAGCAGCGCGACGGTGAATGGCTCGCCGGGGCAGCGGTGCCCGGTGTGCGGATCACCGGCGCCCTGCGGAACGAGGTCCCACGCGCCGATCTCCTGGTCGACGAACCGGTGCGGGTCGAACCGGTACGGGTCCGTCCACAAGCGACTGTCGTGGTTCTGGCCGTAGAGGTCCAGCAGCACCAGGGATCCCTCTGGAACGTGCTCGCCCTGCCACGTCAGGTCCTGTGCCGCGCGGCCACCGAGGAACGGCGCGAACGGGTAGAACCGGCGCAGCTCGTGTGCGAACGCCACAGCGAAGTCACCGCCTGACCGCAGTGGTTCCCGGTGCTGCGGCCAGCGGTGCAGCGCATGTCCGGCGTAGGCGACGAACCAGCACACCGCGACCGTCGGCCGGATGAAGTTGAGCAACTCCACCGCGGCCGTGTGCGGGTCGAGCAGCTCGCCGTCCGCGTCGCGATGCCGTGCCACGGCCTCGAGTGCAGAGCCGTGCGGTGCGTCGAGCTCACCGTCGCGCACCTGTCGCACCAGCGATCCGAGCCACGCCTCACGGCGTGTGCGGGCCTTGCGGGCACGCCAGTGCCGGGGCCCGGCCGTGGCGAACCCGTCGACCATCGCGACGAGATCCGCCGCGAGGTCCGCCACGTCGTGGGTTTCCACCGGGACGCCGGCCCAGCGGCGCACACCGGCCGTGAGCGCGCGGCTCGCTTCGTCGAACAGCACGACCGCGCGGCCTGCTCGCCATCCGACGACGGTGTCCTCCCATGCGGCGGCCACGCAGCTGACCAGTGAGGCGATCGAGTCGGGTGTCACCAGCGAGAGGAAGAGGCTCTTGCGCTGCCGATGGGCGTCACCGTCCAAAGTGTGCACAGCGCCGTGACCGAACAGCGTGCTCAGCACAGGGCTGGGAATCGCGCCGTGCCGCTGCACGTGCTTCTCGTCGTAGAAGTACTGCGCGGCTTCCGGTCCGCACAACCCGAGTGCGGGCTGGCCCATGACTCGTGTCCGCACCACGTCGCTGCCGGTGCTGCGTCGAAGGCCTGGCAGCCAGGCGTAGCCCTCGAGCAGGACCCGCAGCGACTGGTCCCAGTGACGATCTCGCATTCCCATACGAAGCCTGCGCCCGCTTCATTGAGCTTCAAACGTGGTGAGGGCGAGAAGCCGATCGCCGCGACCGGTCAGCTCGTTCTGACGGCGCGATCGCTGGTCGTGCTGCAGCGGGTGGGCTGATATCGGGCGACGTTTCGTGTTGGTGCGAACGGGTACTCGGCCGGTGCCCCGCTCGCTCCGGCGAACGGGGGCATCCACCGGTGAAGCAGCGCGCCGGTACCCCTTCGGGTGGCCGTCCCGCGTGCTGTGATGATTCGGCCACCCACCAGGAACATCTGCGGCGCGCACGCGCCACGAGCAGGGCGGTGGGACGTGGAGCGGACATCATCGACTGAGGCGTGCAGTCCGACTGTGGGCGTGGAGGAGGAGTTCCTCCTGGTGGATCCGGTGACCGGCGTGGCGGTGAACCGGGCTGCCGGCGTCGTCGCGGCTGCCCGTGAGCTGTTCGGCCTCGAACTGGACCACGAGCTGACCGGGTCGCAGGTGGAGACCAACACCTCGGTGTGTACGGACGTGGAGCAGGTGAGGCGTGAACTGCTTCGCACGCGCAGCGTGGTCGCACGCGCCGCGCGGGCAGCTGGATGCCGTGCGATCGCGGTCGGCGCGCCACCGCTGGGAGACATGACCGGCGTGATCACGGACGACCTGCGGTACCGGCGGATCGCCCGCGCCTTCGGTGCGCTGGCAGAACAGCAGCTGATCTGCGGCTGTCACGTGCACGTCGCCGTACCGGACCGTGAGACGGCGGTGCAGGTGTGCAACCACCTGCGTCCGTGGCTGCCGTTGCTCGGCGCGATCACCGCCAACTCGCCGTTCTCGCGTGGCGCCGACACCGGTTTCGCGAGCTGGCGGCAGATGGTGTGGTCGCGGTGGCCGGTGTCCGGGCCACCGCCGTACTTCACCTCCTGGCAGCACTACCAAGCCGTGTCCGACACGCTGCTGGACGCGGAGACCGCGCTGGACCAGGGGATGATCTACTGGGACGTCCGGCCGTCCGCTCACCTGCCGACGGTAGAGGTGCGTGTTGCGGACGTGGCCGCGAGCGTGCACGACGCGGTGCTGCTGGCGGCTCTGGCGCGTGCTCTGGTCACGAAGGCGGTGGCGGAGGTCGAACGCGGTGTGCTCGCGGTGCCGGTGCCCGTCGAGACGCTGCGCCAGGCCTCTTGGCGCGCGGCCAAGGACGGTCTGACGGGCAGCACGTTGGACGTGCTGTCCGGCCGGAAGTTACCGGTGCGGCAGCAGCTGATCGCACTCGTGCGCGAGCTGACGCCGGTGCTCGACGCCAACGGTGACCTGGCTTTGGTGGAGCGCGGTCTGCGGGTGCTGGACCGCGACGGGTGCGGTGCGGATCGTCAGCGCCGGGCGTTCCGCGAGGGCGGGACGGAGGATCTGCTCACCTTGCTCGACGCCGACGCGGCACAGCGCCCTTCCGGCCACGGAATGGCCGTGGTGAAGATGGCCGGCGACGTCGACCTGTCGAACAGCGACGAGCTGGAGCGGCGCTGCACGGAGGCGATGGACGCCGGCGCCGAGGAGGTCGTGCTCGACCTGTCGGAAGTGGCGTACTTCGGCTCGTCCGGCATCACGGCACTGGAGCGGATCCGTGCACAGGGGATCGAGCGGCGTGTGCCGATCAGTGTCACCGCCAGTGCGACGGTTGCGCGGGTGCTGAACGCCACCGCTATGGACAACCTCCTGCCGCTGCGCGAGCAGCCCAGGGCGCCCTTGCCGACGGCCGGTTGATCGTGTCCGGCCGTTTTGGTGCCGTGCGTGCGGGGAAGCCAGGCGGATGGACCACGACCTGCCGCTGGCTGACGAACTGGCGGCCGTGTCCGCGCGGATGTCGGGTTTGCTGCTGTCCCGGGAGACGGTCCACACGGCGTTGAGCCTGGTCACGTCGCTGGCCGGGGAAGCACTCCCGGGCATCGCGGGAGCGGGCGTGACGCTGCTGGACGAGCACGGCCGCAAGGTGACCGCGGCCGCCACCGATTCACTCGTGGAACAGCTGGACCGGCTTCAGTACGAGCTGGGGGAGGGACCGTGCCTGAGCGCTTGGGAAGAGCGGCGCGTGTTCCGCGTCGACGACATCGCCGCGGAAGTGCGGTGGCCACGCTGGACCGCGGCCGCCCGAGGTTCTCGGATGCGGGCGACGTTGAGCGCGCCGCTGGTCGCCGGCGGGGCCGCACTCGGTGCTCTCAAGGTGTACGGGCGGGAGCCGGGCACGTTCGGGGAACGCGAAGAGTACGTGCTCACGATGTTCGCCGCGCAGGCGGCGATTCTGATGGCCAACGTGAGGTCGTTCGACGATGCGCGGAAGCTCAGCGACGCGCTCGTCGACCAGTTGCGCGGCCGGGATGTCATCAGCATGGCCAAGGGCATCCTCATGGCGCGTGAGCACGTGGACGAGGGAACCGCGTTCGCCATGCTGGCACGCGCCTCCCAGGAGGAGAACAAGAAACTTCGCGACCTGGCCGGCACACTGATCCGCTCCACCATCCGGCGCGACCGCTGATCACCATGTTCTCCGAACACGAATCATCACAGCAGGACGAGCAACGCCATGCGATGTCGCTCGCCTTCATCCGGTCCGATCTGACGTTGCAGCAGTTGTGGACGCGGTACTTCGCCCTCGGCGGAGACGCAGGTCTGGTTGAGGTCGACGCCTATCTGCACGGACTGATGCCCTTGCTCGCGTTGCAGCGGGACATGCTGGCGCACGCGGTCAACGAGCGACTCGACGAACTCACCTGGCCGCATCGCGTTCCCTACACGTTCCGCTCACGGGGAAACAGCCCGCGCACCGGCCCCCTGGCCGGGCTGGTGAAGTTGCTCGACGGCATGCACCAGGCACCGCCGGAACGCCTTCCTGTCGTCGTAGCACGCGCCGGTCAGGCACTGGGCCTGGAGATCACGGTCTACCTCGTCGACTACGAACAGCGGGCGCTGTATCCGTTGCGCGACCGGGAAAGCTCCGGCCTCACACCGCTCGGAGTGGACTCCACCCTGCCGGGCCGGGCGTTCAGGACGGTAGAGACCGTGCCGTCCACCAACGGCGGACACCCGCGGTTGTGGGTGCCTCTGCTCGACGGGGTGGAACGCCTCGGCGTGCTCGACGTAACCCTGCAAGAAGGAACGGACCTGCACGACCCCGACCTGCGCGAGCGGTGCCAATGGCTGTCGGCCCTCATCGGTCACCTGGTCACCATCAGCACGCACTACGGCGACGGGCTGGACGTCGTCCGCCTGCAGAGGCCCAGGACACCCGCCGCAGACCTGATCTGGCAGTTGCTGCCACCGCTCACCGCTGCCACGGACAGCTTCGCCGTCGCCGGCATGCTCGAGCCCTGCTACGAGGTCGGTGGTGATGCCTTCGACTACTCCTTGTCGACGGACATGGCGTCACTGGCGATCTTCGACGCCGTCGGGCACACCATGCGCAGCGGGTTCGTGACCGCCGCCGCGCTGGCCGCCTGCCGCAGCACCCGCCGCGCCGGGCACGGCCTGTTCGAACAGGCCCGGGCGATGGACGAGACGATCAACACCCAGTTCCCCCACGGCGCGTTCGCGACCGGTGTCCTGGCCGAACTGAACCTGATCAGCGGGCGGCTGCGGTACGTCAACGCGGGACACCCACCGCCGCTGCTGATGCGGTCCGGCAAGGTCGTCAAACGGCTCACCGGTGGGCGCCGGCGGCCTTTCGGGCTGGGAACTGGCGAGCTGACCATCGCCGAGGAGGTGCTGCAGTCCGACGACTGGCTCGTGCTGCACACCGACGGCGTGACCGAAGCACGTGACCACAATGGAGAGTCGTTCGGTGAGGCGCGGCTGACGGACTTCCTCGAGCGGGAAGCCGCTGCGGCGCACCCGCCACCCGAGACAGCGCGGCGACTGGTCAAAGCCGTGCTGGCACACCAGAACGACGTACTGCAAGACGACGCGTCCGTCCTGTTCGCTCGATGGATCAAGCGGGACGAACTGAGGTTGTGAGCGGTGACGGCGGGTATCCGAGCCGTGTGCAAACGTTCTTGCCGTACCCCGATTTCGCCGCCACCGCGAGCGTGTTGGATCAGCGCAGGCTCGGCAGGCAACGCGTGGAAGCGCTCCAGCTGCAGCGCGCGCTGACAGTGCCCGGTCACGGCTGGCGTCACCACCCGGCGGCGCGGATGTGGGCGGGATACGAGGAAGCGCTCGTGCGATACGGCCTGGAGATCTGCGCTGTGTGGTGCGCGGCGGGGTTCCGCGACACGTGTGAGGCCACGATGCGTGCGGATCTGTTGCACGCCAAGCAGATCACGACGGTTCGCAGCCAGGACGAGCTCGCCGCCGAGGGTGAGGTGCCTGGCTGGCTGGGTGACGAAGCCATGCACCGCAGCCACCAGTCCGCCCTGGTGCGCAAGAATCCTGGGCATTACCGCCGGTTCTTCCCGGAAGTTCCGGATGACCTGCCGTACGTGTGGCCGCGCTCTGACCGTCCAGCGCCTTCAGGCGTGCGATGAGGCCGCGCCTGGTTCGGCAGCCGGCTGACCATCGAGTCGGCCACGAGGCGCCGGTGCGAGCGAATCGATCTTGTGCCTGGTCACCGCGATGATCCGTCACAGCAACTCGCCTTCTCGTGATTTCACCGGCCTGTCGCGGGTATCCGAGCAGAACGTCGAGCAACCGACCTCATACCGCTGAGGCCGCACAGCAACGAACCGGTGCGAGCTTCCGACCCCACGGACTTCGCCATGTCCATCACGCCATGCCCTGACCGCGGTGCGGTCGTCACCTACCTCAACCCCGATGCGCTGCACCCCGCTATCTTCTTGTGCGGCGTGGTCCTCGGGGCGCACGTGGTCGATCCGGAGAGCTCTCACCTGTGGGTGCCGGTGAGACTGCCCGACAGCACCGTGTCGGTGGTGGACACCGTGAACATCGTGGAGGCTCAGGCACCGGAATGCCCCAGCCGAGGACCCGAGCGTGCTACCTGAGTGGCCGACGGCCACCACCGCGGGTTCACCGAGCGATTCTCACGGACACGGTGCAGGGCATCGCCGAAACCTCCGATGCGATGTACGTTGACCAGTAGCGACTGGACGTCGGGCTGACCCTGCGCTTGGCCGCGAAGGTGACTGGTGTTCAGACGGGCCGGCGTTGACCAGCGCGGGGCCGATGCGCCGGTCACCGTCCGCACCCGCGACGGGTGGGAGCGGGAGCGGGAGAACCGGGGTAGCGGCCATGCAGCCGAGCGAGTGGGATTGGGCTCGGGACAAGGCGCGGTTCGTCGCCGGTCCGGTGGCGGGGGATCACTGGTTCCCGCTGGGGCCGCTCGCTCAGCAGTTCGCGACGTTGACTCACTCGCTGCTGGATGCCGACACCGTGGCTGTGGTGCTCGAACAGGTGACGCACGCGACGCTGCGGCTGGTGCCGGGCGCGGATCTGGCGTCGGTCACGCTGCGTACGCCGGACGGTCGCTTCCACACGCCTGTGGAGACCGATCCGGTGGCGGGCACGTTGGATCAGCTGCAATACGACCTCGGCGAGGGTCCCTGCCTGGACGCGGCACTGGCGTTGGGCCCCGGTGTGGCGGGCAGCTTCGATCTGGCGGCCGAGTCCAAGTGGCCGCGCTTCGGTCCGGCCGCCGCCGGGTACGGCGTGGGCGCGGTGCTGTCCACCACGTTGCTGCCGAACGCGGAGCTACCGCTGCTGTCCGGTGCTTTGAACGTCTACTCCCGTCGTCCACGTGGCCTGGAGGAAGCTGACGAGGGCATGGCGCTGCTGCTGGCAACACACGCCTCGCTGGCCCTGGCCCACACCCAGGCCGTCGGAGCAGCTGAGCTCCGGGCTGTTCACCTGCGCAATGCGATCGACTCCCGGGATGTGATCGGCCAGGCGAAGGGCATCCTGATGAGCCGCCGCGGAATGTCCGCCGACGAGGCCTTCGACGTGCTGCGGCGCACCTCTCAAGATCTCAACGTCAAGCTGGTCCAGCTCGCCGCGACCGTCATCGCACACCATGACGAACTCGACGTCTCCGTCCCGTCAGGTGAGTGAACCGCGCAGCCAGGGGCTCACTCTAGGCAGCGTGAACGCGCAACGCCTCGTGCAGATCGTGGTGAAGGTCGAAGACGAGATCGAGGCCGGTGACCGACAGCGGCATCAGCACGGCTCGCTGGTTGGCCACGACCGCGAATCGCGTACCGATGAGCTGGGCGTCGGTGTGGCCGGCCAGCAGGACGTGGATGCCGGACGAGCCGAGGAAGGTGACCCCTCGCAGGTCCACCACCAGGACGGACGGCTTGTTCGCCAGCTGCTGCTTCAGCACGACACAGAACAGCTCTTCGGTACACATGTCGATCTCGCCGTGCACGGCTGTGACCGGAAAGCCTTGGCAGGTGTGGGTTGTGATCGTCAGGGGCTCGGTCTCGTCGGAGCGGAAGAGAGCGTTCATGGAGTGCTCTTCTCAAGCGTCCGCGCATGGTTGGCCAGCCTGCGTGTTCAACCCAGACAACGACATTTCGCGGTGTTCGGCATTTCTGGTGTCGTGTTCTCACGGTAGAGCCATACCCGGTTACTCACAACCGTCCTCGCACGTGACCTCCTGCCAGCTGGGCCAATCGGTTCGCGTTACCCGAAGCTCGTCGAGATAAACCTGCTTGTCGGTGTCGCGTCGATGTTCCTGCCCGGCCGTTGCGGCCACAGTGGACGATGTCCAGTCCCGCACCGAGCAGTCACGCCTGCCGCTGTTACACGGGCTGCTGACGGATCTGCCGGGACACGTGGGTGTAGAAGTCATCACATGTTGCTGTCCTTGGCTGATACGGCGCGTCGTCTGGGTATCGCTGGGAGGCGGTCGTACCGCCGGCAGGTGTTGGCGAGAGGAGGGTAGGGGACCTGTGCCGTCTGGTAACCACCTCGGTCACAATGCGCGATCGCGAAGCGTCGATCTGGACGACTACGTGCAGAACGTCGCGGGGATTCGCCGCCTGGCACGCCTCGCCCTGTCCAGGTTCCCGGATGACGATCTCGAAGACATCCTGCTCGTGGTCACCGAGCTGGTGAGCAACGCCTTCGACCATGGCCGGAGCCCGCGCTGGATGCGGCTGTACCTGACCCTGGCGCCGTTCGCGGTGCGCTGCGAAGTGGACGACACCGCACCGGAGCTGCCGGTGCTCGGCAAGTCCCGGCTCGGCGGCTTCCGCGGCCGGGGAATGGTGCTGGTGGACCAGTTGGCCACGTCCTGGGGAGCGGCGCGCGGCGACGGCTACAAGACGGTGTGGGCGCAGTTCAACCGCGAGGGGTCCCGCTGAGTCGCAGTGCGAATCGTCGGCACGTCGTTCCTGTGCCGGACGCATCTCCAGCGCGGTGCGATGGCCCACCTGGGCTCCCCTGCGCCCGGCACGTGACGAATCGATGTCCGCCGACGGACCCGACGTACTTGATCAGCACGGGTCTGTCGGGTCGGTGAGGCGCAAGGCGGCGGCATTCCTCTGTGCGGTAGCGGACACTATCCTGACGTTGTGCACGGGACGCGGTCATACGATGGCCGCCTTCGACGTGGTGTGCATGGCCGCGTCGATGGGTGGTGTTGTCGCGTACCGCGATCTGGTGCGGTTGCTGCCGGAGACGTCCCCTGCCGCGATCGTGCTGGTCCAGCACCGGACCCTGCGGGACCGTGACGCCTTCGTCGACGCCCTGCGTTACCGATCGGTGCTGCCGGTGCGGTTGCTGAGCGAGGGCGACCGGTTGTCTCCCGGTGTCGTGCACGTCGTGCCCGCGCGATCGTCCGCTGTGCTGACCGCCGCCGACGGCGTGCGGTTGCGGCCGGTGAACGACTACCGCAGCGCTGACCCGTTGTTCACCTCAGCCGCAGCGGCGTTCGGGCCGCGTGTGCTGGCCGCTGTGCTGACCGGCCGCCTCGACGATGCGGCCCTCGGCGTGCGACACGTCAAAGGTGCGGGAGGGCGGGTGCTCGCTCAGGAGCCTGCCACCGCCGCGGCGTCCGGCATGCCCAGCGCGGCGATCGCGACCGGTTGTGTGGATTTCGTGCTGCCGTTGCCCGTGCTGGCTCATGCCTTGGTCAGTCTGGTGATGGCGCCCGGCGCTGCGAACATGATGCGCGTCGCACTACCGTCGTGGGCGACCGCGATCCCACCGGTAGCTGTCGGCTGACAGGGCCGGCCCGACCCACGGGGAGGCGACCAGAGCCATGACGGGCAGCGAAGCCGGTCATCACGACCCTCGACGCAACCGGGTCCTCGCCGCCCTGTCCGACAGGGATCGTGATCAGCTGGCCGGCAACCTCACCGCTGTGGACATGCCTGTCGGCACCGCGCTCTACCAGCCGGGTGAGCCGATCAGCGCGGTGTACTTCCCGCTGCTAGGTGTGTTCTCCATCCTCACCGACCTGGACGGGCCGACGGTCGAGGTCGTCACGGTCGGCGACGAGGGGATGATCGGGCTACCGGTGTTCCTCGGCGCGGGCGTGCCGACCGAGCGGGCGATCTGCCAGGTCGAGGGACTGGCGCTGCGCATGGAGGCCGATGTCTTCCGCCACGAGATCGCGATCCTGGACGGGCCGTTTCAAGCCGTGCTCCAGCGCTACACCCAGTCCATGTTCACCCAGCTCGCCCGCAACGCCGCCTGCAACCGCAGCCACCAGACTCGGCAACGCTGTGCCCGCTGGCTGCTGATGACCGCCGACCGCATGCACAGCGACCAGTTCCCCCTCACTCAGGAGTTCCTCGCCCAGATGCTGGCGATGCGCCGCTCGTCGGTCAGCGAAGTCGCCGGGGCACTGGCCGATGACGGCTGCATCCGCTACAGCCGCGGCAGCATCACCGTGCTCGACCGCGACCGCCTGGAAACCAACGCCTGCAGCTGCTATCGCGTCATCCGCGACGCCACCGATGCCGCCTTCCCGCGCACCACCCTGAGGTGGCCTGACGGGAGCGTGGTGCGGCAGCGATGTACCGCTCGGCAACGCACGCCACAACGGCGTCCTGCCGGACGGCGCGTCGGTTCTCCTGGCCCGATGGATCAAGCGCGGCGACCTGATCCCTGGCGACGTGAAAACTGTTCACGGCTGAGCGCGGACCACCGTGCCGCGCACGTAAAGGCGCCGGCGCGGGAACTGGCGTCCGCGCCGGCGGTACTCACCGGAGTGGTCCAGGTGGGATGCTCGACCGGAGATGCTCAACGCCGTCCGGCGGTGCGGCGGCGGCCCAGCGCGAGTCCGAGGCCGATCATGCCGAGCCCGAGCAGCAGGTGCAGCCAGTTGTCGGCGTTGTTCAGCGGTACGAAGTTGGCCTGACTCTCGTGGTCGATCAGCAGGCCGTACAGCCACAGCAGCAGATAGACGATGCCGCCGCCGACGAGGAACCAGTACGCGCCGTTCCCCGTGCGAGCCATCAGGAACCCGACGGCGCCGAAGGCGAGATGCACGATGTTGTGCAGGATCGACACCATGAAGACGCCGAGCAACATCGCCTGCGACTCGTGGCCGGCGAACTCCATCGCGTCGTAGCCGGTCGTGAGCCCGGGAATGAACCCGGCGATGCCCACGAGCGCGAACACCGCGGCGACGGCCAGGGCGGCCTTCTGCACGGCGGTGCGGGCGGTCATCTCGGTTCGGGACATGACAACTCCCGTTGGGGGCGGGGAACCGCTTCGGTCGAGATCCGGCTACCCCCGGCCGTGGAGGGCAAACTGGGCCTGCGGTGGTTGGCCGGCCAGGAGGCGGGTATGTGCTCGGCATGCGTCTTGGTGTGCTGGACATCGGGTCGAACTCCGCCCAGTTGCAGGTCGTCGACGTGCGGCCGGGTGCCCCGCCGCTGCCGGCCCACTCGGTGAAGTCGCCGACGCTGCTGGGCGAGGAGATCACACCGGACGGATCTGTGAGTCCAGAGGGCGTGGAGCGCGTCACGGTCGCGGTGGCGGAGGCGGTCGACGCCGCCCATCGCCTCGGCGTCGACCAGCTGTACCCGTTCGCCACGTCCGCGGTGCGGGACGCGACCAACCGGGACGAGATCATCGACCGCATCCAGCGGGCGGTGGGCATCCGGCCGCAGTTCCTCGCGGGCGAGGAGGAAGCGCGCCTGACGTATCTGGCCGCGCACCGGTGGTACGGGTGGTCGGTCGGCCGTCTGCTGCTGCTCGACATCGGAGGCGGCTCGATGGAGATCGCGCTCGGCCGCGATGCCGACCCGAGCTGGCCCTGTCGTTGCCGGTGGGGGCAGGCCGGTTGACACGGGCGTTCCTGCACCACGACCCGCCGAAACGGGCGGAGGTCAAGGCGTTGCGCCGGTACGTCAGCGACACGCTGGGCGAGGTGGTCGACCGGCTGCGCTGGGAGAGCATGCCTCGCCGGATCGTCGCCACGTCCAAGACGTTCAAGCAGCTCGCGCGCCTGGCCGGGGCACCGCCTCAACGTGAGGGCCCGTTCGTGCGACGGGAACTGACCATCGAGGACGTGCAGAGGTGGATCCCGCGGCTGGCCGGGATGTCGGCCGCCCAGCGGGGCCGGTTGCGCGGGGTTTCGCAGCCGCGGGCCAAGCAGATCCTGGCGGGAGCGGTCGTGGCGCACGTGACGATGAGCGCACTGGGAGTGCAACGCCTGCGGATCTGCCCATGGGCGCTCCGTGAAGGCATCATGTTGCAGCACCTCGAAAGCATGTCCGACACCAACGTCAGGCTCCCGCTGCAGCCGCTGGTCCGCATGCCCGAAGCTCCTGCTGCCACCGTGACTCCCTTGCGCGACAACCCGGTTGGCTGACCGCGGCGGTGCCGGGCGCCTCCGCGGGGACTTGCGTCGCACTGACCGAAGCCCAACGCCGCGCGGCTGAAGCACGAGAGCGGCAGCCCATGCCAGGCAACAGCCCGTGGTGGCCGCGGCGCCGCGGAACACCACGCCGCTGCTGCTCGGCACCGTGCCGCCGCCGCCGCGGACCGCAGTCGCGCCGCCGAAGCGTGATGCCGCCTGAGCCGTCCGTCCTGTATGGAGTGAAGGCATACGGGTGCGCCACGAACTGGACGACGCACCACGCCGGCACCGCGTCCGGCAGCGCACTGGAACCCAGGGCACCGCTTCCGTCTTTCAGCCGAGAGTGATCCAGTAGTCCCAGAAAGCCTGCAGGACCGCGATCACGACGGCCGAGTACCAGGTCGTCAGCGCCACACCGTGGTACTTCCGAAGCGCTGGGAGGCGGAAGTTGTGCAGGGTCGTGTACCAGAAGATCGGAATGGTGACGGCCCAGACGACCATGCAGTACGGGCAGAGCGCGCCGATGACGTACAGCGACTGGAAGATCAGCCAGTGAACGAACACCACGCCGAACGTCGCGCCGGCCTGCAGCCCGAGCCAGAACCATCGCGGCAGCTCCACGCCGGCGAGCAGCACGACGCCGACCGTTGCCACGACTGCGAATCCGGCGATGCCCAGCAGCGGGTTGGGGAACCCGAACACCTCGGCCTGCTCCGTGCGCATGATCGAGCCGCAGCTGAGGATCGGGTCGATGCTGCACGACGGGACGTACTCGGGATTCTTCAACAGCGCGATCTTCTCGACGGTGAGGACGAGCGAGGCGGCCAGCCCGATCAGGCCGCCCACGCTCAAGATCCAGCGGATCACTGGCCGAGTGCCTGGTCGATGGCCGCCTTGAGGCTGTCGTAGCTGGGCCTGCCGGTGAACTGGGTGCCGTTGATGAAGAACGTCGGTGTGCCGCGGACGCCGAGCGCGGTGCCGTCGGTGCGGTCCTTCACGACGCGGTCGAGGGTGGCGGGGTCGTCGAGGTCCTTCTCGAACTTCGCCATGTCGAGGCCGAGTTCGCGGGCGAAGCCGAGGAACGTGTTGCGGTGGTCGACTCGCTGGTCGCCCCACGACTCCTGGGTCTCGTACATCTTGCGGTACATGGCTTCGAGCTTGTCCTGCTTGAACGCGGCCTCGACTGACCTTGCCGCGAGCTCGGCGTTCTTGTGGGCGGGAACGGGGAAGTAGCGCATGACGAACGTGACGCGGTCGCCGTACTCCTCGCGCAGCTTCTCCACGCCGGGGAACGCGGCGCGGCACGCTTCGCATTCGAGGTCGAGGAACTCGACGACGGTGACCTTCGACGACGTGGGAGCCGACAGCTTGTGGCTGTCCGGCCGGATGAGTCGCTCGGCGGAGGTGCCTGCGACCGGGCCTTGCACGGGGCCGTTGGCCGATGGTGCCGGAGCGTTGTCGGGCCTTGAGAGGAGGAACAGCGTGCCGACCACGACGGTGAACACGGACGCGATGATGAGCGAAAGCTTGAGGTTCTTGGACATTCCACACTTCCAGCTGGAGCGGACGCAGGTGATGGAGGACAGCCGTGAGGGCTGCTCTCGATCACGTCCGCGACACGCAGAGCTGGGTCAGCGCTGGAGGTGCGGGGAAGAGCGAACGGGCACGCGCAGTGCGCACCGGTGGCGCACGCAGCCCGAGTAGCGCCGGCACCCGCAGGGCGCCGAGGACGAGCAGGAACACCGCCATCACGATGAGGCAGAGCTCCAGCGCCGTTTCCTGCTCGACCGGAAGGTCGTCGGTGACGAACGGGATCGGTGACAGATCGGCCTGCTGGACGGTGCTCTGGTGCTCGCAGCAGTCGCTGATGGCGGTTCCGGCGCCGCACAGCGAGATCTGCAGGAACGCGATGCCCACCACGAACGCCAGCAGGAGCAGCCGGGTGGCCGCGGTGCGCTGCGGGCGGGTGGAGGTCACCGGCAAAGACTAGCGACGAGGTCTGGATTCAACATATCAACGAATGTTAGTTTGAGGATATGGAGCGACCTGACAGCTGTGACCTGCTGTGTCTCGACCTGCCGCACGCCGAGGAGATCCGGGCGGGCCTGCCGCCGTTGCCGGAGGTGGAACCCGCCGCGCTGGCGGCGCGCGCACTCGGTGACCCGACCCGGCTGCGGATCGCGGCCGCGCTCGCAAAGGGCGATGAGCTGTGTGTCTGCGACATGGCGTGGGTGGTCGGGCAGGCGCAGAACCTGGTGTCGCACCACCTGAGGCAGCTCAAGGCCGCTGGACTTGTGGTGTCGCGCAGGGACGGGAAGCTCGTCATGTACGCACTGACGGAACGCGGTCGCGTGCTGGTCGACGTGGTGCTG
This sequence comes from Lentzea roselyniae, assembly GCF_039537795.1. Classification (NCBI taxonomy): domain Bacteria; kingdom Bacillati; phylum Actinomycetota; class Actinomycetes; order Pseudonocardiales; family Pseudonocardiaceae; genus Lentzea; species Lentzea roselyniae. The sequence continues at coordinate 99,354 of NZ_BAABBE010000031.1, forward strand.
GGGGAGGCGGTCACCCGTGGCTGACGAGTGCTGCGCGTCTCAGGCCGCTCCTGCACCCGAGGTCGATCACGGTCCGCAACGCATCTGGCAGGTACGGGAGCTGCAGCTCGCCGCGGTGGCGGCCGTGCTGCTCACCGCCGGGCTGCTCACACCCGACCCGGTCGGTGCCGGCCTGACCCTGGCGTCGGCGGTCGCCGGTGCGGCGACCTTCGTCCCCGGCGCGTGGCGGGCGTTGCGCCGGCGCCGCGTTGGTGTTGGCACCCTGATGACGATCGCTGCCATCGGCGCCGTCGCGTTAGGACAGTTCACCGAAGCGGCGATGCTCGGCGTGTTGTTCTCCATCGCCGAAGGTCTGGAGCACTACGCGATCGCCCGCACCCGACGCGGTCTGCGCGCGCTGCTGGGTCTTGTGCCGCCCACCGCGGCAGTGTTGCGGGACGGCACTGAAACGCGCGTGGCCCCCAGCGAACTCGTGCTCGGTGACGTGATGATCCTGCGGCCCGGTGAACGGGCCGCGACCGACGGTGTGATCCGCTCCGGCTACACGAGCTTGGACCTGTCGGCGATCACCGGAGAGTCGGTTCCGGTCGAGGCGGGTGTCGGCACGGTCGTGCACGCTGGTGCGATCAACGGCGGGGGAGCGGTCGAGGTCGAGGTGACCGCGCTCGCCGCGGACTCCTCTCTCGCGCGGATCGTGCACATCGTCGAGGAAGCCCAGGACCGCAAGGGAACCGGGCAGCGCATCGCGGACCGGATCGCTCGCCCGCTGGTACCCGCGATCATGGTGCTGGCCGTGTTGGTCGCCGGGCTCGGCGCGCTGTTCGGCGATCCGATGCTGTGGCTCGAACGTGCGCTCGTCGTGCTCGTCGCGGCCTCGCCGTGCGCGCTGGCGATCTCCGTTCCGCTGACCGTGGTCGCGGCGGTCGGTGCGGCGAGCCGGCAGGGTGCTCTGGTGAAGGGCGGTGCCGCGCTGGAGGAGCTCGGGCGCATCGGCACCGTCGCCCTCGACAAGACCGGCACGCTCACTCGCAACGCGCCCAAGGTCGTGGAAGTCGTGGGCGGCAAGGATGTGCTGATCGCCGCCGCAGCGCTGGAAGCACGCAGCGAGCACCCGCTTGCCCGCGCGATCCTTGACGCCGCCGCCGACGTGACTCCGGCTGAGGACGTCACCGCTGTTGCCGGGCACGGACTTCGAGGCCGCCGCGATGGTGCTGAGCTGAGGCTGGGCAAGCCGGGCTGGATCGAGCCCGGTCCGCTGGCCTCCGACGTGGACCGCCTGCAAGCCGCGGGTGCGACGGTCGTGCTGGTCGAGCAGGACGGCGTGCTGCTGGGCGCAATCGCGGTGCGCGATGAACTCCGCCCGGAGGCGCCCGAGGTGGTCGAGCGGCTGTCGGGCCTGCGGATCGGCACGGCGATGCTCACCGGCGACAACTCCCGCACCGCCACCGCACTCGCTCAGCAGGCCGGCATCACCACCGTGCACGCCGACCTGTTGCCGGAGGACAAGGCGAAGCTGGTCGAGGGCCTGCGCAACGGCCGTAAGGTCGCGATGGTCGGCGACGGCGTGAACGACGCGCCCGCGCTGGCCACCGCCGACGTCGGCATCGCCATGGGCGCCATGGGCACCGACGTGGCGATCGAGACCGCGGACGTGGCGTTGATGGGCGAGGACCTGCGCCATCTCCCGCGGGTGCTCGCGCACGCCCGGCACGCCCGCCGGGTGATGCTGCAGAACGTCGGCCTGTCGCTCGCGATCATCACGGTCCTGGTCCCGCTCGCCGCGTTCGGGGTGATGGGCCTGGCAACGGTGGTGTTCGTGCACGAGTTCGCCGAGGTGCTGGTGATCCTCAACGCCATCCGCGCCGCGAAGACCACCCCGCTGCCCGAGACGGCGCCACCGCCCGCGCCACCGAAGACCCTGACGATCACGACGGTGGCCCGTGGTGACGACAAGGGATGCTGCGACGCCTGCTGAGCGCGCACAATCGAGGGTGTGGACACCGAGGCGGTGCACAACGAGCTGGAGCGGGCGCGAGCAACGTTCCACCAGTTGCTCGCGCGGCCACACCGGCCGAACATCGTCGCCGCAGCCAGCTGACGCCCCAGAAGCAAACGATCCATGTCCTGGGTGAGCATCACGAGGTGTCACCCGTTCGAGTTCACCTTCGACCGTTACGCAGAAGGCTTCGTCGTGGCGCGCCGACGTTCAGGAGCGAGATGGCTGCTCAGCGGGTGAGCACTTGGCTCGTTCGGAGTTGGTGAGTCCTGCCCGTGGTTCGTGCGCTCGCTGGTGGCTGGGGGAGTGACCGCTGAAGGGATGTCGTGCCGCGCCTGGCGCTTGGCGTGAGCACTTGACCACTGGCTGCTGGCGTTCCCCGATGTTGTCTGACCAACTGGAGGTAGGTAACGGTGTTGTTCGTCGGTGATGACTGGGCTGAAGGTCATCACGACATCGAGATCATGGACGCGGGCGGCCGGGCGTTGGTGAAGGTTCGGCTGCCGGAAGGGGTTGAGGGGATTGGCCGGCTGCACGGGTTGATCGCTGAGCGAGTCGGGCCGGACGCTGACCCGGAGCAGGTGTTGATCGGGATCGAGACCGATCGTGGACCGTGGGTGGCCGCCTTGGTAGCAGCCGGCTATCGGGTGTTCGTGGTCAATCCGCGGCAGACTTACCGATTCCGTGAACGGTTCTCGCCGTCTGGTGCGAAGAGCGATGCCGCGGACGCGCATGTGTTGGCGGACATGGTGCGTACCGATTCGCACCAGCTGCGTCCGGTCGCGGGCGACAGCGAGCTGGCTGAGGTGATCAAGCTGCTGGCTCGTGCTCATCAAAGCCTGATCTGGGACCGGCAGCGGTTGGTCGCCCGGTTGCGGGCGCAGTTGCGGGACTTCTATCCGGCCGCCCTGGCGGCGTTCGGAGAGGAACTTGCCGCTACAGAGGCGTTGGATTTGCTAAGTCAGGCGCCAGATCCCGACAAGGCAGTGAAGCTGTCTCTGGCGAAGATCACCGTGGCCCTACGCCATGCGGGGCGGCGCAAGATCGACGAACGTGCGCGGAAGATCCAGGACGGATTACGCTCAGAGCAGCTTCGCCTACCGACGGCCGTGCAGCAGGCATACGCCACGACCGTGCGATCGCTCGTCGCGATGATCGTCACTACCGTCGAGCAGATCGACTACCTCGAGCGGGAGCTGACCGAGCGCTTCCAGGAACACCCGGCCTCGGCGATCTACCTTTCCCAGCCCGGCATCGGTGTGGTCCTGGGCAGTCGGGTGCTGGGCGAGTTTGGAGACGCCCCTGACCGCTATGCCGGACCGAAGGCACGCAAGAACTACGCCGGCACCAGCCCGGTCACCATCGCCTCCGAGCCTGTCACGATTTTTGTGTAAGCCAGAGGTGATTTGCTTACATTTGTAGGTTATCAGAAAAGTATGCGACCGGGGAAGAGGTTGATCAGTGTGTTCAATGCCACCTTCCAGCCGTGCGTTCCC
>NZ_BAABBE010000032.1:0-99120 GCF_039537795.1 Lentzea roselyniae
GTACGCACCACGTACAGGATGCCCTCCAGCGCGGCCCGGTCGTCGGCACGCCTGCGGCCCGGATAGCGGAAACGCCTCGGGCATACCGGGATCAACGGTTCCAGCCGAGCCCACAGCTCGTCGGTCAGGACCTCCTCGCGCACGCCGTGATCTTGGAATGTCCTGTCCCGCAAGCAAAGCCGACACGCCAGCTCATTTTGAACTGATCACTAAACCGCTCCCGCAACTGACATACCGAACGATCGGTCTATCACCGCCTTCTCGATCCGGACTGGGCCGGGCACAGACGGATCGGGCAGGAACGAATTCCACTTCGCGCAGCCCTCGATACCATCGCTGAGAGGGAAGCCGACATCCAGCCTCCACCGGAGGCGCCCACATGAGCCGTTTTGTGAACGACATACGCGACGCTGTCCACCGCGGCGACCTGCCTGAGCGATTCCGTCCCGATGACGTGCGTAAGGCTGCCTCCAAGTCGAGATGGCGCAACGGTTCGGCGTCCGGCATGCCGAAGTCGGTCATCACTGCGGCCACGTCGGTCAGCAGGAGCAGGCGGTCGGCTTTGAGTGCGATCGCGAGCCCGGCCGACGTGAGGTCCTTGTCCACGACGGCCTCGACGCCGCGCAGTTGCCCGTTGTCGACGACCGGCGCTCCCCCGCCTGCGCAGACCACGATCGTGCCGCTGGCCACCAACTGCTCGATGGACTCCTGTTCGACCAGCCGCAGTGGTTCAGGCAACGGGACGACGCGGCGCCAGTGCGGGCCGTCCTCGGCCATGGTCCAGCCGTTCTGTTTGGCGAGCCGGTCGGCCTGGGCGCGGTCGTAGATCCGGCCGATGAACTTCGTCGGGGCTGCGAAGGCTGGATCGGCCGCGTCGACGACGGTCTGGGTGACGACGGCGAGGATGGGTTTGCGGACGCCCGCGTTGCGCAGGGACTGGGCGAGCCAGTAGCCGATCATGCCCTGGGTTTCGGCGCCGAGGGTGTCGAGCGGGTACGGGCGGGTGAGCGACGGGTCGGCCTCGCTTTCCAGGGCGAGCAGGCCGATCTGGGGACCCTTGCCATGGCACACCACGAGTTCGTGTTCCGCGGCCAGCGGCGCGAGGGCTCGCGCCGCTGCTTCGACGTGGTGGAGCTGGACGGAGGCGTCGGCGCGTTCGCCGCGCATCAGCAGGGCGTTGCCTCCGAGTGCGACGACGATGCGCATCAGGAGGCCAGCCCGGCGACGATGACGCCTTGATCGTGTGGAGGCGGTTCTCGGCCTGATCGAAGACGACCGAGGCCGGGGACGAGAACACCTCGTCGGTGACTTCGGCGCCGTCGAGGCCGTACTGGTCGTGGACCCGGCGGCCGACGGTCGTGGTGCGGTCGTGGATGGAGGGCAGGCAGTGCAGGAACGTCGTGTCGGGGTTGCCGGTGGCCTTCATGAGTTCGGCGGTGACGCGGTAGGGCGTCAGCAGAGGCACGCGGGTGTTCCAGGCCTCGGGTGAGTCGCCCATGCTGACCCAGACGTCGGTGTAGATGTAGTCGGCGCCGGCGACGGCCTGTTCGGGGTCGTCGGTGACGAGCACGCGGGCGCCGCTTTCCGCGGCCAGTTCGTGGGCATTGGCGGTCACGTCGGCGGGTGGCTGCAGCTCGGTGGGGGCGGCGATGCGGACGTCCATGCCGAGCAGGCGCCGGTGATGAGTAGCGAGCGGGCGACGTTGTTGTGGCCGTCGCCGACGAAGGCGAACTTGATGTCCTCGATCTGGCCGTTGAAGTGCTCGGTCATGGTGAGGATGTCGGAGAGCATCTGGGTGGGGTGCCAGGAGTCGGTGAGGCCTTCCACACGGGCACGCCCGCGTGGTCGGCCAGCGTCTCGACGGTGTCCTGCGCAAAGCCGTGGAACTCGATGGCGTCGAACATCGGCCGAGCACCTTGGCAATGCCGCCTGTCGATGTCGGATCGGACCGCGTGGCGGATCTGCTCGTCCATGGGCTGGTGGAGTGCGTTCGGCAAGAAACGCCGCAAGAATGGGAAGAAGGCCGGTCCACGACGACCTGGTCCGGCGCGACTTCTCCGCCACGGCGCCGAACCTGCTGTGGCTGGCCGACATCACCGAACACCGCACCGCCGAGGGCAAGCTGTATCTGTGCGTGGTCAAGGAGGTCTATTCCGACCGGATCGTCGGCTACTCCATCGACTTCCGGATGAAGTCCCGCCTCGCCGTCACAGCGCTCAACAACGCGGTCGCCCGCCGCAGTGATGTCGCCGGCCGCGTTCTGCACACCGACCGCGGATCGCAGTTCCGGTCCAGAAAGTTCGTCCGTGCGCTCGCACGCCACGGGCTGGCCGGCTCGATGGGTCGGGTCGGCGCAGCCGGAGACAACGCCGCCATGGAAAGCTTCTTCGCGTTGCTGCAGAACAACGTTCTCAACCGGCGCACCTGGCCCACCCGCGACGAACTCCGGACCGCGATCGTCACCTGGATCGAACGCACCTACCACCGCCGCAGACGCCAAGCCGCTCTCGGCCGGTCGACCCCCATCGAATACGAAGCAATCATGACCACGCCAGCCAGTCAGGCTGCGTGACTACAACTGTCACCTACTCGTGCAGCAGACCTGGGAACGTCAGCTCCTTGAGTTCCGCCAGATCGAGCCGCTGCAGCGGCTCGGCGTCCGACAGGCCGAAGCCCGTCATCACGGTGGGCGCGTCGGCCAGCAGGAGCAGGCGGTCGGCTTTCAGAACGATCGCGAGTTCGGCCGGTGTCAGGTCCTTGTCCACGACCGCTTCGACTCCGTGCAGTCGCCCGTTGTCCAGGACAGGCGCCCGTCCCCTCGGACGCAGACCCGAATCTTTCCCGTCATCGACTTCCCCTCTCGCCCGCCACGGTGGACGGGGAACTGTGCCGACGAGCTGTATCGACGACTTACATTCGCCGGAGTCCCTGTCAGAGGAACCAGGTGTGGAACCCGGACCGGAGCTGCGGCACGTTCATCAGCAGACGGTCATGCCGCTTCGACGAGGACACGACCGGCGCCGATGCGGCGTGCAGGCTTGAACGGGCAGAAAGTCACATCTGAAGAAGTAGCGGCATTGCCAAGAACGCCCACCAATACCTCCAGCTCAGCGCAGCGCAAGCCCTGTCGCCTCATTTCCTGCCAAATGAGGTCCTGTCGTGAGCGTTCCTGCATGTGGAACAGCCACCTAGTCAGCCTGACCCGCCCCCGGTAGGACTTAACTCGAATACGGGAGAGAGGACCACATAGCAAGACCCCGACACAGTGCGACGGGCGCCTTGAATTCGGCGATCAGCCAGCTTCTCAGCTTTGCCGAACAACCCCTTCTCCCAAACCCTCAAGGGGAGCAATTGTGGTGCGCACGGATGTTTCGCACTGAGGGTGACAGCACGCTTTTCGCACCGACCTTGTATCTCATGAGGTGATCAGTGGACAGGCCGCTAATGCGCAAACGTGATTTTCCGATCTTGCTCGACGACCTCCGCTTGCCCGTGAGGTGGGACTGCTGATGGAACTTTCGACTTCGCAGAACCGGACCATGACCGCGACCGCGCAGGTCGCGACAGGATTCGGCCGCGCCCACGCGAAGGCCATCCTGCTCGGTGAACACGCTGTGCTGCACGGCTCCCCCGCGCTGGCTGTACCGGTGCCGCGGCTGGGCGTCACCGCGGTCGCCACCCGGTTCCCCGAGCCGGGCGCCACCTCAGTCCTGCTCGACGGGGCGGTCGGCGCGGTGCCGTATCCCAACGAAGGGCTGCGGCAGGTCGCCGACGCTTTGACCGCGGGTGACGGCGGCTGGCGCATCGAGGTGCTGCTGCGATGCGAGATCCCGGCGGGCCGGGGGCTCGGTTCCAGTGCCGCCTGTGCGCGGGCGGCCGTGCTCGCGCTGGCGGACCTGCTCGGTCGTGAACTCGACGACCGGAAGCTCTACGAGTTGGTGCAGGCCGCAGAGAACGTCGTGCACGGGCGGGCCAGTGGTGTGGACGCGATCACTACGGGCGCCGACTCCCCCTTGCTCTTCGAGAACGGCACCGCCGAGCAGGTGCGCATCGGCTTCGACGGGCTGTTCGTCATCGCGGACAGCGGCGTGGCAGGACAGACCAAGGACGCGGTTCGCCTGGTGCGCAACGCCTTCGAGCAGCGGCCGGGCACGCGCGAACAGTTCGTGGGCACGGTTTCCCGTCTGGTCCGCTCGGCTGTGCGGGACCTCGCGGAGGGCAACGCGGCCGGGTTCGGCAGGTCGATGACCGAATGCCACGCCGCACTGCGCGACATCGGCGTGAGCACCACGTTGATCGACGCGATGGCCGACGCCGCGGTGGCGGCGGGAGCGCTTGGAGCCAAGGTCAGCGGTGGTGGGCTCGGTGGTTGCCTCGTCGCGCTCGTTCAGCGGCCGGAGGAGGCCTGGTGGGTGAGCCAGGCGATGTGCGAAGCCAGTGCGGTGCGGACCTGGACCGTGGGTGCGGGGAGGTTCGGCCGCGATGAGCGCTGAGGTGCAGGCGACCGCGATCGCTCACGTGAACATGGCCCTGGTCAAGTACTGGGGCAAGCGCGACCCGGAGCTGTTCCTGCCGTGGACCAGCAGTCTGTCGATGACCCTCGACGCCTTCTGGACCACCACCACGGTCCGCTTCAGCACCGAGGCGGGTGAGGACCAGGTGAAGCTCGACGGCGCGCCCGTGGCCGGCGAGCAACAGCGGCGCGTCTCCCGTTTCCTCGACCTGGTGCGCTCCCGTGCGGGCCGGACCGGGCGAGCCGTGGTGGACAGCACGAACACTGTGCCGACCGGTGCCGGGCTGGCCTCGTCGTCCAGCGCCTTCGCCGCGCTGGCGCTGGCGACGTCGTCGGCCTGCGGGCTCTCCCTGGACCCGGCCGCGTTGTCGCGGCTGGCCCGGCGGGGATCGGGGTCGGCGTCACGGTCGATCTTCGGTGGTTTCGCGCTGTGGCGCGCGGGCCACGACGACGAGAGCTCCTACGCCGAACCGGTGCCGGCCAAGGAGGACCCGCAGTTCGACCCGGTGATGGTGGTCGCATTGGTCGACACCGGCCACAAGACAGTCACCAGCAGGGACGCGATGCGGCGCACCGTCGAGACCTCCCCGCTGTTCCGGCCGTGGGCCGACTCGGCCGCGGCGGATCTCAAGGAGATGCAGGACGCCGTGGCGCGCGGCGATCTCGATACGATCGGTGAGGTCGCCGAGCGCAACGCGCTGGGAATGCACGCCACCATGCTGGCGGCACGTCCGGCGGTGCGGTACTTCACTCCGAATACAGTCGCGGTGCTCGACGCGGTGCTGGAACTGCGGCGGGCCGGGGTATCCGCCTACTACACGATGGACGCCGGGCCGAACGTCAAGATCCTCTGCCACCGCGCGAACGCCGACGTCGTCGCCGCAGCCGTCGACGCGGCGGTGGGGTGCCCGACCGCGGTGGCCGGTGCCGGTCCCGCCGCCCGGCTGGTGGTGCGGCCGTGACCGCCGTGCGGAGTGCTCCGGGCAAGCTGTTCGTCGCCGGTGAGTACGCGGTGCTGGAGCCGGGTTCGCCCGCCGTGCTGGCCGCGGTCGATCGGGAGATCACCGTCGGCGCCACCTCCGCCGACGACGACCTGGTGATCGACTCGGACATCGCGGACCAGTCACTGCGGTTGTCGCGCCAGGACAACGGATTCCCGGCGAACACCGGCATGCCGCACGTGGTATCGGCGGTCGAGACGGTGGGTGAACTGCTGGCCGAGTACGGGCGGTCGTTACCCGGAGTCAAGCTGTCGATCCACAGTGGACTGCACCACGCCGGTGTGAAGATCGGCCTCGGCTCCAGCGGCGCGGTCACGGTGGCGACGATCGACGCACTGCTCGCGTTCTGCGGGATGTCGCTCACCACCGAGGATCGCTTCCGGCTGGCGCTGCTGGCATCCGTCCGGCTCGACGCGCGCACTTCCGGTGGTGATCTCGCGGCGAGCACCTGGGGTGGCTGGATGGTCTACCAGGCGCCCGATCGCACCGCGGTGGCCGATCTCAGCCGCCGCAAGGGTGTCAGGGCGGCGCTCGAAGCCCCGTGGCCGGGGTTCGCGGTCCGCCGGTTGCCCGCTCCGCGAGGGCTCGCGGTCGAGGTCGGCTGGACCGGGAATCCCGCGTCCACTTCGGACCGTGTCGGCAGCGGCTCCGTACAGGACTGGCGCGGCAGCCAGGCGTACCGCGAGTTCGTACGCCGCAGCGGTGCCTGCGTCGACGCGCTGGTGGACGCGCTGGAAGCGGATGACGATCGCATGGTGCTCAAGGAGATCCGCCGCGCGCGGCGCCTGCTGGCCACCGTCGACGACCAGGGCGCCCTCGGCATCTTCACCGACGAGCTGACCGCCATGTGCGACGCGGCCGAGGCCGTGGGCGGAGCCGCCAAACCGTCCGGCGCGGGTGGCGGCGACTGCGGAATCGCGCTGCTGGAACCAGATCAAGGCGTCCTCGACCGCGTGCGGGCCCGCTGGCTCGCCGCGGGGGTGGTGCCACTGCCGATCAAGCTGTACGAACCGGAGAGGACTCACGCAGGTGATCGCTGACCGCAAGAATGACCACGTCCGGCTCGCCGTCGAACAGCACCGGCCCGGTGGTGGCAACGAGTTCGACGACGTCACGTTCATCCACCACGCGCTAGCCGGGATCGACCGCGAGGACGTGTCGCTGACCACCCGGTTCGCCGGCGTCGAGTGGAACACCCCTCTCTACATCAACGCTATGACCGGAGGCAGCACCAAAACCGGTGACATCAACCGGGATCTGGCCATCGCCGCGCGGGAGACCGGAGTCGCCATTGCGAGCGGGTCCATGAGCGCCTACCTCAAGGACCCGGCCAGCGCGCCCACCTTCCGGGTGCTGCGCGACGAGAACCCGGACGGGTTCGTCATGGCCAACATCAACGCGAACGCGTCCGTGGCGCACGCTCGGCAGGCGGTCGACCTGCTGGCCGCCGACGCGTTGCAGATCCACCTCAACACCGTTCAGGAAATCGTGATGCCGGAAGGCGATCGATCGTTCGCGGCGTGGGGGCCGCGGATCGAGGAGATCGTCGCGAGCGTCGGCGTACCGGTGTTCGTCAAGGAAGTCGGCTTCGGGCTCAGCCGGGAGACCGTGCTGTGCCTGCGCAAGCTGGGCGTCACAGTCGCCGACGTGGGCGGCCGCGGTGGCACGAACTTCGCGCGTATCGAGAACAGCAGGCGCGCGGGCGGTGACTACGCCCACGTCGGCGACTGGGGTCAGTCCACTCCGGCCTGTCTGCTGGACGCTTCCGACGTCGGGTTGCCGCTGTTCGGTTCCGGCGGTGTGCGGCATCCCCTCGACGTGGTGCGCGGTCTGGCGCTCGGCGCGAGTGCGGTCGGAGTCGCCGGCACGTTCCTCAAGACGGTACTCGACGGCGGCCCCGACGCGCTGATCGCCCAGATCACCGCGTGGCTCGACCAGATCAAGTCGATCATGACCGTGCTCGGCGCGCGGACGCCCGCCGATCTTTCCCGGTGCGAGGTGCGCATCCGCGGCGAGCTGCGCGACTTCTGCGCCGATCGCGGCATCGACGTCCATCGCTTCGCGCGTCCCTTCCCCACCGTGCCGTAGGAACAGGAGAACCAGAATCATGATTGAAGAGCACGCGATCGCCGGCGTTCCGATGCGGTGGGTGGGACCTCTGCGCATCACCGGCAACGTCGTCAACGAAGAGCTCGAAGTTCCGCTCGCCACCTACGAGTCACCGCTGTGGCCGTCGGTCGGACGAGGCGCCAAGATGTCCCGGCTGGTGCCGGACGGCATCATCGCGACGCTCGTCGACGAGCGGATGACCCGCTCCGTCCTGGTGGAGGCCGCTGACGCACAGACCGCGCTCACCACGGCGCGGCAGATCGAAGCGCGGTTCGTAGAACTGCAGGACGTGGTGCGAACCTGCAGCCGCTTCGCCAACCTGGTCGCCGTCCGGCACGAGATCACGGCCAATCTGTTGTTCATCCGGTTCGAGTTCACCACCGGCGACGCCTCCGGGCACAACATGGCCACGCTGGCAGCCGACCGCCTGCTGTCGCACCTGCTCGACACCACGCCCGGCATCAGCTACGGCTCGATCTCGGCGAACTACTGCACCGACAAGAAGGCGACCGCCATCAACGGCATCCTCGGCCGGGGCAAGAACGTGGTCACGGAGCTGACGGTGCCGCGTGAGGTGGTGCGGGACCGGCTGCACACCACCGCCGCGAAGGTCGCCGAGCTGAACGTGCGCAAGAACCTCGTTGGCACGCTGCTCGCGGGCGGCATCCGGTCGGCGAACGCGCACTACGCGAACATGCTGCAGGGCTTCTACCTGGCGACCGGGCAGGACGCGGCCAACATCGTCGAGGGTTCGCAGGGCATCACCCTGGCCGAGGACCGCGACGGCGACCTCTACTTCTCCTGCACCATCCCGAACCTCATCGTCGGAAGCGTGGGCAACGGCAAGGATTTGCCGTTCGTGGAGACCAACATGACCCGGCTGGGCTGCCGGGTCGAGCGCGAGCCCGGTGAGAACGCGCGCAGGCTCGCCGTCTTCGCCGCGGCGACCGTGCTGTGCGGCGAGCTCTCGCTCATGGCCGCGCAGACGAACCCCGGCGAGCTGATGCGCGCCCACGTCCACATGGAACGTTCCACCGAGAAGATCGGGAGCCAGTCGTGAACACGAACACCACCATCGGCATTCATGACCTGTCCTTCGCCACAGGGGAGTTCGTGCTCCCGCACACCGAGCTCGCCGCGCACACCGGTGTCGAGATCGGCAAGTACCACGTCGGTATCGGCCAGCGCTCGATGAGCATCCCCGCCGCGGACGAGGACATCGTCACCATGGCGGCTGCCGCCGCGGCACCGATCGTGGAGCGATGGGGTGCGGATCGGATCCGGACGGTGGTCTTCGCCACCGAGACGCCGATCGACCAGTCCAAGGCCGCGGGCATCTACGTCCACTCGCTGCTGAACCTGCAGCCGTCCACCAGGGTCGTCGAGCTGAAACAGGCCTGCTACGGCGGCACGGCGGGACTGCAGTTCGCGTTGGGCCTGGTTCAGCGCGATCCCTCGCAGCAGGTCCTCGTGATCGCCGGCGACGTGTCGCGGTACGAGCTCGACAGCCCCGGCGAGGCCACGCAGGGTGCCGCGGCGGTGGCCATGCTCGTCGGCGCGGACCCCGCGCTGATCCGCATCGACCCGCCGTCCGGTCTGCACACCGCCGACGTCATGGACTTCTGGCGGCCCAACTATCTCAGCACCGCGCTGGTCAACGGTCAGGAATCCATCGCCGCCTACCTGCAGGCGGTGGAGGGTGTCTGGAAGGACTACACGGAGCAGGGCGGCCGGACGCTGAGCGAGTTCAGCGCGTTCTGCTACCACCAGCCGTTCACGAAGATGGCCTACAAGGCGCACCGGCACCTGTTCAACACCACGGGCCACGACCTCGACGAGGACCAGATGTCGGAGATGCTCCGGCGGACGACCGCGTACAACGAGGTGCTCGGCAACTCGTACACGGCCTCGATGTACGTGGCGCTCGCCTCCTTGCTCGACCACTCGAGCGACCTCACCGACCAGCTGATCGGCTTCGTCAGCTACGGATCTGGTTGCGTCGCCGAGTTCTTCGGCGGCATCGTCGTGCCGGGCTACCTGGAGCATCTGCGCACCGACGCCCACCGCGCGATCGTCCACCGGCGGCAGCCGATCGGCCACGGCACCTACCGCGAGTTGCACGAGCGGTCGCTGCCGCAGGACGGCGGGCACCACCTGACTCCGAAGCAGACCACCGGCCCGTTCCGCCTCGCCGGCCTGTCCGGGCACAAGCGCCTCTACGAGACCAGCTGACCACCGCCCGCCCTCCCCACCTCGCCAAGAAAGGCGGGAACACCATGCGCCAGCCCATCGGCATCATCGGGACCGGTAGCTACCTGCCTGTCCACTCGGTCAGCAACACCGAGGTCGCCGCGGAGGCCGGCGTCACCGACGAGTGGATCACGCGCAAGACCAGGATCCGCTCCCGGCGCCGCGCGGCTCCGCACGAGGCGACGTCGGACCTGGCCGCGGCTGCCGCCCGAGCCGCGCTCGTCCAGGCGGGCATCACCGCCGACCAGGTGTCCTACCTCGTCGTGGCGACATCCACACCGGACCACCCGCAGCCCGCCACCGCGAGCATCGTCCAGCACCTGATCGGTGCGACCAACGCGGCGGCGTTCGACGTGAACTCCGTCTGCAGTGGCTTCGTCTTCGCGCTGTCCGTCGCGAACGGACTGCTGCACGACCAGCCTCACGGGTACGCGCTCGTCATCGGCGCGGACGTCTACTCGCGCATCCTCGACCGCTCGGACCGCAAGACCGCGATTCTGTTCGGTGACGGGGCGGGTGCCGTGCTGCTGGGTCCGGTGGCGGCGGGTCAGGGCCTGCTGGGCACCCGGCTCACCACGAGAGGAGACCAGCACGAGCTGATCGGTGTCCCCGCCGGAGGCAGCAGGACACCGGCGTCGGCGGCCACCGTCGCCAACGGGCAGCACTACTTCACGATGAACGGACGTGCGGTGCGCAGCTTCGTCGACGCCAGTCTGAGCAGCGAGGTCGAGGCGCTGCTGCGGGACACGTCGGTCGCGGCACAGGACGTCCAGCACTTCGTGCCGCACCAGGCGAACGGCACCATGCTCAGCGACGTGTGGCCCAAGCTCGGGCTGGACGGCGCCACGTGTCACGTCAAGCTGGAGCACTACGGCAACACCGGCGCCGCCTCCATCCCGATCACCCTGGACCTCGTGCACCGCAAGAGGTTGCTCGCGGAGAACGACCTCGTGCTGCTGTGCGGGTTCGGCGGCGGCATGTCCATCGGCTCGTCGTTGCTCTCGTGGCCCCCCACCCGGTACGCCAGGAGCGCCGCGGTGTTCACGCCGGAGCGCGACAAGGTCGGCGCGACCGCGTTCGCCGGATTGCACTGAACCGCCGCGCGGCGGCGACTGCCTTGCCCTGCGGCCGCCGTCGCGGTCCTCACAGTCAGGTCTCTACATGCGCGGGATCCTGTCCCACTGGGCGGAACCGCCTCGGTGCGCGGTTCCCGTTCGTCGAGCTAGCGTGGTCAACGTCCTCTTCGGACGAACGGCCGCCGAGCCGGCAACTGTGCGCGAAAGGTCAGAATCTGAACATGATCAGGGCAGCGACCAGGACGATCCTGGCAGTGACACTGGCGGCATCGGCTTTCGTGGCATTCGAATCCGCCGCGCTCGCCGCTGAGCACGTCCATACCTACTCCACGCAAGCGGAGTGCGAGCGGGAAGCGCGGATCTACAACACCCAGGTGCCCAGCAACGGTTACCACTACTACTGCGCGAAACGTGATGCGGGAGGGTTCAACCTCTGGCGTTACCGGATCTGACCGTCATCAGCTCGCAACGCCTTGGTGCCGCGTCGGCCGGGCAACACCCTGCTCCAGCCGACGCGTCGCCGAGTTGCCGCCACAGGTGACGCCAGGGGCACCCTCGCTGCGCCGCGCTTGAATGGCGCGAAAAGCACGTTCGCGCCATCTATCAGCACCAACGTCCCGTTCGCGCCATACCAAAGCAACCAACCGCCCGCCCTTGAGGTTTCACGCATTGGCGTTGAACGCAGCAAGGCCTCGGCATCGGCCCTGACGAGCAGCCTCAGCGCGGGCTCGACGTACGCCCGCGTCTCCTCAGCGAGCCCGCCGTCCTCGTTCCGTGCACCGGTGACCATCGCGGCGGCTCACTGCTCGTCGCCTACGCGATGAGGGTGGGAGTCATCTGATGGCACGACGATCATCGGCGTGTCCGAAGTGGATGGTCGGACGAATACGCGGACCGGGTGCTCATTCCGAAGGCTGGAACGAGTAAATTGCCGAACACCACACAGTGGCGCAGCCTCGGCACATGCTCACTTCAGCAACGGTGGCGCAGGACATCCCGGTCGCACCAGGGCGCAGGCCACTGGTGGGGCATCTCCTCCAGTTCATCAAGCATCCGATGGCCTACCTGGAAGAAGTCCGCTCCGCAGGTGACCTCGTGAAGTTCTACGCGGGTCCCACGCCGATGTTGATCGTCAACTCGCCGGAGCTGTTGCGGCAGCTGCTCGTGACGGATGCCAAGAGCTACCACAAGGGCACGATCTTCGAGCGCGCGAAGTTCGCCTTCGGCCAGGGTCTGCTGACCTCGGAGGAAGATTTCCACCTGAGGCAGCGGCGCATGCTCCAGCCCGCGCGTTCCGGACCGAGTCGCTGAGCCGCTGGCTCGGCGTGATGGTGCGGTCGGCGCACAGCCGGGCGGACTCCTGGCAGGAGGACGAGACCCTCGACTTCCTGCGCGAGATGAACGAGATGACGTTGTCGATCACGATCGACACGCTGATGCGCACCGAGCTCTCGCAGGACGCACGCGACCAGGTGCTCCGGGCCACGCCTGCCGTTCTCCAGGGTCTGCTCACCGAGGTGATGTACCCGACCTGGATGCCGAAGTGGGTACCGCTGCCGGGACACCGGACCTTCCACCGGGGTTCGCGGGAGTTGCGCGACGTCTTCCAGCACGTGATCGCCTCCTACCGCGCGACCGACGGTGGTGAAGGTGACGACATCTTCTCCTTGATGTGCCGTGCCAACGACGAGGAGACGAACTACCGGATGGACGACGAGCAGGTGAAGGACGAGGCGGTCTCGTTCCCGCTCGCCTCCACCGAGACGACGGCGTCGGCGCTGGCGTGGGCCTGCTACCGGCTGGCGAAGGACCCCGTGCTGCAGCAGCGGGTGCGTGACGAGGCGTTCGCCGTCCTCGGTGACCGCGACGTGGAGATGGCGGACTTCAACCAGCTCACCTTCACCGACCAGGTGATCAGCGAGGCTCTCCGCCTGTACGCCCCGGCGTGGGTCGTCATGCGACGCGCGATCGTGGACACGCACCTCGGGCCGTATCACGTGCCCAAGGGCACCGAGATCATCTTCGCTCCGACCGCGATGCACCGCGATCCCGACCTGTACAAGGACCCGTTGAACTTCAACCCCGACCGATGGCACAACGTGCGGCCGTCCGCGTTGAAGGAGGCCTACCTCCCGTTCGGCGCCGGCCGGCGCAAGTGCATCGGTGACGGATTCGCGCGCTTCGAGATGACCACGGCGATCACGACGTTCGTGCGGAAGCTGCATCTGGAGCTCGCCGAGGACGCGAACGTGGAGACGAAGCTGTTCGCCAACCTCCAGCCCCGCGGGTTGAAGATGCGCGTGCGCGCACTCGTGCCGGCATGACGCGGGCCACCGACCCTGTCCCAGCGGAACCCGAGTCGTGGAGGCGTTCAGTGATCAGCACGCAGGCACCAGATCTCTGGTGCCCTTACCCGGTTCGGCTCAACGCACACGTCTCGCTCGACGAGGTCGAGGAGCAACTGCTGACCTGGGCTGACGACGCGGGGCTGCTCGACGATCCCACCGTGCGCGAGCGGTTCGTCGCCGCCGCGTTCGGTGAGTGCGCGGCCTACGTCTACCCCGACGCACCGGATCTGCTGCCCTACGCGAAGTGGCTGGCGTGGTTGTTCGTCGCGGACGACGAGTTCGACGAGAACCGCACCCCGGAGGATGGCGGCATCGACGGCGGCGTGCTGCCGCTGCTGCCGCTGGACCTCGACACCCCCACCACTCCGCGGACCGCCGTCACGAGGGCGCTCGCCGAGTTGTGGCGGGAACTCGCCGAGCCGATGCCCGCGTCGTTGCGGATGAGGTTCCGCGAGCACGCGGAGGAGTACGCGCGTTCGTACGCCACCGATGCGGCGAGAGCCAGGGACGGTCGCGCACCCGACCTCGGCGCGTACGTGGCGCTGCGGCGGCGCAGCGGTGCGGTGGAGACCTGCGTCGACCTGATCGAACGCATGCCGCACGCCCGGCACACCGACATCACCTCCGACGTCGAGGCGTTGCGGCTGGCGGCGAACGACGTCGTCTGCTGGAGCAACGACGTGCTGTCCGTGCACAAGGAGGTCCGGCACGGCGAGATGACCAACCTCGTGGCGGTGCTGCACAACGCCACCGGGATGAGCTGGTCCGGCGCACTCAACGCGGCGGCGGAGATGGTCAGCGCGCGCACCGTCGAGTTCGACGACCTCCGGCGCAAGCTGACGAGGCCAGGCGCCGCGCCGGAGCTCGTCACGTTCGTCAACGGGCTCAAGTGGTGGATCTCCGGCAGCCTGCACTGGCACCTCCGGTCCCACCGCTACCGCGAGCCCACGCTGCTGACCGGGTGACCTCGACGACATGCTCCTTAGTGGACTTTCCGCGTGAGACTCGGTCCAATGCGACCCATGACGCTCACGCGGTGGCGCGGAGCTGCCTGGCCAGAAAGCCGAGCAGGACCTCGGCGAAGCGTTCCGGCGCTCAGAAGAACGGGAAGTGCGAGCCACCGACGACGAGCGTCGGCACCGCGATGCCCGGCAGGACGTCCCGCCAGTCCTGCTGCACGTGGTCGAGCAGGAGCTTCGCTCCCCACGGCAGCGCCATGAGCAGGTTCCGCTCGTACAGCCAGTCGAGGTCCGCCGCGGGAAGATCCTTGCTCAGCATGCCTTCCAGGAACGCCCGGCGAACCGCGGCGGCGTTGTCCCCGACCAGGGAGGACACGAAGTCCCCCACGTCCGAGTGGTTCAGGATCACCCCGGCGTCACGACTGTCGGCGGCGATGAACCACGGCGCCGCAGCGCACGCGGCAGGCTCGTCCACGAACACCAGCGAGCGCACGCGGGCCGATCCGTACAGCTCCAGGCAGGACCAGAGCACCGACGCACCCATCGAATGCCCCAGCAGGTGCGCCGTGGCGACGCCGAGGTGCGTGAGCAGCTGGTCCAGATCCGCCGCCAGCGCACTCACCCGGTAACCGCCCTCGGAACGTCCCGACCGACCGTGGTTGCGCAGGTCGAAGGTGATCACACGGTGCTCCGGTACGAGGTGCGGCAGCAACCGGTCGAAGGTCGCCTGTGACTACGACCAGCCGTGCAGCAGCACGAGAGGAACACCCTCACCGCCGCTTCGTGAAACGCGAGTGCACAACCGTCACGAGTTGTCATGGTCCTGAGCACGGTCTCCGCGCCCCCTTTCCCGAGGACCGCGCAGCCGTGGCCCGACACTTCTCCACACATAGCGTCACAATCGCGCCGCGTGCGTGCCGGAACTTGGAACGCGCCGGTGGAGGCAGCGACGTGCTCTGGTTAGCGTCGCGATCCAGTGCACCGGTTGACGGGCTCCACGTTGTGACGCCGTTGCGCGACGAGCTGACCAACTGCGAGGAGACGCGACGTGCGGCGACCACAGGCGGAGCACCGAACCCGGTCCCATCCGCTGCTGGACGACGAACACGGCACGGACCGGCGTTTCGCCGGAAGCCTGCGGAACTTCCCCGTGGTGCTGGTGCTCTACCTCGCGGTGGTCGACCTGGCCGGTGTGCTGGCGGTCGCGGGAAACCTGACCGCGGGCTTGCCGATCTCCCGCGACGAGTGGCTGCGGTTCGGGATCCTCT
Organism: Lentzea roselyniae; assembly: GCF_039537795.1. Lineage (NCBI taxonomy): Bacteria > Bacillati > Actinomycetota > Actinomycetes > Pseudonocardiales > Pseudonocardiaceae > Lentzea > Lentzea roselyniae. The sequence continues at coordinate 15,525 of NZ_BAABBE010000032.1, forward strand.
GTGCCGCCGCTCAGATCCAGCAGGCGTCGTCGCTCAGGCGGCGCCGACGGCGCACCCACGGTCGCGGGTCCGCTGACATGAGCGGCGTGTTCCTCATCCCCGCCGCGATGCTGCTGCCACCGGTGCTGGCGATCTCTCTGATCCTCGCTGTCCGCGGCGTGCGACAGCTCGTCGTGCGCAAGCCCTTGTTCCTGTTCACGTTCAGCACCGCGTCGGTCGTGCTGGCGGCTTGCGCGGCGCACGCGGTGTTCCGCACCGTGTCCGGCTCGACGACCCCGGCGGAAGCGGGAGTCCAGATCGCGTTGGTGTTGAGCGGCCTGGTGTACATCGGTCAGCAGGTGGTGACGACCGCCGGCGCGGTCGTGCTGTCCGCTCCGGCGTCGCGGCCACCGCTGCACACCATCCTCGGCGACCGCGACGGGTTGGTCCATGTCACCACCGGCGTCGGACTGGGTGTGGTGCTGACCGCCACGGCCGCGCCGCCGTTCATGGTGATACTCACGCTCGCTCTCGTGCTGGCGCACGGACATCTGGTCGGCGAGGTCGAGATCGGCAGGCACGACGGCGGCACCGGTCTCGCCACCAAAGCGCGCTGGACGGAACTCGCGGAGAACCGTATCGCCGATGCCCGCGCGCAGGGCACGCGGCCGACCGTGCTCGTCATCGACCTGGACCACTTCAAGCAGGTCAACGACACGTACGGGCACATGGCCGGTGATGCCCTGCTGCAGGAAGTCGCCGACGTGCTCAGGAAAGTCGTGCGCTCGGAGGATCCGGTCGGGCGGTTCGGCGGTGAGGAGTTCGTCGTGCTGCTCGGTGACGGCGAGCACGCGGGCGTCGTCGCGGAGCGAACCCGCGCGGAGATCGCCAGAATCGAGGTGCTGTGCGACGGCGGACCGGGAAAGCTACCCGTGTTCGTCGCCGGCCGCACCGCGTCGGTCGGTGTCGCCATGGCGCCCGCGGAGCGGGAGGTCTCGCTGGGGGAACTGATGCGGGCCGCCGATCACGCTCTCTACGCGGCGAAGAAGGCAGGCCGGAACCGCGTGACGCACGCTCCCGAGGCGCGATGGCCGACCACCTCCGCCACCGACCGCTGGCGGTTGCGGGCCGACGCGCTCGACCTCGAGCCCAGCTCCGGCATGACCGTCCACATCAGATGATCACTTCCGGCGGGAAGCAGGAATCCTCGCGCCTTCCGGGCCGCCGCCGGCTGTGACGCTGGTCGGTTTTCCCAGCAGGAAACGATTTTCCGTTCCGGCCGTCGGCACGAATCGTCCGGCGGCAGCTGTCCCGTTCGATGGGACGTGATGGTGGGCACCACACGTCACCGCGTCTAGCTTTGTGGTGTGTTCTTCCCCATTTCACCAGGAGATTGTCATGAACGCCATGGACGCACCCGCGCACGACGACCAGCTGACTGACGACGACTTTCCCACCCTGTGCAGCATTCCGCTGCGCCATTGCTGGACCGACGAAAGCGGCCTGTTCGAACCGGTGATCGTGCGCGGCACGGACTGAGCAACGCCCGGGATCTCCGAACGCGCGGCCCGCAGAGGAGTACCGAATGAGCCGGTTGACCGACCTGCTGCTCGCCACCGCTCGCACCAGCGAGACCGGAATGGTGACGGGCGAACCGCACACACCGCGCCGGCGAACGTGGGCCGAAGTGCACACCAGAGCGCGCAGTGTCGCCGCCACACTGACCAGCAGCGGTCTGCGTCCGGGAGCGGCGGTAGCCGTGCTCGCGGTCGAACCCGATCTGGTCGCGGCATCCGTGCAGGGTGCGTGGCTGGTCGGAGCCAGCGTCACCGTGCTGCACCAGCCCACGCCGCGCACGAACCTCAGCACGTGGGTGCAGGACACCCTCGCGGCGCTGGAGCTCGTCCGGGCCGACGTGGTGCTGCTCGGCGCCACCTTCGGCGCCGCGGCACTGGCGCTGGAAGACTGCGGAGTCACAAGTCTCCGCCTCACCGATCTCGTCACCGGCACGGCGAGCGACCTGCTGCTGCCCGCCGCGGCCAAGGAGAGCTCGACCGCGCTGCTGCAGCTGACGAGCGGCACCACGGCGGCGCCGAAGGCGGTGCGGATCACGCACGGCACCCTGCTCAACAGCGTCCTGGCACTGAGCCGTCGACTGCGTCTCACGCCCGGTGAGGACGTGCTGGAGTCGTGGCTTCCGCTCTTCCACCACCTGGGTCTGGCCGGATCCCTGGTCCTGCCCATGGTGCTCGGACTCGAACTGGTCGAGGTGACGCCGGCCGACTTCCTGGCGACCCCCCTGCTGTGGCCCCGGTTGCTGCACGACTACGGCGGCACGGTCACGAGCGCGCCCGACTGCGCGTTCGCCCTGCTGGCCGAGCACCTGGCCGAGGTGCCGGACTCCTCCGGGTTCGACCTCTCCCGGCTGCGGATCGCGCTCAACAGCGGCGAGCCCGTGGACGAGCACACCACCGAGAACCTGATCGCCGCGGGCACCAGGTTCGGGCTGAACCCCGACAGCGTCCAGGCCGCGTACAGCCTCACCGAGGCATCGCTCGTGGTGAGCGCGAGCCCGGCGCGAGGAGTGACCGTCGACCTGGTGGACCCGGAGCAGCTGGAGTACGCGAACGCGGCCACGACGAGTGACCCCGATGCGTTGGAGGCGAGGCGTTTGACGCGACTGGGGCCTCCGCTGCCCGGACTGGAGGTGCGCGCTGTCGGCACCGACGGCACCACGCTCGCCGCCCGTGAGGTGGGCGAGCTGGAGGTGCGCGGCCCTGTGGTGGCGGCAGGCTATCTCGACCACAACGGCACCACCTCGGCACTGGACGACGACGGGTGGCTGCGCACGGGCGACATCGGCTATCTCGCTGAAGGCGACGTCGTCGTCTGCGGCCGCGCCAACGACGTGATCACGGTGGGCGGCCGCCGCCTCTACCCCACCGGCATCGAGCAGGCCGTCGGCGCGATCTGCGGGGTGCGCGCAGGCAATGCGGTCGCCGTGCGGCACCTGAACGCCGCCAACCGCGAAAGCCTCGCCGTCGTCGTCGAATCCGCACACGTCACCGACCACGCGCTGACAGCCCGGCTGTCGCGGGAAATCGCCGCCCAGGTCGCCAGGATGACGGGAGTGCGACCGATCGCGGTGCGGGTGCTCAGCCCCGGCAGTCTCCCCAAGACGTCCTCGTGCAAGCTGCGCCGCGGCCTTGCGCGCTACCTGGCCGAGCACTGACCGGCACCGGTGCGCCACAAAGCGGATGTACTTGCCTCTACCCGGGAAATCACCTGGAGCAGCTGCGCGTGAGCGGCGAGGAAGCGGTGTGAGCCGACGGTACGGGAGGAACGAATGCCCTTCGGGCCACCCGCGGCGCTGACCGGTTTCGTGGGACGCAGGACCGAGCTCGGCGCGGTCCGCCGGGCTCTCCACGCGAGCCGGCTGGTGACCCTCACCGGCTCCGGCGGAGCGGGCAAGACCCGGCTCGCCGTCCGCGCCGCGCAGCTGCTGCAGAGCGGGTTTCGCGACGGTGCCGCGTTCGTGGCGCTGGACGGGCTGGTGGATCCCGGCCTCGACCTGCTGCTGGAGACGATGAGCCGGTCGCTCGGCCTCTCGCAGTCCTCCGGTGACCTGATAGACGTGGTGCTGGACTACCTGTCCGACCGCGAGGTGCTCGTGGTCGTCGACAGCTGCGAACACCTGCTGGACCTGTGCCTGCCCGTCGTGGAGAAGCTGCTCGCGAACTCACCGGGAGTGCACGTCCTCGCCACCAGCAGACAGGTGCTCGGCTCACCACGGGAGCACGTGGTGCGGGTGGAACCGCTCCCCACGCCGGAGGTGTCGACGTTCGAGCACGCGAGGTCGCTGGACGTCGTGCGGCTGTTCGAACAGCGGGCCTCCGAATCCGTACGTGATTTCGCGGTCACCACCGACAACTGGGAACAGGTGCTGGACGTCTGCGTCCGGCTGGACGGTCTTCCGCTCGCGCTCGAACTGGCCGCGCGCTGGCTGCGGACGCTCTCGCTGACCGAGCTGGCGGCCCACCTCGCGGGTTCCGCCGATCTGCTGTCGCAAGGCGGCCACGGTGCGGGTGAGCGGCAGCGCACGCTGACCGCGGCCATCGGCTGGAGCTACGACCTGCTGTCGCCGGCCGAACGAGCGCTGTGGACGCGGATATCGTACTTCGCGGGTGCACCGGACCTGGCCGCCGTCCGGGCGGTGTGCGGCGATCTCGGCGACGTCCCGCTCGACGTCCTGCTGAACCGGCTCGTCGACACGTCGGTCGTCCGCGGCGAGGCCCGCGACGGCGTGGTGCGGTACCACATGCTCGGCCTCGTTCGTCAGTTCGGACGGGAGAAGTTGCGCTCCGCCGGGGAGTACGACGACATCGCCGCGCGGCACCTGCGGTACTACGTGGAGTTCGCGAACCGGCACGAAACCGCCTGGACCGACGGGGACGACCAGGCCGCGGTGTACGCGCGGCTGGTGCGCGAACACGAGGACGTGCAGAACGCGCTCGCACATGCGTTCCGGCCGCGTGCCGCCGCCGCGCTGACCGCCGATGGCCTGCGGCTGGTTTCGCACCTCTACTTCTACTGGGCACACTGCGGCCATGTCGCGGCCGGGCGTCGCTGGGCGGCCTCGGCGCTGTCGGCCATCAGCGAGCCCTCCTACCACCGCGCCCGCGCTCGATGGCTCGTCGCGCACACCGCGTGCGTCACGAGCGATGTGGAGACGGCGACGCGTGAGGCTGACGCTGTGCTGAAGTGGGCGGTGCAGAACAAGAACGCGGACATGGCCGGCTTCGCGCACATGGCACACAGTCTCGTCGCTCTGGTCGACAACGACCCGCAGCGCACGATGGAGATGTGCCAGCTGTCCGCGGCGTCGTTCGAGCGGGCGGGCAATCGCAGCCAGGAGTCCGTCAGTCGTGCCGTGGTCGCGATTTCGACGGCCTACACGGGTGATCTCGACACCGCGGTCGCGCGGGGTCGTGCCGTGCTCGAGCTGTGCGAACGGCGCGGCCAGCGGTGGACGAAGTCGATCGTCTACTACGGACTGGCGCTCACCGCGCTGTTCGGAGGTGACTACAGCATGGCGCGCAGGACGTCCTGCGCCGGCCTCCGCAACGCGAAGACCTTCAACAACGTGGTCGCGGCCCGCCTGCACATCGACCTGCTGGCATGGATCGCCGCGGCCGCCGGGGACCACCGCGCCGCGGCCCAGCTGCTCGGCACGGCGCACCGGCTGCGTCCGATCATGAACACCGGGTCGCTGCAGACGTCCCCGACCTGGTCAGTGCCGAGGTCCGAGTGCGCGCGCAAGACGCTCGACGCACTTGGTGACCAGGAGTTCCACCAGGAGTTCGACCACGGCGCCGCGTACGGCGAGAGCCTCGGCCAGGCCATCGACTTCATCCTCGACCACCGGCGCTCGACGGCGCGCGTGCAGGCGCGGGGAGCACGACTCACCCCCCGGGAGGCCGAGGTCGCGCAGCTCATCGCGCAAGGGTTGAACAACAGGGAAATCGCCGCCACGCTGGTGATCTCCCAACGCACCGCCGAAACGCACGTGACCCGGATCCTCGGGAAGCTCAACGCGATTTCCCGGGCGCAGGTCGCGGACTGGGTCGCCGCGCAGCGCGAGGACTGAACAGCGCAGGACCTCGCCCGTCGTCCCCGGCGGGCACGACCAGGTCAGTGAGAACCCACTGCGCCAGCAGGTCGATCACCGGCGTCTGCCAGTAGGAGCGTTGCAGTACCGCGATCTCCACCAGGCGGTGCGGCAGACGAGTCGCTGCGCCAGCGCGCGAGTGGGACCGGAGGGCAGGTCCGTGCCCGCTCCGTGCACGATCAGCGTCGACGAGACGACGCCACCGCAACTGTCCTCGTCCTCGTCCGCGGGTGCGGGGTTCAGCAGCACCAATCTGTCCACTTCGGACGGATGATGGGCGGTGTGGCGCAGCGCGGCAGAACACGTCGGACCGATCGCGACCATCGCCGCGGGCGCGGCGTGCACTTTGGTGCGCAGGTGCGCCAGCCCGGACCTGACCGCTTCGGTCGTCGTGTCCCAGACCCGCAAGCTCGCCACGCCGTGCGTGGCGAGCTCGAAGCACAACCGGGTCCGGAACCGGTCCTGCTGGCGGGTCGTGTTCTGGTCGTGCAGCACCAGTGCGGCGTGCAGAGGGTCGACCACGGAGGTGAACAGCGGACCTGACGAGGTCGCGCTGGTGCCGGTGAGTGTCACGTCCCGCGGCTCATGACACGTGCACCGGCGGTGCACTGACGAACTCCGGGTCGTTGCCGCGCCACGGCTTTCCTCCCGTACCACCAGGCGAGCCGAGGTCGTCGACGCACTCCTCCGGGTGGATGAAGAGCAACCGATCACCCTCGTAGACGCAGTCGACGGGGCATTCCTGCGTGCACGCCTTGTCCATGACGTCGACACAGGGTTGAGCCATCACGTAGGCCACTGGCGCGCTCCTGGTGGGGCGACGCGAGCAGCACCGGGTGGGCACGGGCGAGCGCCCTCTCACCTGTTCCGGTTGATCATCAGGTTCGCGAGAGCGGCCAGCTCCGCCTCCGCGCGCGCGTCGCCGCCGATCTCCTCGAGGCAGTCGAGCGCGAGCCGGTACTGGCGCTCGGCCTCGGTCTGCGTCCAGGTGCGGCCACCCGCGCGCTCGACGAGGCCGACCGCGCGGGCGAGCCGCGCCTCGGTGATCGCCTGCGTGCGGTACAGCTCGGTGAGCTCGTCACTCGCCGCACAACCGGCCTGCATCGCCGCCAGCACGGGCATGCTCTTCTTGTACCGCAAGAGGTCCGCACCGGCCGGCTTGCCGGTCACCGCCGGGTCGCCGAAGATGCCAAGCACGTCGTCGACGAGCTGGAACGCCAGCCCGACGTGGTGGCCGAACCTGCGCAACGCCGAGACCTGCCGCTGCGTCCCGCCACCCGCCATGGCACCCAGCACGCAGGAACCGGCCAGCAACGCGGAGGTCTTGCCCGCCGCCATCTCCAGGTAGCTCTCCGGGGACACCAACAGGGTTTCCTCGAAGCTCATGTCCTGCTGCTGCCCGAGGCACAGGTCGACGACCACGGAGTTGAGCTCGGCACACATCGCCGCCGCGCCGACATCGCCCTCCTGGGTCAGCACCTGGCTGGCGAGCGCGAGCAGTCCGTCGCCGACGAGGATCGCGCACGGCACACCGAACTGGACCCAGACGGTCGGCCTGCCCCGGCGCGTCCGGTCCTGGTCCATCACGTCGTCGTGCACGAGCGAGAAGTTGTGCACCAGTTCAACCGCGACTCCGGCGCGCAACGCGGTGTCGTTGACCGCACCGCCGTTCACCGCCCGCGCCGCGGCGAAGGCGAACGCTGGGCGGACCATCTTGCCCTGCGCAGCGGTGATGGGGCCGCCCGCGGCGTCCCAGAAGCCGAAGTGGAAGCCCGCGCCGAGGCAGAGCGGTGCCGGGAGCTGACCGACAGCCGACCTGAGCGGTCCGTCGACCTGCGCGGCACTGAGGCGGAGGACGTCGGCGGCCGAGGGAGCGGCGGTGGAGATCATCGCGAGCCCTGCCCTTCACCTGGAACAAGAGTTGGCTGCAGCTGTATATCCACATCGGACGTCCGCATCGGACACTTCGGCGCGACGCTGCTGATGTTGCGCGGAACGGAGACAGGAGCGACAGGTGCGACGGAGATCTTCAGTCCGCCCGCCTGAACGGTCGCGGAGGTGGCGTTCTCGCGGACTCGGCAGCCGGGTTCGAGGACGAGCTGCCACCTGGCCACCACCGAGGCGGCGATGACCACCATCTCGTTCCAGGCGAAGGACTCACCGATGCACTTGCGGTTGCCCGTGATGAAAGGCATGAAGGACGTGCGCGGCACGGTGCCCTCGCGCCACCGGTCCGGGTCGAACTTCGCCGGGTCGGCGAACACCGCGTGGTCTCGGTGCAACGCGGAGAGGCTGAAGAGGATCTCTGCTCCCGGCTCCAGCCGCGTGCCGTCGAACTCGACGGGTTCGATCACCCGCCGCATGAGGATCCAGTTCGGCGTGTGGAGGCGCAGCGTCTCGGTGAGTGCGTGACCGAGGCGGGTGAGGCGAGCCACGTCGTCGACCTGGAGCGAGCCGCCACCGGTGACGGAGGCGACCTCCTGCCGGATCTCGTCCTGGAGTTCCGGGTGCCGGGCCAGCTCGTAGAGCAACCACGTCAACGTGGTGGCCGAGGTTTCCGCTCCCGCCAGCAGCAGCGACACGACCTCGTCGCGAACCTGGACCGCGTCCATGCCCTCGCCGGTGTGCTCGTCCCGCGCGGCGAGCAGGAGGGAGACCACGTTGCTGTCCTCCGGTGCACAGCGGGCGACGATGTCGTCCACGACCGCACGCAGGTCGTGCACCGCGGCGTCGAACCGCCGGTTCGTCGGCAGCGGCACCTTCTCCAGCACCGGGTGCGGGTACAGGGCGCGCTGGATGAATCCGGTGAGTACAGCCGGCAGCGCACGCACGACGATGGCTTTCTGCTCTGCCGTCAAGGCGGTGGAGAACAGAGCCGTGGTGACCACGTCGGTGCTGAGTTCACCCATCCGCAACCGCGCGTCCAGCGAACCCGGTGACCACGACGACACCGCGTCGTCGGCCTGCTCGATGATGAGCTCCGTGTACTCCGCGACGCGGTCGCGGTGGAAGGCGGGCTGCACGAGTCGCCGGTGCTTCAGGTGCGTCTGCGCGTCCGCGGTGAAGAGACCGTTGCCGAGCAGCGCCCTGGCCTTGTCGAACACGAAGCCCTTCTCGAACTTCGCGCTGTCCCGCACCAGCATGCGGTGGACCAGCTGCGCGGAGGTGAGGACGTACACGGGCTGCCGCCACAGGTACATGCGCACCACGGGCCCCAGATCGGCCAACGACTGCAAGAACGGCATCGGTCGGGTCATCAGGGGCAGCAGGTGTCCGATGCCCGGCAGACGGCCGGGCGCGGTCGCCGCGGTCACGACGCGACCTCGAAGCGCGAACTGGCGCGGGACCACTCGATGTGGCCGCGCAGCCACAAACCGAGACTGCGCACGAAGTTTCTGGTCTGAGGCTCGGCGTTGTCCTCGACCTGCGCACAGGTGGCGACGAAGTTCCTCATCTCCCGATCGCGCATGGCCGTCGCGAGTTCCCAGGCCTCCGAGGTGGAACATTTGCGGTGGTGTGCCAGCACCCCGACGAGGTTGTGCCTGCCCTGGTCGCTCGCCATCTCCTTGGCGTGCGAGTAGAGGTCGTTGTCCCAACTCACCAGATTCGCGGTGATGTCCAGCAACGAGCGCATTTCCGCGTCGCACACGTCGTGCAGGGACATCCCCAGCCGCATCGTCACGTCGATGAGCGTGAGGCAGGTGTAGGTCGCGCCCGTGTGCCTGCGCATGGTCAGGTACTCGTCGAGATCAGGAATCCGGTCCGCCTCGCGGTTGGCCACCTCCCACATCTGCGCCGCCAGGTAGTCGCGCACGGTCGATTTCCAGTATTCGAGCTGGAAGTCCGACGCTACCGCGTCGACGCGGTCACGCACCTCCTGCAACGACCTGGCGAACGGCTCCATAGCGCCCAGCACCTGCAGATCGGAGTCCAGCGCGCGGGTGAGCCTGGAGATCGTCAGTGCTGCCTCGGCCGCCGAACCGCCTGATGCCTCGACGCTCTCGCAGTAGCCGTCGTCGAACGCGAAAAGCCACACGTACCAGTCGCTGAGCAGCCGCAGCATGGTCGCATCGACCTCGGGGTTGGTCCTCCCGGCCAGCGCGCCACTGCGCTGCCGCCGCAGGCGCTGGATCTTGAGCTCGTCTTCGAGCAGGCCGTGCTGGTTCAGCCACCGGAAACTCTCGCCGTCGACTTCGTCGGAGTGCGGATTGTTCTCGGACGGGAACGGGCACCACAGGTCCGGAAGCGTGGCAATCGACGTCGGCATACGTGTACTCCCTTGCTCGGTCGGGCCGTACTCGATGAGCACAGTCGCGCGACCGCCCGGCCAGGACAAGGAGCTCGTTCCATTTTCAGCGCCCGCACCGGCCTGTTGCGTAGCACCTACGTACTTCTCTCGATGTCAGCGGGATCGACATGCACGACTGTGGAGCCGCAAACCCTTTCGTCGGGAGGACTTCTGTGGCTATCAACGATCTCGTCCGCGACTTCGCCATTCCAGCGGTGCAGGTTGCGGACTGGCACCCCGAGGCGGAGAGCAGGACCCGTGAGTGGGTGCGGGAATTCGGCATGGTGCGTTCCGAGGCGGCGTGCGAGCACTTCGACGCGATCGGCGCCGGTCGCCTGTCCGCCTGGGTGTACCCGGAGGCGAGGCCAGAGGTTCGCGACATCGTGACCGACTGGCTCTCCTGGTTGTTCGTCCTCGACGACCAGTGCGACGAAGGCGCGCTCGGTCGCGACCCCGGTGCGCTCGACATCCTGCTCGAGCCCCTGCACGCCGTGCTGAGCGGACGCACGACCTCGTCGGCGCCGCTGGCGCGCGGCTTGGCGAACATCTGCCTACGGGTCCGGCACCACGGCACGTGGTGGCTGCGCTTCCGCGACCACGTGCGCACCTACCTGCTGGCCTGCCGCTGGGAGGCGAGCAACCGCGCGGCGAGCCGGGTGCCCACCCTCGACGCCTACATCCCGCACCGCCGCTGGGCCGGGTCGATGCTCGCGACGCTCGACCTGACCGAGCTCGCCACCGGTGACCTGCTCGCCGAGCAGGACTGGATCAACCCGGACTACCAGGAGGCCGTGCTGGCCGCGGCCGACGTGGTGTGCTGGACCGACGACGTCGTGGCGGTGGACAAGGAACTCGCCCGCGGTGACGTGCACAACCTGGTGATCGTGTTGGCGAACCGCCACGGCGTGCCGTGGGAGAAGGCGATCCAGACCGGGAAGGACATGGTGGCCCGCCGGGAACAGGACTTCCTGGAGGCCGAACGCCGCCTCCTGGCGGACGACCCGGCCATGTGGGAGCGCAATCTGCAGGGACTGCGCGCGTGGATGCGCGGTCACCTCGACTGGGGCACCGAGACCGCGCGGTACCGCGAGGTCGACACCAGCCACGGAACCCCTGACTACATCGAGGAACTCGTCCTCACCCCCTGAAGGCGGGTGCGAGGCGCTGACGGCCCGGCTTCTGGTGGAACGCGTGCGGCGCGTTCCCCCTGAAGCCGGGCCGTCAGTGTTGGGTCGAGGGTGGCGTTCCACCGTCCCAGGCATCGATGACCCGTTGGTACACCGCGAAGTTCTGGGCGTCGAGCACGCAGTGGACCACGACGTCGAAGCGCCCCGGACGGCACGTCGTCCACTCGGCGACCGCGCGCAGCGCGATGGCGGCCGCGCGTGGCCGGGGAAAGCCCGAGGCGCCGGTGCTCACCGAGCAGAACGCGATCGTGCGGATGTCCTCGACCAGAGCGGCCAGGTCCAGGCACGACCGGTAGGTGGCGAGCAGAGCGTCGTCGTGCTCCCGCCGCGCGGCGCCGGACACAACCGGCCCCAGCGCGTGCGGGACGTACCGCGCCACCAGGTGGTAGCCACGGGCGATCGTCGCGCTGCCCCCTGCGCCGCCCGGTCCGGCCCGGTCGTGATGAGGTGGCAGTCGGCGCGCAGCCGCGGACCCGCCAGCCGGTGCACGACGTCGTCGAGACAGTTGTGCAGCGGGCGGAAACATCCCAGCAGGCCCGCGCTCGCGCCGCAGACGACCGCGTCGACGGCCAGCGTGGTGATGTCCCCGCGCCACAACGAGATCTTCCCGTCAGCGGGGAACGAACGTCCGGGCAGGACGGTCCGGATCGGCGCTGGCCGCGCCGGGCCGAACCGCCGGCGTGCGGCCTGTTCCCCGCCGAGCAGTTCGTCGAGAACGGCGACCAGGTCGAGGTTCATCGCGGCGGGTTCGCGGACCGTCAGCAGGCACCGCAGCAGTCGTCGTTGCTCCCGGCGTCCGCGGGGAACGGCGAACGGCCCGGTCGCACCGTCCTCGGTGAGCAGGTGGAGCGCTCTCCTGGTCAGCTCCGCCCACCTGTGCGGTGGGCCGGCGGGGCCAGTGGCTGGAAGGTCCGGTCCAGTTCAACGGCGTCGCGGTAGTCGTGAAGTGACAGTCCTCGTTGGTCACGAAGTCCCGCGGCGGGGCAGAACCGGAGCGGTCATCAGAAGACTCCGTTGTCGTGCGGCAGTTCGTCCGGGATCGGCGCGATGACGTCCCAGTGCTCGACGATCCGGTTGTCCGCGACGCGGAAGAGGTCCCAGAAGGCGACGGGTGCACCGAACGTCCCGCTGGACTGTACGAGCGCGAAGTCCCCTTCGGCCACAACCCGGTGCACCATGTCGTAGCCGTACCTGACGCCTTGCTCGTGCCACTGGTGGACGGCTCGCCCGAACGCGGTGAGGCCGTCCTCGATCCACGGGTTGTGCTGGAAGAAGACGCTCTCCGAAACGTAGTCGGACAGCAGCGAGTAGTCGGCCTTCACCAGCACGTGCTCCGCGTACTCGGTCACGATCGCGCGGCTGAGTTCGGTGTCGGCGAAGGGATTCGGCTCGTCCGGCCCGTCGGTCTGGGACCATCCGCTCGCCGTGGGTCCGGCCTCCGGGGTGTGCGCGTCCCAGTGCTCGACGATCTTGCCTTCCTCGACCCTGAACAGGTTGAACCCCACCAGCGGCGCCAGCGCCAACCCGTGGTAGGTGCCGTGCACTGCGACGAACTCGCCGTCCACGATCACCCGTGCGAGGTCGTACCGGAAGCTGTCGGAGAGGTTGAGAACGAGACCACGCAACGCATCCGGCCCGTCCGCCGCCCAGGCGCTGTGCTGCCGGTAGCCGAGTGCGAACCACCTGTCCACAGCGGACGGATCACGGTCGTCGTACAACTCCCTGATCGCCTGCAGCACAAGGGTTTCGTTGTTCACAACCGACCGTCCCATCGCACCGGTGTGTCACCACCTTCGGTGTCTACGAGCGTCACTCACAAAGCATCCGGCGGCCAGGTAATATCCTGCGTCGTTATGGTGAAAATCGGACAGCCTCAGGACGTCACGGCGTTCAGCTTCCAGAACCCGGACCGGCTGAGCCTCGCCATCGAGGTGGTCACGCTGGGACAGATGACCCACCGGCTCAGCCCGACCACGCTCGCCGCGGTTCACCGCACCGACTTCCACCAGCTCTTCCTGTTCAAGTCCGGCACCGGACAAGCGATGGTGGATTTCGTCAACCATCCGTGTGACGTCGGCACCGTCACCTACGTGCACCCCGGACGTGTCCTGCGGTTTCCGCAGCCGGTGCCCGCCTTCGCTCCCCTGGACGCGTACTTGGTGCTGTTCACGCCGGCGTTTCCCCCCGACCTACCGTTGATCCGGCCGGTGCTCAGCCCTTTCGGACCGGCGGTGTGGCACCCCGGCGAGATCGACCGCGAGGGCGTCCTGCACGCCGCCGCCGAGCTGAATTCCGAGTACCAGCGCGCGATCGACGACGAGGCGGAGTCGAGGACGACCGTGGAACTCGTCCGCCAGCTGCTCGGTGCGCTCCTGCTGCGCCTGGCCAGACTTCCCGGCGACACCGGCGTGAGCGACCATGACGAGAACTTCCGGCGGTTCCAGGAGGAGCTGGAGCAGTCGTTCACGACGACGCACAACGCCGCCGAGTACGCCGCGCGGATCGGCTACTCGCTGCGCACCCTCAACCGGATCTGCCAGGCCTCCACCGGAAGTTCCGCCAAGGCGTTGATCGACGAACGGGTCGCGCTGGAGGCCAGGCGGTTGCTCGTGCACACGACGCTGCCCGCCGCCGCGATCGGGTGGCGGCTCGGGTTCGACGAACCCAGCAACTTCGGCAAGTTCTTCACCCGCACGACCGGGCTCACGCCTGGAGCGTTCCGGGAGAGCCAGGGCTGCTGACACCGGCGCCTCCGCGCCCCTTCTGCTGCTTCGCCACCCACGCGGCGATCTGACTGCGCGACTCGACCCCGAGCTTGGTGAGGATGTGGTCGACGTGGGTCTGCGCGGTGCGGGGCGCCACCAGCAGCTTCGCCGCGATCTCCTTGTTGGTCAGTCCTTCCGCCACCAGCGATGCCACCTGCGTCTCGCGCTTGCTGAGCGGTCCCCGACCGCTCTGTGCACCACCGCGCTCGGGCTCGGCGACGTCCGCGCCCGAGTTCAGGGCGAACTCCACCGCCTGTTCGATGCTGACGCCGTGGGACGCCCCGGACTTGACCGCGCGCTCGAACACGGCGGTGCCGAGCACCTCCTCCAGGTGATCGCGGCACGTCTGGTGCGGCCCGACCCAGGCCCGCGATCCCTGCACCAGGTTGCTGCCGATCGAGTCCCACAGCCTGCCCGCGAGTCCGAGCAGCTTCGCCGCCCGCGGGTATAGTTCGCACGAGTCGTGGATCCACGCCAGCAGTTCGACGAGGAGTGCCAGGGCGAACCGATCGTGCAGGTTCTCCGCGCCGCGCACGGCACTCGCCATGTCGGTCAGCAGGTCCTCGTGTTCGCCCGCCGACCACCTGGCCAGCGCCACCGCGAACGTCACGTAGGCACGTGGCCAGTCGTGGCCGCTCGCGTCGGCCAACTCGACCGTCTCCCGCGCCCGTTCGGTCAGTTCGCCGAGGGCACCGTTGAACGCGGTCGCGACCAGCAGCCCGACGTGCGCCACGAGTGAGTACGACTTGTTGCCCGCGACGAGAAGGTGTTCGATCGCCGCGCGGTACAGGTCGACCGCCCGCACGGATTCGCCCCGGACGAGTGCGCCGCCTCCCATCACCGTGAGCGCCAGGCCGATGATCTTGTGGTCGTCGCGGACCTGTCCCCATTCGAGCACCTCCGGGATGACGGCGTCACCTCGCGCGTGATCACCCACCGCGTAGGAGGCGTAGCCGTCGATCCACAGCGCTTTGGCGTAGTCGCGGTTCTTCTTGCTCGGTGCCGTCGCGAGCGCCTGGGTCACCCAGGACCTGCCTTCGGCGAGAAACCCGCAGTGCAGCCAGTAGAAGCCGAGCGAGGCGACGAGTGCCAGCCCGGCGACGCCCTCCCCCGGTGTGTCGAAGGAGAACCGCAACGCGGCGCGGATGTTGGGGTGCTCGCTCATCACCGTGGCGGACACCCACGCCTGGTCGATGCCCGCGTCCCACCGGCGCTCACACCGCACGGCCAGGGAGCTGAAGTAGTCGCGGTGCAGGCAGCGCAGTGTCGCGAGCTCCCCGGCGGCCTCCGCCTTGCGCTCACCGTACTCGCGGACGATCTCCAGCATCCGGTAGCGCGCGCCGGAGCCGTCGCGGTGCAGCACGGCTTTGTCCATCAGGCCGGCGACGAGGCCGAGCACGTCGGCGGCCGCCACCTCGTCGCCCCGGCAGATCTCCTCCATCGCCTCCAGCGAAGCACCACCCGCGAACACCGACAGCCGCTGCCACAACAGTTTCTCGGCCGCGGTGCACATGTCGTAGCTGCACTCCAGCACCGAGTCGAGCGAACGGCGCGGATCCGGGTTCTGCCGGGCGACCCGTTCCGAGATCTCGGGCAGCGGCACCAACCGCAGCAGCGCCGCGCCGATCTCGATGGCCAGCGGAATCCCGTCGAGCCTGCGGCAGAGGTCGAGCACGGCGGCCCAGTTGTCCTCGCCGACCTCGAAACCGGGGCGCTCCGCCGCCGCGCACTGGGCGAACAGGCTGACGGCGTCGAGCTCGGCGGCCTCCGCACGCGTGCGGGCCTCCGGCACCGAGAAGGGCTCGACCCGCAGCACCTGCTCGCCTTCGATGCCCAGCACGTGCCTGCTCGTGGCGAGCACGCGCAGGCCGGCGGAGGCCGCGAGCAGCACCGTGACCAGCCGTGCCGCCGCGTCGGCCAGGTGCTCGCAGTTGTCGATGACGAGCAGGAGGTTCTTGTCGCGGAGGTGGTTCGCCAGCAACCCGACCTGGTCGTCGGTGCTCTCGGTCAGCCCACAGCGTTCGGCGGCGAACCGGGGCAGCAGTTCGGGCTCGTGCAGGCCGTCGAGTTCGACGAACACCACACCGTCAGGAAAGCCGCGGCGCACCTGCTCCACCGCCTGGGCGGCGATCCGGGTCTTGCCGACACCGCCCAACCCGTGCAACGTGACCAGGCGCCCGCGCGCCAACCTCCTGCGGAGGTCGGCGAGTTCCGTCCTGCGTCCGACAAAGCGGGCGACGTCGGCCATGCGTGGTGTCTCCGTTCTCCGCCTCGGCCGGGCGCTCCAGCACGAGGTAACAACCCCGTTCTGACCGGCACAACACTGGCGTTCCACATGTCGGAACCCTCGGGCACCTGCCCGTCAGCGGTCCACCACCCAGGCAGCGAGCTGGGACCGCGAGTTGAAACCGAGTTTGCGGAGGATGCGCTGCACGTGCGTCTCCGCCGTGCGCTGCGCCATCCCCAGACGTGCCGCGATCGCCTTGTCGGTGAGTCCCTTCGACACCAGCTCGGCGACCTGGTGTTCCCGCGCGGTGAGCGGGTGCGTCCGTTTGGCCCGGCCGGGTGCCGCCGCGGGCAACGGCTCGAGCAGGAAGGCCGCCGCGGCAGCGAGGGACGAAGCGTCCGGACCGCCGCACAGGACCATCTCGTCACCGCGCACCACCTTCGAGCGCATCTCGGCCACGTGGTCCTGATGGTGGCGCAGGAACGCCGCGGAGCCCAGCAGCGAATCACGGTGCGACAGCGGCCAGATCCGCTCACCGACGTCCAGGAACCGGCGCGCCCTGTCGTACTGCCGTCGTCCCGCCGCGGCGAGCGCGCCCACCTCCGCGAGCAGTGCGAACCCGACGCGGTCGCCCAGCTCGACGGCGACCGGCAGACCTCCGAGTGCGAGTTCCGCGGCTTGGGCGTACTCGCACTCGCCGAGATGCCAGGCGGCGAGCCCCGCCGCGTAGCGCAGGTACACCTCGGCCCAGCGGTCGGCACCACCGCGGTAGCGCTCCAGCGTTTGCCCGGTCAGTGCCGCGGCCGCGGAGAACTCGCGATGCAGCAAGGCGCTTGCGGCCATGGCGACGACAGCCAGCGGCAGGACCGGTGAGCCGCCCAGCCCTGCGGCCTGCTCCTGCAGCCGGAGCGCCGTGTCGGGCTGACCATCGGCCATCGCCGCACAGGCCTGTGCCAGCAGCGCGGAGGAGACCGCCTCGGTGTCGACGTCGTCTGCACCGAGGCACTCCGCGGCCAGCGTTCTCGCGAGTGGTTGCTCCCCGCGCAGACTCGCGGCGACGGCGGCGACCCAGAGCGCTTTCCGCCGAACCGGCTCCGGTCGCGGGCAGGTCGCCAGCGCGGCGGTGAGCCAGCGGCCAGCAAGTCCGGCGTGCCCCTGGTGCAGCCAGAGCGGGTGCAACGCCGCAACCAGCCGCAGGGCGTCCTCGTGATGAGCAGGCCGGCTCAGTGCGAACCGGAGCGCCTGCTCGAAATCCGGCACACCGTCGCGCAGTCCGGCCAGTGCCTCCGGTTGGCGCCATCCGTCCCGCCACGCCGCTTCCGCCGTCGACGCGACGCGAGCGCAGTGCTCCAGGTGCCGGGCGCGGATCTGCGGCTCCAGTCTGGTCTCCGCCAGCATTCCGAGTCCGTAGTCGCGGATCACCCCCGGCAGGCGGTACTTCGCGCCGTCCGGCTCGTGCACGACGTAGACAAGCGACTTGTCCACGAGCGCCGCGAGGTGTTCGAGCACGGGAGAACCACCGCCCATCGCCTGGGCGGCGGTGAGGCCGAACCCGCCGGCGAAGGCCGACAGCTTCGCCCAAAGCAGCCGCTCCCGCGGGGTGCAGCGGTCGGCGCTCCAGCTGATCGCCTGGACCATGTCCGGGTGCCTCGTGTACACGCCGCGGCGCCTGCCGACCAGCATGCCCAGCCGATCGTCGAGCCGCGCGGTGAGTTCGGCCAGCGGCAACACCCGCAACCAGGACGCCGCGAACTCGATCGCGAGCGGGAGGCCGTCCACACCGGCACAGATCTCGACGACCTCGGACCAGTTGTGCTGGTCCACCACGAAGTTCGGATCGTCCGCGACAGCGCGCTCCGCGAACAGCACCACCGAGTCGAGCCGCAACGCCGAGCTCAGGTCGTGAGCGTCGCCGACCGGCATCGGCAGCAGTGACATCACCTGCTCACCCGGAAGACCGAGCACCTCCCGGCTGGTGACGACCAGGCGCAGCTCCGGCAGCGCACCGAGCAGCTCGCGCACGACGCCGCGGCACACCGCGACGAGGTGGTCGGCGTTGTCGAGCACCACGAGCGCCCGTTTGCCCGCGAGGGCCCCGGCCACGTCGTCCATCGCGCCGCCCGGCAGGCCCAGCGCCGTTGCGATCGCGCGCACCGGCGCGGGCACCGCCGCGAGGTCCACGTGGAAGGTACCGCCGGGAAAAGAGCGGTTCACCTGACCCGACACCCGCACGGCCAGCCTGGACTTGCCCACCCCCGGAGCGCCGGTGACCACCACGAGTCGTCGGCTGAGCACCAACTCGCGGAGTTCGGCCTGCTCCTGGACGCGGCCGACGAAACCGGAGAGGTCCGACGGTAAGGCGTGCGCAACCACGAACCAACTCATACCCCAGCGGGCAGTCCGACGCCGATTCACCGGCGGTCCGAGTGCCGCCCGTCACAGGCGCGTGAACCTTTCGGAACGTTCCCGAACCTGAAGACGACAACTCGTCGACACGCAGCCGCAACAACGGCTCAGCCGCGGAATCGAACCGACCGAGCGGGCCCTGCCGTCCAATGTCGCCGACCAGGAGGGCATCTTCACCGAATTGCCGTTCACAAATACCAGTAGTGGGTATCCCCGCCCAGGTTACTTATTCGTTGCCAAACATTCGTCGGAACGGCCCGGCGCAGGGTTTGCGCACTCCAGCGCGAAGCCAACGCACCCGAATTCACCGTCCGTTCCACTCGACCGAACCATCGTCGGCACGCCCGCCGTGGTCATAACGGACGTCGACGTGGCGAGGAGGAGTGCACATGGGCGCCATCACACCCGCACCGATCAGGGACGCAGCCCGCTGGTACCGGGAGAACATGGCCTGGCCGGTGGTCACCACCAGCCAGGATGTGCAACTTCCCCTGGGCCGGGACACCGTTGCCATCTCGGTGCCCGGCCACCTGGGCGAGCGGGTGCTGCACCACCTCGAACAGGGACGCGGCCGCACACCCGTGATCATCACCGCGCACGAGTGGCCGCGAGCCGTGTTCCTCGCCGATCCGAACGGCGCGGTGTTCGCACGGAGCGACTCCCCCGAGACGTGCTTTACCTCAACGCGCCGGACGCGGTGAGCCTGCCGCTGCTGTCGAACGCCCGGACCACGGGCAGCCGGTGGCTGCGAGCACCCAGCCCGTCGAACCGGTGGCTGTGCGCCGCCGACGCCGTCCGCTGCGCCGTCCTGGCCGCGGACCCGCACAGCACCGCGCTCCGACGCGGAAACACCCGGCGGAGGTCGGCCACACGGAAGTCCTAAATGGACGTTTATCGCCTTCTCCTGGCAGCCACCCGAATTTCGCCGCATCAACCCAGTTGAGCACCTTCAACGGCCGATGCGTTACGGGTACACACGCGTCGGCACCGCATCTTTCGCGCGACTTGCGGCCGTAAGCGGGCGTTTTGCCACAAAAGAGCCCGGACCGTAACCTGCGGCATGACTCGACCACCGAACGAGGGCTGGGTATAACTCATCCGCCAGAATCCACACCCTTTCCCCCATAAGAGTGAAGTTTGTACTACAAGACCGACACAGCGCCCATCCAGAAGGCCATAAGCCAGTACGAAGAGATGTCACTGAACCATCGGACGATGGACGGAGCGCCGATGCGGAGCGTGTCATGCGGCATCTGATCGGCGGTACGGATGCCTGAACTCGTAGGCCGTCGCAAGGAGCTCGACCGGGTGGCGGCGACACTGGACGGCGCCGAGGCGAACGCTCCCGCAGTGCTGTTGCTCGAGGGCGTTACCGGAATAGGCAAGACGACGCTGCTCAACGCGGCCGCCGACATCGCTCGTGCCCGCGGCTTCCAGGTGGGCAAGGCGAGCGCGTCCAGGCTGGAGAAGGAGCTTCCGTTCGCGGTGACGCGCCAGGTCTTCGAGGACGTGCTGGGCGACCTGACGGGCGACGAGATCGAAGCGGTGATCCGGACGGCGGGCAGCCGGGGTTACGGGGTCATCAACGCGACGCCCGCGGATCCGTTGAACGGGTTCGAGGACATGGACGTCCACCAGGCGTTCCAGGGTTTGCACAGGCTGATCTCGGCGCTGAGCCGGCGCGGCCCGCTCTGCTTCATCGTGGACGATCTGCAGTGGACCGACGTGCCGTCCCTGCGGTGGTTGAACTACCTCGTGCGCCGGGTCGTGCGGATGCCGCTCGCGGTGATGATGAGCCGGACGACGGGCGTCTACCCCGACGATCCGCTGCTGGTCGCCGAGCTGGACTTCTACGCCGAACGGCTGAAGCTGGGAGGGTTCGCCGACGACGAGATCGCGATGCTCACCCAACAGCTGCTCGGCGCCGAGCCCTCTCCCGGTTTCGTCGCGGCCTGCGCGGAAACGACCGGGCGCAACCCGTTCATCCTCAACCACCTCCTGACCACGATGCGGCACCGGGCGGCCCGACCCGACGAGTCGGCTGCTCGCGATCTCTCCCACCACGGCCCGGAGGACCTGGGTGACTCGGTGCTGGCGCGGCTGAACCGCCAGTCACCTGTTCTCGTGCGGATCGCCCGGATCATCGCCGTGCTGGAGCCGCCGGGCATCGAGCTCACGGCGGCGGTGGCCGAGGTGGGTCATCCGGAAGCCGCGGACGCGGTGCGGCAGCTGATCGGCATGGGGATGCTCGTCGACCAGGGCAGACCCAAGTTCACCCACTCGATGATCCAAACCGCGGTGGTGAACGCGGTCAGCCACACCGAGCGCGACGAGCTGCACGCCCGCGCGGCCAGACACCTGCACGAGGTCCAGGCGCCCGATCTGTTGGTGGCCAAGCACGTCCGGCGCACCACTGCCAAACTCGGCTCGTGGGCGGCGGCGACGCTGGGCCGGGCCGCGGACCTCGCGGTCGTCGACGGTGACGCGGTGACCGGCGCGGGGATGCTGTCCCGCGCGCTGAAGGAGGACATCGCTCCGGACCTGCGCAAGGACCTGCTCATCCGGCTGGGACTCGCGGAGACCTACTTCGACCCGCACCAGGCGGCCGTGCACCTCACCGACGCCATGGAGTACCTGGTCGACCCGGAGGCGATCCTGAGCGTCGCCTGCCGGCTGGCCCAGGTGCTGTACCTGGACGCGAGATACGACGAGGCGCGGGACGTGCTGACGCGTTCCATCGAGAAGGTCGACCCCGTCGATCCGATCGTCGCCGACCAGTTGCGCCTCGCGCTGCGGGTGACGGTGCCCGCACCGCACCCGGAGGCAGGCGACATCACGCCGAACGAGATGGACAGCAGCTGGCGGGACGGCGGTCCGCGCGGCCGGCTGATCGCGGCGCTGATCGCGGACGACCTCGGCAACTCCGGCGAGGACCTCAAGCTGTGCCGCGAGGCGGCGCTCGTCGCGCTGTCCGGCGGCATCGGCCCGATCATGAACGATCCGCAGCGCCTGCTCGCGGCGGTCAACAGCCTGTTGCGCACGGACGAGTTCGAACTCGCGCTCCGGTACAGCAACGAGGTCGTGCTGGAAGCCCACCAGCAGGGCATCGGCCTGCTCAGCGTGCTCGGCTACACCCTGCGCTCGCAGGTGCACCTGCAGGTCGGATCGCTCGCGGACGCGGCCACGGACGCCCGCCTCGCGTTGTCCGCCGACCGCCAGTCCGGCGTGCACCCGCGTCACTTCAGCCACGTGCAGACGATCGAGGCACTCGTGCGGGCACTGGTCTGGCTGGGTGATGTCCAGGGTGCGCGCGACGCGATCGAGTCGATCGGTTTGGTGGGAGCGCTGCCGCGCAGCTGGCAGCACACCGCGTTGCTGCACGCGCGCGGTGTGCTGCGGATGGCACTCGGTGACGTCGAAGGAACTCTGGCCGACCAGCTCGAGTGCGGCGAGCGACTGGTCGCCTGGGGTGCGCCGAACCCGGCGTACCGCCCGTGGCGCTCGCACGCCGCACTCGCGCAGATCAAGCTGGGCAAGCCACAGCAGGCGCTCGACCTGGCGCTCGAGGAACTCGAACTGGCCCGCAGGTGGGGTGCGCCGTCGACCACCGGCCGGGCGCTGCTCACGGTGGCCGCGGCCACCGGCGACGCCGCGTCCGTGCCCTGGCTGACCGAAGCCGCCACGCTCCTTGAGCACTCCCCCGCGCGGCTGGTGCGAGCGCGAGTGCTGTTCGAGCTCGGGAAAACCCGCTGGAAGCTCGGGCAACGCGAGGTCGCCCGTGACCACCTGGCTCAGGCCAAAGTGCTGGCGGAGAGTTGCGGATCGGTCCCGTTGCTCGCTGAGCTGGCCATCCTGCCGGCCGAAGCCGTGACCAGATCCGAGGCGCTGCCGTCGGTTCCGGCCTCGACGACCGCGGCGCTCACTCCGCACGAGTTCCGCGTCGCCAGTCTCGTCGTCGCCGGCAACTCGAACGACGAGATCGCGCAGAAGCTGTACGTGACGCGCCGGGCCGTGGAATTCCACCTGACCAACATCTACCGGAAGCTCGGCGTGCGCCGGCGCACGCAGTTACCGTCCGCGCTGGAGGATCTGCCGCCGAGCGGATGACTTGTTCCGCACCGTTCATCGCGATCTCACGCGCGTGCGGAGATCACGCCGTCCTCGAGTGCCCAGTTCTCGCCTGCCCTCGTGAGCTCGCTCAGGGTGGCGAACTCGTCCGTGTCATCGTCCACTTCGGACTGCATGTCGTCGTTCAACTCGTCCCACATCGTTCGCACTCCTCCGGTCGGGTCAGGCGGCTTCGAGCAGGGTCTCGTCGGGCATGCTGGCGCGCAGCATGCGGAGGGCGTTGTGCACACGGCTCTTCACCGTGCCCACCGGAACGTCGAGCACGTCGGCGGCAGCGGCGGCGGTGCGGTCGGCGAAGTAGACCTCGACCACGGTCTCCCGGTGCGGGGTGGGCAGGTCTTCCAGGACCTTGTCCATCACGACCCGGTTGAGCACCTCGTCGCAGTGCTCGTCATCCCTGGTGGGGTCGGCCTCGGGCATCTCGATCTCGGTCGGCCGCGCCGCACGCGACCGGTACTGGTCGACGATCACGTTGTGCACCACGCGCATGAGCCAGCCGCGCACCGAGCCCTGGCTCTCGGTGAGCCGGTCGACATGCCGCCAGGCCCTGATCCAGGTCTCCTGCACGGCGTCCTCGGCCAGGTGGAAGTCGCCGCGGCAGAGCCTGGTGGCGTAGGCCAGCAGTCCGGCACCGTGGGTGGTGATGATCGCTTCCATGGCCGACATCCGTGCTCCTCCTGCTCCGCCAGTTGCTGACTGTTGGAACAAGAATCTCGGTTCGGCGCGCGGAAGTCGGTGGTGCTGCCCCTCCGGAACGGGTGGGCGCCCCCTCTACTCCGCCGAGGGGCCGCTCCCGGCCGCAGTAGGGTTTTCCCCACCCCGCAACCGGCCGAGCGCACGCAGGCCGGCACTCGCGCCCACGAGCAACGTCGCGACCAGCAGCACCCCCGCGAACCACAGCGCCCGGTGCACGGGTGCCGCGTCCGGGGCGATTGCCACGGGTACGTTCAGCTGTTCTGCCGATGACTTCCGGGCAGTGCCAGTGCCAACGGGCACGGACGTCACCGCGGCGACCGGGTCGACGACACCGAAGCCCGTCAACGGATTCGGCACCGCGCCGGCCTGCCGGTCAGCGGTCGTGCGCAGCCGTTCGGCGACGCCCGCGGCGGACAGGTCCGGGTGGTAGTCGCGGACGAGAGCCGCCGCGCCCGCCACGTAGGCCACCGCCAGCTCGGGAGCGCTTCCCCGCCGGTGCCCCTGACCGGCGGGCGCGATGCTCACCAGCGCCTCGGACGGTGCCGCCAGCACCGGATCGGCACCCAGCCTGACGTTTCCCGCCGCCGGGGTGCGGACCAGCGGGGCGACGGCCAGAACTCCGGGCAGTGCCGCCGGAAAGGAGCGCTGCCCCTGTTGTGGTGTCGCGACAGAGGCCACGATCACCACCCCGCGCGCGACCGCGTTGGCGACCTCCGAACGGAGTGCGCCGTCGTCGACGGACGTGGTCAGCCCGACAGCCACGATCGTGGCGCCACCGTCCACCGCGGCGCGGACGCCTTTGGCCAGTCGCGCCGCGTCCACCTGGGCGGGGTTGTCGGTCACCCGCACCGGCAGGACCCGCGCGCCCGGCGCGACACCGGCGAACTTCGTGCCCGCGCGCGGGCGGGCGGCCAGCAGTCCCCCGAGGAACGTGCCGTGGCCGGAGCAGTCGGTGTCGCCGCGGCCGGTACCGAGGTCGGTGCCGGGCAGCACCGCTCCCGCCAGTGCGGGAGCACCAGCGCTCACCCCCGTGTCGACGATCCCGACGAGTTGGCGAGATCCCTCGGTCAGCGGCCAGGCCCGCTCCGGGGCGATCCTCGACTGGGCCCACGACGGCTCGGCGATCACGTTTTCCTCGGCGGGCGCGCAGTTCTGGGCGGCGTGGGCTCCCGCCGGCACCATGACGAGCTGGAGCGCGACGAGCACCGCCACGGCGAACGGCCGGCTCACGACGTCTCCTCGTCCAGCCAGCCGACCTGAAGGCCGATCCCGTCCCGCCGCGTCGTCATGAGTCCGCGACCGGGCGGCAGCTGACGGCCGCGGGTGCCGTTGAGCAACGGCATCTCGTTGGGAGGCATGGAGAACGCCAGCTCGGGCGTGTTCGACTCCTGCAGCCGCCGCACCACCGAGTCCATCGCGGTGCGACTGGAGCCGGCCGCCGCACGGGCGAGGACGACGTGCAACCCGATGTCCCCGGCCTGGGGCAGCAACTCCACCAGCGGATCGAGCGGGCCGCCGAGTCCACCGACGAGCAGGTCGTAGTCGTCGACGAGCACGTAGATGTCCGGGCCGGTCCACCAGTCGCGCCGGCGCAGGCGGGCCGGGGAGATGTCGGAACCGGGCACGCGGGACTTGAGCTCCATCGCCAGCGGTGCGATCACCTCGGCCGCGGCGGCGCTCGACACCGCCGCTGCCCGGCGGTAGGCGTCGGGGATGCTCTCCAGCAACCCCCGGCGCGGATCGACCACCACGATCTGCACCTGTTCCGGCGTGTACATCTTCGGCAACGCCGCCGCGATCAACCGCAGCGTCCCGGTCTTGCCGCTGCCCGTGTCACCCATGATGGTGAGGTGCGGCCGGGCGGTGAAGTCGTGCCACACCGGCTGCAGGTCGAGCTCACCCGCGCCGAGTGCGACCTGCTTGCTCGCGGTCGGTTCCGGCAGTTCGGCGGCGGGCAGCACGGCGGGCAGCATCCGCACGACGGGCGCGGGCTTGCCCGGCCAGCTCTCCGCCACCGCCTGCACCAGGTCGCGGGTGGCGTCGGCGAGACCGTCGACACCCGCGTGGCCGTCGATGCGCGGTGCGGCGCTGAGGAAGTGGAGTTTGTCCGGAGTCAGGCCGCGACCGGGCGCGTGGGGCACCTGGGCCGCCTTGCGCATGTCGATCACCGAGTCGATCGCGTCACCGAGCCGCAGCTCCAGCCGGGTGCCGAGCGAGTCGCGCAGTCCACTGTGGATGTCGGACCAGCGGTTCACGGTCAGCACGATGTGCACGCCGTATGCCAGACCTCGTTGCGCCAGCTGGCGAACAGCCGGGTCGTGCTGCTCGTAGTCGGTGCGCATCGAGCCCCAGCCGTCGATGACGAGAAAGACGTCGCCGTGCTGGTCGTCGGCGAACTCCCCCGCCGCGCGGCGGGCGCGGTAGTCGGCCATGCCCTCCACCGCGTGGTCGCCGAAGAGCTGTTCCCGTTGGGAGAGCACGCCCTGAACCTCGGCGATGGTGCGCGCGATCCGTTCGGCCTGCATGCGACCGGCGACTCCGCCCACGTGCGGCAGTCCTTCGAGTGCCGCCAGCGTGCCACCGCCGAAGTCCAGGCAGTAGAACTGGGTCTCGGCCGGGGTGTGGGTGAGTGCGAGCGCGGTGATCAGCGTGCGAACCATCGTGCTCTTGCCCGACTGCGGACCGCCCGCGATGCCGACGTGGCCGCCCGCACCGGAAAGGTCCACCCGCAGCAGGTCGCGCATCTGCTCGAACGGCTTGTCCACCACACCGACCGGGACGGTAAGCCCGCCTCGTTCGGCCAGGCCGGCCGCGCACAGACCGAGGTCGGGATCCGGTTCGAGCGGCGGCAGGAGCTGGTCCAGCGACGGCGGTGTGGTCAGCGGCGGCAGCCACACCTGGTGCGCGGGCGGACCCTGGCCGAGCAGCTTGTCGACGGCGACGTCCAGCACGGAGTCGCTGGTCTCGACGGAGGTGTCGCGCACCGGTTCCGGTTCGGCGGCGGAGGGCAGCGGCGCACGGGTCACGCCGAACGGCACGACCTGCCTGCGCACCTCCTCCTGGCGTTGCTCGCGGGTGCGGCGGCGGTGCTTGCCCGAGACGTACGCGGCCTTGAACCGCGACAGCGTCGCGACGTCGCTGCGCAGGTAACCGTTGCCCGGCGCGCTGGGCAGCTGGTACGCGTCCGGGACACCGATCACCGAACGGCTCTCCATCGCGGAGAACGTGCGCAGGCCGATCCGGTACGACAGATGGCTCTCCAACTTGTGCATGCGGCCGTCCTCGATGCGCTGACTGGCCAGCAGCAGGTGCACTCCGAGCGAGCGGCCGAGCCTGCCGATCATGACGAACAGCTCGGCGAAGTCCGGGTTGGCGGCGAGGAGCTCGCTGAACTCGTCGACGATGACGAACAGCGTCGGCATCGGATCGAGCGATGTGCCGGACAGCCGGGCCTTCTCGTACTCCAGCAACGAGCTGTAGTTGCCTGCCGCGCGCAGGAGCTCCTGCCTGCGGTTCATCTCCCCGTGCAGCGAGTCCTGCATGCGGGTGACCAGCGGCGCCTCGTCGGCGAGGTTGGTGATGACCGCGGAGGTGTGCGGCAGCCGGTCCAGGCCGAGGAACGTCGCGCCACCCTTGAAGTCCACCAGGACGAAGTTGAGGATCTCCGAGGAGTGCGTCATCGCGAGCCCGAGCACGAGAGTGCGCAGCAGCTCGCTCTTGCCCGATCCGGTCGCGCCGATCAGCAGGCCGTGCGGCCCCATGCCACCCTGCGCGGACTCCTTGATGTCCAGGTCGACCTTGGTGCCGTCCTCCGCGATCCCCAGCGGGATGCGCAGGCGGTCCGCGCCGAACCCGCTGCGCCACAACGTCTTCGGGTCGAACGTGTCCAGGTCGGGGATACCCAGCAGCCGGGGCAGGTCGAAGTCCGCGACCATGGTCTCGACGACCTCGGTGCCACCGCCGAGCCGGTAGGGGGCAACCACTCGAGCGAGGGCGGCCGCCTTGGCCACGCTCAGCTGGTCGGGCACGCACAACGCGGTGCGCGACTCCTGGCCGTTGCGGTCGGTGCGCAGCATGTGGATCTGGTCCAGCTGGACCTCGAGCCGCAGCCTGCCCTTGCCGCCGGTGGCACCGAGCCCGCCGGACACGTCGAGCACGACGACGTTGCGGTACCCGGCACCCGCGAGCCGTGACTCGACCGGTGCCTCGACGCCGTCGAGCACCACCACGACGTACGGTTCCTCGCTGCCCGGCGACGCGCCCGCCTCGAACCGGGCGCGGTCGCTCAGCTCGGCCTCCAGCAGCTCGGTGAGCCCGTCCACGCCGTCCGCCAGCAGCCGCACCTGACCCGCACCGTCCTGTTCGGACGGATGCTGGGCGTGCGGCAGCCACTTCACCCAGTCCCACTGCGGAACCCGGTCGTCGCTCGCGCACACCGCGATGCGCAGGTCCTCGGGTGACTGGAAGGTGACGAGCTGGGCGAGCAGAGATCGCACGAGTCCTCGCACGGCGTCCTCGTCACCGCTGAACCGCACCTGCGCGAACCCGCGCAGGAACAGGGCGGTCGGCTGGTTCGCGACGGTGGTGTAGGCGTTGATGAACCGGCGCAGCGCACGCGCGGACAACGGTTCCAGGTCCGACACCGGCTTCGTGCTCAACGGTGTCATGGTCATGGTCAGCCGCTGCGGGCCGAGCCCGATCCGGACCTCGGCGAAGTCGCCGTGCGCGGCACGCCGCTCCCACAGGCGGTTCGTCATCGCGACAGACCACAGCCCAGCGGGATCCGGGTGCCGCCACGCCAGCGCCGTGCGCTGCCGGTCCGCGACCGACCGCACCTGCTTGCGCGTCTGCCCGAGGTAGCGCAGGTAGTCGCGCCGTTCACCGCGCATGCGCTGACGGCGTTCCGCACCACCGCGTCCGGCCTGGCTGATGACCATCACGACGCCCATCACCGCCATCATGCCCGCGCCGCCCAGCCCCATCGCGGGATTGCTGGGGCCCATCATCATCAGCATCATCACCGCGCCACCGATGGTCATCGGCAGCATCACGAGCGCGGGCCCGAGGCCACCGGCGGCGGTCTCCGGCAGCACCGGTGGTTCCTGCAGCGAGAGCTCACCGCCGGGCATCTCCGGCGGTTGCTCACGCGCCTGCCTGCGGAACAACGTCGTGCTCATGGCGTGGGCTCCTCGGTCTGGTGTCCGCCTCTGCCGCCTACACGCGTGCCGACCCCGCGAAAGGTTCACGGCGCCGGGAACTCGCAGGCCGGAGGGTGAACCGCGCGGGCGTGAACCTTTCTCGGCCGGCCAACCGTGGACGGGACATGGCCCCCGCTCAGACCACGGCGACCGCGGGCTCCGGAGAGATGTGCCGGCTCACGATCTGTGGGCCCACGTCCCGTGTCGAGCTCGCCGTGCCCGCCCACGTTCCGCTCACCGACCTGATGCCGACGTTGCTCGGCCACCTCGACCCCGCGCTCGCCACCAGCGGCCTCGCCCACGGCGGCTGGGCGCTGCAACGCCTCGGTGAGCCGCCGCTGGACGAGGAGGGCGGCACCGCGGCCGCCGGGTTGTACGACGGTGACGTGCTGCACCTGCGGCCCCGTGACGACCTGTTGCCACTGGCGGACTTCGACGACCTCGTGGACGGCGTGCACACCGGACTGTCCAAGCGCGAGGACACCTGGCGGCCCGCGCTCACCCGCCGGACCTGTGTCGCGGCAATGGGAACCTGCGCCGCGGCCGCGGTGCTCATCACCACGCTGGCGACCACCGGGTGGGCGGCCGCGTTCGGCGCCGGTGTGCTCACCCTGCTGCTCCTCGCGGGGGCCGCGGTGGTCAGCAGGGTGGTCGGCGACCAGGAGTCCGCCGCAGTGCTGGCGGGGGTGGCGGTGTTCGCCTCGGCGGTCGCGGGACTCGCGGTGCCGATGGGCGGCGCGACGCCTCAGCACTGGCTCAGCGAACCCGGTGCGCTCGCCGCCGGGGTCGCGCTGGCGGTGGCCGCCGGTGCCGCGCGGTTCCTGCTCACCGAGCGCACCGCGCCGTTCTCCGCACTCGCCGTGGTCGGCACGTTCGTCGCGGGCACCGGGGCGATCGCCGCGTTCAGCGGGCTGGGTTCCGTCGCCGCCGCGTCCATCGCGGTCACGGTCGCGCTCGTGCTGATCAAGCTCGCGCCCTCGGTGGCCACCCGTGCCGCCGGGCTGACCGTCGAAGCGGTGCCGACGACGGCCGAGGAGTTCCAGCAGGGGCTGGATCCGTTGCCCAGCGACGAAGTGCTGACGAAGGCGGCGCGCGCCGACGCGCTGCTCACCTCGTTCCTGGTGGCGCTCGGTGTGGTGACGACCGCCGGGCTCGTGGTGGTGGCGTCGCGGCACGAGTGGGACGCCGCCGCGTTCGTCGTCGCCGTGGCCGGGCTGTTGTTGTTGCACGCCAGGGAACTTTCCGCGGTGTGGCACCGGTTGTCCGCGATCGTGCCCGCAGCCGCCGGTCTCACCACGACGGTGTGCGTGTGGGCCTCGCACCTGCCCGTGGTGTGGTGGTCGCTCGTGCTGGTCGGGTTGCTGGCGGCCGCGTTCGCCGCGCTGGCGGGCGCACACCTGTTGCCCGGCCGCAAACTCGTGCCGCGCTGGGGAAGCTGGGGCGACATCGCGCACTGGGTGTGTGCGCTCGCAGTCATCCCGCTCACCCTGTCTCTGTCCGATGTGTACACGACTGTGATGAACATCTTCGCGTGAACCCTCGTGGCCGCGGGTCGCGTGGAACAGGTGAGACCAGAGAGAGGAGGAACCCATGTACGGTAGGCGGGAACAGGTCCACGCGCACGCGTTCCTGGTCGACCGGCTCGTCGCGGCGGTGCTGCGCACCGACCCCGACTCGGTCGACCGGCCGCTGCGGCGGACGTCCGTCGGCCTGATCTCCGGTCTCGCGGTCGCCGGTGTCGTCATCGCGATCGTGCTCGTGGTCGGACTGCTGACCGGTCGCACGAGCGGGAAGTGGCGCGAGCCGGGCACCCTGGTGGTGAACGGCGACACCGGCAGCCGGTACCTGCTGATCGACGGCAGGTTGCGGCCCGTGCTGAACTTCGCCTCCGCACGGCTGCTGCTCGGTGACGGCATGGCGGTCGCGAAGGTGAAGTCGCGCGACCTTGCGGGAACGCCGCAGGGCACCCCGATCGGCATCCCCGGCGCACCGGACGCGTTGCCGGAGAAGTCCGGGCCGCAGCCGTGGACCGTCTGCGCGGGCACGAAGCAGGACGGTTCTGTGGTCACGTTGAACATCGGTGACGTGCCGGGCGCAACACCCGCCGGTGACCGCGCGGTGCTCGTCCGGGCAGGTGACCAGCCGCACCTGGTGTGGCGCGACCGCCGGTTCCGGGTGGCCGACTCGTGGGCACCGCGGGCGCTGGGGCTCGACTCCGCCTCGGCGGTGAGCGTGACACCCGCGTGGCTCAACGCGTTGCCCGCCGGACCCGACCTCGGCGCGCTCAGGTTCGACCGCGGCGGCCCCGGTCCCGTGGTGGGCGGTCAGCCGACCACGGTGGGTCAGCTCGTGCAGGTGCCGGACGCGGTGGGCGACATCGCCTACGTGGTGACGCGCGACGGCCTGGTGCCCGTCACCGCGACGGTGTCCGCACTGGTCGCCGCCAATCCCGCGGCACAGGACGCGCGGCCGTTGGAGATCACGCCGGCCCAGCTGGCCGGACAGCAGGTGCTGCCCCCTCCGCCGTGGCAGGCCGAGCTACCCTCCTCCCCTCCGACTTCCTTGGACACCAAGGAGAACGCACCTTGTGTGCGCTGGCAGGACGACCGCGCGGCGTTGTTCACCGCGCCGTTGCCGAGCGGCCCAGCTCGCGGCGCCGACCCCGCGGGTGTCACCCGTGACGACCGCGTCGCAGACCGCATCGAGATCGCCCTCGGCGCGGGCCTGCTGGTCCGCACCCGGCCCGCACCCGGTGTCGCCGGGGAAGGCATTTACCTCGTCACCGAATCCGGTGCCAAGTTCCCCGTGGCGAACCCCGACTCCGCCACGGCTCTGGGGCTGTCCCTCGACTCGGCCCAGCCGGTCCCCGCCGACCTGCTGGCGCTGCTCCCGACGGGTCCGGTCCTGAACCGCATCACCTGACCCACCACCTCACACGGAAACCAAGGAGAGATTCGTGGCCGACAACTTCAAGTTCAGCGATGACGACCTCGTCAAGATCATCAGTGGTACGCAGGGCGCCATCGAGCGGATGGGCGCCACCAACGTCCAGGTGTCGGCGGTCGCCATGCAGCTGCCGTTCGTCAACAACTCCGCGGCGGGCCAGAAGCTCGGTGCGGGGCTGCAGGACTGGAACGCCAACTTCGGCAAGGTCGTCAACGGCCTGGACGAGCTCAACAAGAAGGCGCAGGCGCTGCTCGCCGCCAACCGCGCCACCGCCGAGGCCGCCGCGCTCGCCGCCGGTCAGGCCGAGGCCCAGGCCCCGACCAACTTCTGATCTCCCCACTTCCCTACCACGCAAAGGAATTCTCCTCATGACTTCCTCGTTCGACATCAACAACGACGGTGTCATCGACGCCAACGACACCTTGCGCATGCACGTCAACACCGTCGGCCAGATCCTGGAGGAGCTCCAGCGCGTGCTCGCCGGGATCGAGCAGGCCACATCCGGTAAGGCCACGCCGCTGTGGCGCGACCTGCAGACCCAGTGGCAGGGGCACTACGCCCAGATGAGCCAGGGCCTGGCCAGCAAGCACCAAGCGTCGGCCCAGGTGCACGCGACGTTCGTGGAAGGCGACCACACCGGCGCCCGCATCATGATGGGCTGACCGCGCGGGCGTCGGATGTCCACTGCAGACATCCGGCGTCATTCATTGTTGTGCTGCAACCACATCGACATCCGGAGGTGAAACACCAATGCCATCGAACATCACGTTCGACGAAGAGAAGTACAACCAGCTCATCAAGGTGATGGACGACATCGAGGCGAGTCTGCTGCGCAAGGCCACGACGGTCGGCCCGGACGTGCTGGACTCCGAGTTCGCGCTGCAGCCGGGAAGCCAGCAGTGGCAGGCCGCGCAGACCCTGGTCGCGAAGGGCAAGGAGTTCGGCGGGTCCGTCGAGCAGCAGCAGGAGCAGCTGCGCCAGGACATCGTGAAGTTCCGCAACGCGCTCGAAGCGGCGAAGAGCGTCTTCAAGGAGACCGACGACCTCGCCCAGTACGACGTCGCCCGGTTCGTGTCCGAGTACCCGGACTTCAACACCGGTGGCGTCAGCACGACCCCCAAGCTCTGAGCCACTGCCGGGCACCGACCCGGTACCAGGAAAGGGAACACCGTGGCACCGCCCTCCATCCCGGCGACCGGCGACTTCTCCGGCGCGTCGTACGAGCAGATCCTGTTCGCAGTGACCGGTCAGGGCACCGACCTCGACGCGATCCTGAAATCGGCGGAAAGCGGTGGATCCGGCTGGTACCGGTTCGCTTCCAAAGCCAACGAGGGCAACTCGATCTGGTACCGGGCCTGGGACAAGTACTACTTCGGCGCGGACTTCGGGCACGACACGTTCACCCAGTGGGCGAGCGGTGTGGCCGAGATGGAGACCCTGGTGAACACGGTCGCCTCCGGCCGGTCCGGGTTGATGGACGTCCAGCGCATGTGGGACGGCGAGCACCTCGTGGTCAACTACACACACTGGCTCAACGGCACGAACGACATCGTGCAGCGCTGGGCGACCAGCCTGGAGAGCGACGACTCCGCGTTCAAGGGCAAGGCCGCGTACGCGATCGGGCAGAACCTGCGCAGGTTGTCGTTCCGCCTCAACGACCTGCACAGCCAGATCATGGAGGACCGCTCCCCCAACACGGTCGAGGCGCTGAAGAACACGGCCAGCTCGCTGAGCCGCTTCGCCCAGCAGATGACGAACGCCTGGTTCGAGCACGCGGACACGTTGCGCAACGCCGCGGCACAGGCGAACAACGCCATCATCGCCAACATCTTCGACTTCATCGCCGAGGCAGGCCTCAGCAAGGGCAGGGGCAACTACCAGCTGGACCTGGTCGGCAACGACGAGAGCACGCGCGACAACTTCATCAGGACAGCGCTGTCCCGCTACAGCTCGGTCACCTATCCCGGTCAGACCGCGCTGCCAGAAGGGTTCCCGACGCTCGTCGGCGACCTCACCGGTGGCGGTTTCTGGAGTTCCCTCAACAGCTCGCTCAGCAACTACATGCGTGCCGAGATGCTCAAGCTGGCCGTCAAGGCGCGACCGGAGATCGCGGCGCTCAACGAGTCGTACACGGTCAACGGGCGTTCGCTCGGCGATCTCAAGACGAACCAGCCGCCGACCGTCGGTAGCCCCACGCCCGATGGAGGTAAGGGTGGCGGGTCGGATCTGCCACCGCCCCCCGGCGGTGGTTCGGGCGGTGGGACGAACCTGCCGCCGCCTCCCGGCGGTGGCACCGGTGGCGCCAACCTGCCGCCACCTTCCGGCGGTGGCACCGGTGGCGCGAACAACCTCAAGCTCCCCGGTGGTTCCGGCGGAACCGGCGGTGGCGCGCTGCCGCCCCCGCCGGGCGGAGGCACCAGCGGACTCAAGCTGCCGCCGCCTGGCTCGTCCGGTTCCGGTGGCGCGGGTGGTGACGGTCTCAAGCTCCCGCCGCCTCCCGGCGCCGGTTCGCTCGGCAGTGGTGGCGGGGGTGGGAACGGCCTGAAACCGCCACGTCCTCCCGGTCGCGGCGGACTCGACGACGACCCGTTCAGGTCGGGCACCGGCGGTACTGGCGGGACAGGCTTCGTGCCGCCGCCGGGCCTGTGGCTTCCTCCGCCTCCGGGCGGTGGCAAGGGAAACGGAGGCACGTCCCGCGACCGCACCGGCACCGGCGCACTGGACGACTGGCAGACGAAGCTCCCCGACGGTGCGGGTGGGCCGGGAGGCAGCCTCGGCAGCGGGCCCGGTGGGACCGGGTGGAACCCCGACTTCAAGGACAACCTCACGCTGCCGCCTCCTCCCGGCGCCGGCGGGCTGGACAACCTCACCGGCTCGGGCGGCACCGGCGGCACACTGCCGCCCGAGCTGCAGAACGGCGGCATGGGCTTCGGTCCCGGCCCGGACCTGTCCAAGTTGCCGCCGGGCGTCACCGCGGACCAGCTGCCCACGGGCGGCGCGGGACTGCTGGGCAGCGGCGGCGTCGGCGGCAGTGGTCTCGGCGGCGCCGACCTGCCCGGCACGACCGGGCACCTCGGCTCCGGAACGTCCGATCTGGGCTCGTCCTCGGGCCTGGACGGGTCCGGCACCGGCTCCACCGGCGGCTGGAACGGCAACGGCTCCGGCGGCAACTCCGGCACGACCGCGAACCTTTCGGCGGGCGGCTCGCGTGGAGACAACAAGACCAGCATGCCGTTCATGCCGCCGATGGGCGGGATGGGTGCGCCGACCGGCAACAACAACCAGCAGCAGGAGCGGGAGCGCCAGACCTGGCTCTCCGAAGACGAGGAGGTCTGGGGCACCAACAGCGGAGCCGGGGTCGGCGTGATCGGCCTGCTCGACTCCGACGAGGTGTCCGACGACGAACCGGTGGTGCAGAACCACGTCCACCTCCGCTCCGCCGCACCGCGCGGAGCGGCGGCGGAACGGACCGCGAGCCAGGGCACCGAGGCCAGCTCCAGCACGTGACCAGGTACGAGAGAGGAACGACCGCATGTCCGCCCCGTTGCACAACGAGATGGCAGAGGCGCTGGCCCAGCTGCGAGAGCAGCAGAGCCTGATCACCGACGCGGTCGGCAAGCTGAGTTCGACCAGCGCCACCGCCACGAGCGACGACCACATGATCGAGGCGACTGTCGACGCCCAGGGCAAGCTCACCGGTCTGAAGCTGACCGGCAGGCGGTGGCGCGACCTGGCACCGAAGGAACTGGCGGCGAAGCTCGTCGACGTCGTCAACCGCGCCCAGGACGAGGCGGGCCGCAAGAGCTCCGAGCTCGTGTCGGCGTTCCTGCCGCAGGGCATGGACTTCGACAAGCTGCGCACCGCGGGCCCCGACATCGACGCCATGTTCTCGGCCGCGCTCGAGAGCCTGGACGGGAAGGCGGGCCGATGAGCAAGATCAGCGTCGACGTCGAGGGCCTGCTCCGCGGCGGCGTGAACCTGGACCGCATCACGTCGCTGGCGGACTCGATCTCCAGCGACCTGCTCGCAGCGGTCGAGGCGTACCGCTACGCCGGTGGCAGCGGCAACGACGAGATGGGGCAGACGTTCGGTCAGGGCTACCTGCCCGGCGCCCAGCGCGCGATCGAGTTCATCAACCTGCTCCAGCGCGTGGTGCACGAGGCCTCCGAAGCCACGTTGAACACGGGCAAGACGTTCGAGGACGCCAACAACCAGGCCGCCGCGATCGCAGACCAGCAGCAGTAGCACGGAGGTCCGCGAACATGGCGATGATGGTCTCCGAGCAGGTGCGCAGCCTGTTCCAAGTGCTCTCCGGTGAAGAGTGGCCGGAGGCGAACGAGGACCAGCTGCGCGCGCTCGCGGACGCGTGGGACACCGCGGCCAGGCGCCTCACCGGCGACCTGAGCCCGGAGATCCTGCGCGCCGTCACGACCATCAGGGCCGACTTCGAAGGCGCGGCCGAACGTGCCTTCGCCGACCGCATGGCCCCGTTCGTCGAGGGTCAGGAGGCCTACATCGCCTCGGCGGCGGTGCAGTTCGCGGAGCTGGCGGCGTTCCTGCGCAACCTCGCGCTCGACGTCGAGTACGTCAAGCTGGTGTCGATCATCTCGATCGCGACCCTGGTCGCCGAGATGGCGTGGGCGATCGCGATGGCGCCGTTCACCGGCGGTGCGACCATGGTCTGGCTGGCGGTGCGCATCGCCATCGTCCGGTTCCTGCTGCAACGCATGTTGGGCCGCCTGCTCATCAGGGCCGCCCAGGCCCAGATCTTCGGCATCGCCTTCCAGGTGGCCATCGACGCGCTGGCGCAGGCGAGCCAGTTCGCCATGGGCACCCGCCACGAGTGGGACAAGAAGAAGACCCTCACCCAGCTGCAGATCGGCGCATTGGGTGGTGCCCTCGGCGTGGTCCTAGGCCCGCTCGGCCAGCTGCTGGGGAAACAGGGCGGCAAGGGTCTCGACGAGGCCCTGGGCAAGATCGTCAAAGGTACCGACTGGCACAAGATCGCTCCGCGCGTCATCAGCGAGATCGGCATGGAGGCGTTCCAGGAGTCCTTGGTCGAGTTCCTCTACGTCTACATGACCGAGGGCAAGGTCGAGTGGAACCCGTTCTCCGCGGCCTCGGGCGCGATATCCGGTGCCGCCAATGCCGCCGGTACCGGCATCGGGCACATGATGCACGGGCCACAGCCGCCGTCGTACAGCGAGAAGGACCCCAACCCCACCTCGCCCGACACCAAGACCGCGCCGGCGGCCGCTGAGTCCGATGTGGACCAACTGCCGCCCTACAGCGCCGACGACCCGGCACCGCTGCCAACTTATGCTCAGTCGCAGACACCCGCCGGCGGTCCGACCACCGCGCAGCCTCCGGCTGGTGGTGCGCGCTCTGGCGGCGGCAACACCGGCACCGCCCCCAGTTCTGGCGCGACCTCGAATTCCAGCACGGCCCCAGGTTCCGGCACGGGTACAGGTGCCGGCGGAAGCACGCACTCTGGCGCCGGTGCGAACTCCGGTTCCAGATCGGGTGCGACGGGTCCGGCGACCACGCCACCCGCGACCACCCCTGTCGGCTCCACTCCGACCGGCTCCCCGTCAGGTGCGGGCACGGTGACGACCGGCAGCGGCACCACCGGTTCCACGACCAACACCGCCGGAACCAGTTCGTCCGGCACGGGATCCGCCGTGGCCAACCCGAGCACGAACACCGGAACCACGGCCCCCACGACCACGCCATCGACTCCAGCACCCACCGACACCAAGGGCACCGGCAACACCAACCCTTTCCTCACCAACGAACCGACCACCGGCACGCCCCAGACGCCGCTCAACAGCAACAACCCCTACCGCCAAGACACCACCACCAGCGACAACAACCCCTCCCCCACCAACCAACCCACCACCGACACACCCCAGACGCCGCTCAACAGCAACAACCCCTACCGCCAAGACACCACGACGGCTGCCACCACGACTCCGTCCAGCGACACCAACCCGTTCCGCCGCAACGAAACCACCGAGAACCCGGTTCCGTCCTCCACCGCTTCGGACTCGCGAACGAGCTCCAGCCAGTCCGCCACGACGGCCGCACCGACGAGCAGCCCACAGGTGAACACCGGCACGCCGGGCCCTGCGGCCGGGAACCCCGCTGTCGTAGTGCCCTCCGCCGACCAACCGCAAACCGCCTCCACCGGCACGGGTCAGGCACCCGCCGCTGTCAGCCAGACCGGCTCCGTCACCGCCGACCCGCGGTCGACGCAACCGGACAGCCAGAGTCCCGTCGTTGTCAGCGCTCCCCTCACCACACCCAGCAGCACCGCGAGCCAGGCAACGACGCAGTCCGTTCAGGGAGCCGGTCCCGCAACCCAGCCGACAACCGCCACCCCACCGACGTCGAACGGCACGAACCCTGCCACGACCAGCGCCGGCTCGACGGCGCCGAGCACAACGCCGAAGACCACCGCACCGGTCGTCGGACCGAGCACAACGCCGCAGGGGCAACCGGCCCAGCAGTCCGCCGCAGCCCAACAGTCCACGGCAGCCCAGCAGTCCGCGAACACGACCGTCACGCCCCCCGGCAGCACGAAGCGCCCGATCGCCCCGAAGCCGAAGCGTCCACGGGCGTCGAAGAAGGACGCGGTCGAATCCGGTGAACTGCCGTCCACCCGTGCTCACGCAGCCGCACCTGCCCCGACCGCGGATACCGTGGACCAGACGTCGCAGACCGCGACCGCCGGGCTGAACACCACCACAGCCTTGCCGCGTCCGACAGCCGCATGGTCCACTGTGGACGATCGCGCGTCCGGTGACACCCTGGCCGCGGAAACCGCACCCGCACCGCCCACGAGGCAGGCAAAGGGGAAATCCGTCGACGCCGCACAGCCGACCGCGCCACGGGTAGCGCACGCGCCGGACGGAACGGCACTACCGCTCGACGCGGTGTCCGAGGTCCTCGGGGAACGCGTACGCACCACCGCGCTGTTGCGCGATCTTCCGAATGCCAAGGACGTGCTGCGCTCCGCCTCCCTGATCGTGGCGTCGACCCACCAGCCGCCGCGTTTCGACGAGTCGACCGACACGACCGAGGACGCGGCCTACCGGGACGTGTACCGGGCGGTCGTGTACGCGGT
Source organism: Lentzea roselyniae (assembly GCF_039537795.1). Lineage (NCBI taxonomy): Bacteria > Bacillati > Actinomycetota > Actinomycetes > Pseudonocardiales > Pseudonocardiaceae > Lentzea > Lentzea roselyniae. The sequence goes on from NZ_BAABBE010000032.1 coordinate 54,139, forward strand.
GGCGGCCAGAATGGCCGGGATACCCGGCCCACCCACCGAGGCGCAGGCGCACGCACTCGAGCTGGCGGACCTGCTGGGCACCCGGCGCCGGACAGGACACCTGCCGCCCGGATCGTCTCGCCCGCCCGTGGACCAGTTCGAGATCGGAGGCGCCGGTGGGCCGTCCCGCACAGACGTCCCCACACCGGACCTGTCCGCCGCGGCCTTCCACGCCGCACCGGATTTCCGATCGTCCGAACAGGACCGCCGCGAGTTCCGGGAGAGCTTCGAGAACTACGAGCTCTACGCACCCGAGGTGCGTGAGCTGGTGGTACCGGACGAACGGTTCGCCGGCATGGAGGAAGAAGACCTCGTCGCCGTGCACGCGTACACGAAGGTCGACTTCTACGCCGAGGTCAACGACGCGCTGCGGACCGGCGACGCACGGGCGCTGAGCACCTTCGCCCCGTACATACGCACGATCACCTCCGGGTTGAACCAGCTGCCCGTCCACCAGGGCGTGGTGGTGCGCGGCATCGACGTGGAGGCAGCCGACCTCCCCACCGTGCTGGCCAGGTACACGCCCGACGAGGTCGTCACGGAGTCTGGGTTCACCAGCACGTCGGTGGAGTCGATCACCACCGGCAACGTGCGGTTCATCGTGCAGTCCAACACCGGCCGGGCCGTCCGCGACGTGTCGCTGGAGCCCCGGTACAGCGAGGCGATCTTCGGACCGGGCGCGCGGTTCAAGGTGGCGTTCCGGAGCTTCCAGGCCGACGAAAGCCACGAAGGAGGTGGTCTCTGGACCATCGGGCTGGTCGACCAGTCCCAGCCTCCAGCCGAGTTCACCCGACCCGACGACGACGCACCGGACGTGTCGGACCTGCGCAACGCCCTCGCGGGCGCGCTGGGCTTCAAGTCGCGGGACACCGACGTCCTCGGCCGCGCGATGGTGCTGGCCGACGAGTTCGACCTGTACCAGGCCCACCTCGGCATCGAGACCGACCTCGAAGCCACCAACGCGGCCGTGGTGACCTACATCGACGAGACCAAAGCCGTGCTCGTCGAACAAGGACCGGCGGCGGCGCGGGAACACGCCGAGAGCATCGCGGAGTCGCTGCGCGCGGGAGTCATCCCTCCTGCTCGGGAACCGGGGTCCGCCGACGCGGATTCGATCGACGGGCGCGAGTCGGCGGACTTCGGTGGAGGCTGGGCCCAGCTGGCCGCGGCGCTGGGCGGCGGTCCCCGTGCGCGCAGCATCAGCCCAGGCCTCGACTCGAACACAGGGTTCGACTACGACGGCTGGCAGTTGCCCGCACGCAGCCTGGCGCCCTCGCCCGAGCTCGGGCTGGCCGGTCCGGTGTCCGCTGAGCTGCACCACGACGCCCTCGGCGAGTTCCTCGCCGCGGGCCTGTCCCCGGACGACAACGGCGAAACGGCCCACTCCGAGGCCAGAGCGGCGGAGATCGTCGCCGCACGGTACGGCCCGGAGCCCGAACTGATCAGCGGTGACTTCGCGTCCGTCGAGGCCTCGTTGCAGTACCAGGATGCCGTCGACGCGGTGGCCCGGCAGCTCCAGCAGGACCAGGACCTGCCCGCGCACGAACGCGAGCTCCGTGCGGAACAGGTCGCGGAAACGTTGCTGGGCGCGCCGTCGTCGACGCCGCAGACGGCCACGGGTGCCCGCGACTACAGCGTGCACTTCCACGACCTGCTGCCCGCGAACTCATCGGACGAGGCATCGTGGCAGCGGGCCTGGGAGCGCCGACTGGACCAGGCTCGTCACGACCTCGCCGCGCGGCCGCGGGAAGAAGCCGACGAACTGCGGCTCGCCGCTCACATCGCGACCGGCATCCCGGTGGCCGAGGCGGGCGATGCGGCGGACAACGCCGAGCTGCACGGCCTGCTCGCTCTGGTCGCGTTGCAGTTGGACCAGGACGCGGACCTGCCAGCCGACGTGCGCGACGCGGCGGGGCTCGAGCTGTTCCGCTGGCTGCAGATCGAACAGCACACCGCGCCCTGGGGCGTCGCCCTGCCGGGCAGGCACCAGTCCGAGCAGGTGCGCGTCCCGGCGGGCGACGACCCGGTGATCACGGCCGCCGTCGCGGCCAGCATCCTCACCGAGCTCGAACAGGAGTACGGCGTCACGGGTGACTCCGGCGTCGGTGTCGAGGTGCAGAGGGCGGCGGAACCGTCAGCTCCGGCACGCGACGCGGATGCGGTGCGCACGCGCCCGTGGCACATCCACGAACTGCGCGGCGTCCAGGCCGCACTCACCCATTTCGCACCGATTCTCGGTGAAGCGCGCACCGAGTCCAATCGCGCCGACGCCCCTCAGGAGGTCGCCTCGGTCAGTGCGGTCACCTTCAGCCTCGACAGGGACGGGGTCGACCTCCGCGCGATGGGCGAGTACTTCCGCTCAGTGCGGGGTTTCAACCTCTACAACGTCCCGGCGCAAGGTGACTTCGGTGCGGGCATGCGCGGTGTCGAAGCTCTCGCGACCCACGAGCTCGCGCACGGCCTGCTCCGCTACGCCGAGGCAGACTTCGCGGCGAAGTTCGGTACCTGGGACAGCGACGGGCGGCCGATTCTCGTGCCGGGCGCCGAGCGTCCCCACGACGGCACAGAGACAGTGATGGACGACTTCACCGCGTCGATCAGGGCCGGGTTGGCGGACCTGGACAGCTTCCGGAGCGAGGCCCCGAAACACGCCGCCGCGATCAGCGAACTCCGGCAGCGGCACCCGGACCTGTTCACGGGACCGGCGACCACGTCGCACGCCCGCCACATCGCCGAGGTGCTCAGCTCCGAACTGGCCGCCTTCAGCGCCGAGGTCGGGGCGTGGACCGCGGACGGCTGGCCCAACTTCGCGGCCGAGCGCCCGATCACCCGGTACGGCGCGAAGAACGCGAGTGAAGACCTTGCCGAAGCGGCGATGTACTACTTCCTCGACCCCGAAACCCTCTGGGAACGCGCACCGTTGCGCGCCGCGTACCTGGACGCCCTGGTGTCGGCCTGGTACGACGGGCCGGTTCCCGACGAGTCGGGCTCCACCGAGTTCGACGAGGCGACGAGCAGCGCAGCCGTGGCGGCGCCCGCCAACGAGGTCGACCACATCTCCACACCGAGCGGCACCGAAGGATCGCTCATCGACAGCTCGGAAGTACCGGGCAGCACCACGCGCCAGCCGCTTCCCGACGGCGGGCAGCTCCGCAAACCGAGCCGGGCGCCCGCCCCGCCCGACACCTCCGCAGCCGGCAACACGCCCTCCACCGCGGTGATGAGCAGCACCACCGTGTCGTTCCAGCACAACAGCACGAAGCTCTCGTCCGAGCAGTTGAGGCGCATCACCACGATCGCCGGTAACGTCGCACGTGCGGCGGTGCGACGGAGCGTTCTACGCCTCGCACCACCAGTGCTGCACGTGACCGCTTCGACGCTCGACACCGTTGCAGGTTCCCTCGACACGGCCGTACAACGCGCCGACGCCGTCGCAACCGCGTTGCGCAATGCGCTCAGCACAGCGTTGCGCAAAACGCAGGTGCGCCCGCAGGACGTCGAGGTCCAAGTCAGCACCGAGCACACGTCCGACCCGCAGGCGCCAGCGGTCGAAATCCGCGCGGAACTCACCACGCCGCTCGTCGACACACCCCCCGAGCGGTCGGGAATCAGCGCTGAGGAGACGCGTGCGCTGGAGAAGCAGGCGGTGGCCGAGGCCGCGCTCCAGGAAGCCAGGCAGGCCAACACCGTCGCACAGGCCGAGCTCAAGGCGGCTGCGGCCGAGCACCTCGCCGTGCACGAGGAGGCGGAGGTGATCGCCCGCTCCGGCCAGGCGGACGAGGAAGCCAGGATCGCCGCGTTCGAGCGCCAGCAGGCCGCGCAACAGCGGTACGAGCAGGCGCAGGCCAACGCGGAGCGGGCCGAGGAGGAACTGACACAGGCAGGCAGGGCGCGGGCGAGGGACGCCGCCTCGCTGCGGCGCGAGAAGCCCGCGGTGATCGACGACGAGTTCTGGCGGCATTCGTGGGCCGAGACCGCGGTCTGGTTCGAGCCGAAGAACCCCGTGTCGTGGGAGCAGATGACACCCTTCCGCGACAAGGCACCCGTGTCTCGGGTGGACACCACGCTCTGGGAGTTCATCAAGAAGTGGAAGCCGACGAACCCGCGGGCGTACCGGCATCCTGTCGCGTACGAAATGCGAGCCTTCCAGGTCGGCGACACGCCGGTTCGCAACATCACTGTCAAGATCCACGTGGATCGGCAGCAGCAGTCAGCCGCGACCCAGGCCGAGATCGAAGCATCTGTGCACGAGGGCCTGCGGCAGTACGTCAACAAGGGCTACCGGTTCCCGTCCGGCGAGCAGTTGCACGTGAACGTGGAGTTCGTCGCCAAACCGGAAGAAGCCCACCAGGTCGTGCGGCTCGTCAAGACCGGCACCCGAGCCAACCAGTTCAACTGGCCAGCCGACATACGCATGGACACGGCCGTCCACGAAATCATGCACTCCCTCGGCCTGATCGACGAGTACTTCGAGACAGAGAACCCGGAGAACCGAACGATCAGCCGCTGGTCGGAGCTCAGCCGGGGGGTCATCAACGACGGTGGCCTGATGAGCACCCGCAAGGACGGCACGCGGAAGCTGCGCCCCCGTCACCTGTGGCTCATCGAGAAGTTCTTCACAGGCACCGCCTCGCTGCCCGAACCCGAGTCGAGCTCGTACCAACCGGTGCTCCGGGACGCCTCGGCGACGAACGGACGTGATCACGGACCGATTGCGGCGAAGCCCGCGGTGTCCACGGCACGGGCCCGCGCGTTCGCCAGCAACCACAACAAGACCGTGCCACCGAGCGCCGAGCAGGAGTCCGTCCCGCGTTTGGGCTGGAACTCGGTGCTGACCGCCACCGCGCGTGCGTTCGAATCCTGGTTCAACGCGGCGGCACCACCGGCGGAGCACGTGGAGAGCAAGCAGGTGTGGCAGCGCCTGGCCAACGAGCTGGACCGGCACCGCGGTCGCCAGGACCGTCCGTACCTGCGGGGTGTCGACGACCAGACGTACGCGGAGACGACCGAACGCGTGCGCAGCGGCCAGGCGTGGCAACCGAGCACGATCAACGTTGCCCGGCACGTCAGCATTTCCGTGTACGGGTTTGACCCGTACGACGGTGTGACCCTCCCGGACGACCGGACGATCAGCCGGCAGGTCCACCGCGAGGCAGTCGCGGAGATTGCCGAACTCGCCCAACGCACCGAAGCCGACCTGTCCCAGCTGACGAAGGTGCAGCGCACCGCCCTCGAGGTCGCTGCTGTTCTGGGCGCCAGGGCGCACGAAGCCAACAGGACTGCCGCGCTGGAACGCGTCACCGCGCTCAACACAGCGCTGGGCACGTCGTACCCGGTGGACGACCCCGCCGAGATGCGCCGCATCCTCGACGCCGCGCACCAGCACGTGCAGACGCTGGACATGGTGCGCAACATCGACTTCAGCGACTTCCCGGTGGACGGCGACGCGCGGACGTGGGCCGAGATCTTCACCGGCAGGGAGCGGTTCCCCAACTCGTGGGAGGTCAGCGAGAAGGGGCGCGCCACCGCCGCGCAGGCACGGGGCCGGGTCGAGGAGCAGCAGGGATACGGGCCGGTGCTCGGCAGGAACGGCGCGGACCGTTACCAGCCGACCGCACCGGAGCAGCTGCCCTCGTACGCCGCGCTGACGTCCAGGCTGCAACGTGGTGGTGCACTCCAGCAAGGCGCGGCGGTGGTACGCCTCAAGGAAGAGGTGCGTGGCCGCACGACGTACACGCCGAGGGCGAGCACCACGCAAGGCACGGGAGGCATCGAGTCGTACACCGATGCCACGCACGTGTTCGGCCTTCTCGCGCACGGCCCCGAGGAGAACGTCCGGCTGGCGTTGGCCGGCGTCACCGGCTTCCGCTACGACCCGGTCCTGCGCGACCAGATCACCGAGGGCGATGGACACCTCGAGCTGCGCAACTACTTCGAGGCGCAGGTGCACGGTGGCCTCGGCTGGGATGACGTCTCCCAGATCGTGGTGAACTGGGGTGACCTGCACCGGCGGGCGGGCAAGGTCACGACACTCGCCGAGGCCGAGGCGATCGTCAGCTACCTCAACGAGTTCGCCGGCCGCAACGGCCACGACTTCACGGCCGCGCTGGGTCAGGAGATCAGCGCTTCCGGCGGAGTGACCGCCTCGGAGACCAGACGCCTGCTCCACCTGTTCCGGATCAGGGACGCGAGTGAGACGCACCTGAGGACGCTGACGGTGCTCGACGACGTCGCCCGGCGCTCGCCGTTTCCCGGCCAGGCCGACCGCGACGCATTGGTCGCGTTGGCCGGCAGGGCAGGCATCAGCACCGATGCACCGGACCACGCGCTGCGTGAGCTGTGGCAGAAGGCGTCTGAGGTCGTGGCACGTGGCGGTGACGCGAAGGCGCTGCGCGCCGAGCTCAGGTTGACGGACGACACCGCGACCAGCGCGCAACCCTCCGCCGACGGGGCCACGACAGGTTCCGATCCGCGTCGTGCCCCGGTTCCCGCCGCACCGCCCACTCTCCCGGATCCCGAGACCACCCAGGTGCGGGAGGTCCGGTCCGTTGCGGACCAGGCCGAGCCGGCGGCGGCGCCGGAGGAGGTAACCGCCGCACGGGCCGATCGCAACGCCGCACACGCCGAGATGACCCAGCACGAGCCCGGCACACCCGCGCACGACGCGGCGCGGCAACGGTTTGATGAAGCCACGACCGCCTCCGCTCCGGAGTTCGTCCTGCCCGAAGCCAGCCCGGTCGCCGAGACGTTCGTGGCGGACCTGTTCAACGAGCTCGACGCCAAGGTGCCCACCGTGCCGAGGCCCAGCGGCGAGTGGTCGCGGGCCTCGACCGAACCAGGTGTGCCCGACCGGCTTCAGATCACCTCGGAGTTCGGCATTCCGCTGATCAACCAGCAGCGCCTGCAGGGCATGGCGGACCGGCTGCAGCTCGTCATCGACGTGCGGCCGACCAACCCGCTCGCGGTGCGCTGGCTCGAACACGGCGCCATGCCGAAACCCGTCGCCATCAAGGCGAAGACCATCACTCCGATCGATGTCCACCTCGGGGCGAAGGCGCAGCACATCGGTCTCGTTGGCTTCTTCGCGCCACACCGCCCGGACCTCGCCGCGCTGCCCGAGGACGTGCGCGAGGCGGTCGAGCAGCGGTACCACCAGCGCGAGGAGGAACAGGCCGAGCTGGCGGCCGACATGGCTGAACTGGTCGGCAGCGGGCAGTACGGCGTGCACGACGGCGTGGTCGTGGCGAACACGCAGACCGGGCAGCGCGCCATCACCGGTGACCACGACCTCTTCGACATCCGGCACCCGGATGACGGCACCCAGCTGGCGGCGGAGGACTACGACCGGGTCATCTGGCTGCTCACCCGGCGCGACTCGGGGGTCCAGCACGGAGCTCACATGTACTGGAACCCGCAAACGGACTTCCAGCGCAAGAGCTTTCACAAGATCCTGGCATCGCACCGCCGCAGCTCGCAGGTCGCGGAACCGCTGGTGCGGTTCAGCCCCGGTGACGTCGCCCGGCTCGTCTACGCCGAGGAGCAGGCCGGTGTTCAGGTCGGCGTTCAACCGAGCGAGCTGCCCCAGTTCGACACGAACGAGATGCGGCAGGCTCAGGAACAGCTGTTCGGCAACTGGACCATGCAGACAGCCTCCCGCCAGGCCTCGACCGACGACGAGATCTCCCCGATCGACAGGCAGGCACCAGGCCAGCCTGAGTCCACTGTGGATACTCCGGTCCGCAGCGGCAGGTCGGACCCGACCGAGACCGGTCGCGCGTTCGGCAGCAGCTTCCTCGCTGCGGCGGACCGGGCGAACCTGTCCGACCGGCCCGCGGACAACCGGCAGTTGTGGCAGGAGCTCGCGGAGGTGCTGTATGCGGACTTCACCCTGCCCGCCGAGGAACGGCAGTTCCTGCTGGGCCACACCGACCACGAGTACCTGCGGATCGTCGACGCGATCGCGATGGGCCGCGACTGGGGCCAGGCGGCCACCGCACTGGCGCGCCGGCTGAGCATCACCCGGTACGGCATCGACCCGTTCGACTCCGACCCGGTCCCGGACCTGGTCGGCACCGGGCAGCAGGACGGCGCCACCGCCGAGGAGCTGCACGGCGAGGTAGAACGCGCGCTGGTCTCGCTCAACCACGCCCGTGCGGACCTGGACGCGGCGGCCTCGGACCTCGACGCGCTCGACGTCAACAGCCCTTACGCCAACGACATCATCGACGCCTACATCGACTCCGCACTACGCGTCCACGACGTGGAGAAGGCTGCTGACACGGCGATGCGGTCCGTCGTCGAGCAGCAGCTGCAAGCGACTCAGCAGGACGTCATCGCGTTCCGCACTCAGCGACGCCAGCTGCTCCTGGAGCTCGCCGCGCACCAGGGCTCCGACTCACCCGCCCGCCACCGAGCAGAAACCCTGTTGGCCGCGGTCAACGCCGACCTGGACCAGGCTGAGGCGCGGGTTGACCTGATCAGGTCGAACCTCGACCCGAACCGGCCAACCCCGCGTGCGGTGATCGACGACGACACGTGGCGGCACAGCGAGGCGACGACCGCGGACTGGTTCGCGCCCGACAACCCGGTCGACAACAGCAGCGAGCAGTTCGCGCGGGCACGCGCGGCAGCGCCCGTGACCGTGGTGAGCGGCGCCCACATCGACCCGGCCACCACGTCGACCCGGCACCTCATCAAGTACGCCTGGGCGGCGATCTCCTACGACCAGCGTCAGTTCACGGTGCACGGCACGCCGGTGCGCGACCTCACCGTGCGGGTGCATCTCACCACCCCGGAGTCCGAGATCACCTCTGCCGAGGAGGGCTTGCGGACGACGGCCGCGACGCCGGAGGAGATGGATGCCGTCCGGGAACGGATGGTGCGCGGTGTGGAGCAGTTCTTCAACCAGGGCAACCGGCTGCCGAGCGGCGAGCAGCTGAACGTCACGGTGGAACTGGTCGACTCACCGGACGAGGCCCACCACGTGGTGCACGTGCGGACGGAAGCCGACCACGTGAGCGACCAGGTGAACTGGTGGGTGGACGAGACCGCCGCGGGCATCGCGCACGAGATCGGGCACGGCCTCGGCCTCGTCGACGAGTACCGGCAGAAGGACCGGATCTTCCGCCGCAAGAAGATGACCTTCCGCGGCGAGGGAGCGACTCTGCGCCGGATGGGCGGCTCGCAGGGCGTGCACCTCGACAGCTCGCTGATGAATGACCAGACCGACGCGGAAGGCGTCATGCTCCTGCGACGTCAGGCCTGGCTGATCCAACGGCGCGGCACCGACCTCACCAGGACCGAGGACGCGCCGAGCAGGGACACCGAGGTGGCGACGACCGAACCGGGGCCCGACCCCCGCAAGGCGGGTGCCCGCGCGTTCAGCAGCCGTTTGATCCGCGCCGCCGCGGACGCTGGTGTCACGACCGTGCCCGAGTCGAGCGAAATGGTGTGGGCCTCGCTCGCAGACGAACTGCGAGCCGATCGCGTGCGCCGACCGCACGAGCGCAAGTACCTGGGAGACCTCGACAACAAGGGCCAGTCGCGCCTCATCAGCCGAACGGCGCGCGGCGTGGGGTGGGACCACCAGATCACCGAAGTCGCGCGCGAAGTGAGCGTCGCGAAGTACGGCGTCGACCCCTTCGGCTCGGAGCCCACTCCCGACATCTTCGGCAGCTGGCTGGACGAAGCCGGTCTCGTGCGGCCGAAGGCCGGAGCACAGCAAGCCGGCGAGACCCCTGCCCGTTCCGGCCGAGCGCCCGCACCGGCGAACGCTCCCGCTCCCGACCTGCCGCGGTTCATCAAGGACGGCAAGGCACTCGGCACCGTCATCGCTCGTGACGTGCGCGGTGGCGCGGAAGTCGAGCAGGCCGTGCGCAACGCGCTGCCGCACCACTCGGGCGCCATCCCGATCGGTGTCGACGGCATCGGCGAGACTCTGACCAAGAACATCGAGTCGTTCCTCGGTGGTGGCCGCACGTTCCCGGTGCGTGTGGGCAAGCACGCCTACGAAGTGACGATCACCGCAGACCTGCGCCCGCCCGCCGATCTGACGACGCTCTCCGATCTCCCGCAGCCGGTCAAGGCCGACATCACGGTGCAGAACAGCGCCACGACCGGCACCACGGACGCGCTCACGACGAGCGGTGACGTCACCACCGGCGGCCTCATCACCACTGGTGTCGGGCCGTACGTGTCGGTCTCCGCGAAGGTCAGTCCGGCCAGCGCCGCCCAAAGCGCGAGCACCACCACCGCGAGCAGCAACCAGCGGGCGATCGGACCGAACAACGCTGCCAAGTCCACCACCGTCCCGGTGACCTACCACGTCCAGGTCTTCGAGGTCGGTGACGGGCCGGGCGTGCGGGTCGGCACGAGCACGGTGCGCGACACCGTCACACTCGTCGTGCCGGACAACCTGACCGCGCTCACCGCGCCGGACCGGTCGGACCTCGCCAACACCGAGCGTACCCCAGGAGACGTGAGCTCCGCCGAGGCCTGGGACATGGCCGTGGTGGAGTCCGTTGTGGACGTCGACGTACACAACGCGATCACGGAGGTTGGCGCGGGTCTGCACCCCTCGATCACCAAGCCCGGCGCGCCCGGCCGCGCCGCTCTGCGGGAGTTCCTCAGTCCCGGCACGATCCGCGACAACCTCGCCGCCGCACTGCGCGGCTGGGTGATCTCCCCCGACCTGGTCAGCCCGCACGGCAGCCGGGTGGGCATCGTGCGCATGCACGCGGTGCCGGTCAAGGCGACGCTGGTGGGTACGACGTCGACCGCCTCGATGCGCCAGCAGGACGGTCTGGCGCTCGGCACGAACCTGTCGTCAGCGAGCAAGTCCGGTGTCGACCTCGGGCTGGGGCTGGGCGGCGGCGCCGCGGTCTTCGGGCAGACGGGCGGTCTGGCCGGAGTGACCGGCGGTGTCGCCGGCAAGGTCACCACGACCACCAGCGCAGGCGTGTCCTCCTCGGTCAAGACCGGCGTCGGCATCAAGGGCGACGTCGGCCTCTACGAGGTCGAGTTGAGCCTCGTGGTCGAGACGCCGCACGGCGACCCCGTCACGTTGCGGGCCGCCGGATTCCTGCGGATGGGACTCGCGGAGGCGGCGGCGGCGAAGCTGGAGGTGCCGAAGGACCTCGCGGCCGACGCCGTGGCGAAGCCGACCGCGACGCCGAAGCACGCGCCCGCCTACCTCGCGACGGGTGTCTCGGCGGGCAACGTCCGTGCGGGCGTGTTCACGCCCGCGGACCAGGTGCTGGAGCGGGCCGAGCAGGCCGTTCGCGCGATCCCGGGCTTCGAGTCGTTCCTGCCTGCCTTCAACGCCGACGGTGAACCGCGCGAGGGCGGCACGAACGCCGCTGACAGCGCGGCTACCGCCGCGAACCTGCGCACCCTCGCGACCGCGCTGTCCCCCACCGCGCTGCGCAACCAGTTCGACAGCCTGCTCGGGCCGGGGGTGCGGGTGCAGCTCAAGCGCCAGGGCCGCACCACCAACGACTTCGTCACCATCACCGTGCGCGCCCGGCTGACCGGGGAACCGCGACACCTGGGCGAGATCACCGGCCGCAAGGTCCGCACGAACATCTCCAGCGGACCGAAGCTGGACAGCTCGGCCACCATGCAGACCGGCTGGAACGCAGGGGTCGAGGGCAGGGTGACGGTTCCGGTGCTCTCCGGCGCCACCCGCGTGCTCCCCGCGCTGACCACGAGCGCCAAGTACACCGCGTCGTCGTCGGCCAAGTCGGCCGCCGGTCCGACCGCGACCAGCGCCACCATGACCACGGGCACGCCGAACGCCCAGGTGTTCGAGTACGACGTCGTGGTCGACGTCGAGATGGAGATGTTCTCCCGCGGCCGCGCCTGGACCCGCCGCCTGTTGCCGGGTTCGCCGCACCAGGTGACGCCGGAGTCCATCGCGGTGGACGTCCCCGGCAACCAGATCCCGGGCACGGTTCAGGTGTGGATGCCCGACAGCACCGCGATGGACACCGACCCCGCGCCGCTGCGACCAGGCGACCCGAAGCGGGAGTACCTGGCTGCCGCACCCACGATCACCGCGCTGTTCGCCGCGCACCAGCGCACCGACGTGCCGTGGCTGCACGTCGAGGCCGTCGCTCACGTCCAAGCGGTTCGTGATGCCGCGATCAGGGCGCTGATCGATGCCGCGGGAGGGGATTCCGCCCTGGTGCAGCCGGGTTCGGTCGCGCGCGGCCGGATCGACCGGATGCTCAGCCCGGAGAACGTGCGGGCGACGCTGCGCCAACTGGTGGACCAGGGCGTGCAGGAAGGCGGCCTGCGCCACGGGCGGCGCACCGCCGACCGCGTCGGCGCGCTGGGCGTGACCGCACGCCTGATCAACGCCACTCTGGTGTCCATTTCGGACAGTGCGGAAACCGAGCGGGCGCACACCGGCGGGTACAAGGTCGGCGGCACCACGACGAACACCCGCTCGGTCGACGTCAACACCGGTGCCGGCGTGACCGTGCGCTCCGGTGCGGAGATGACCGCGCCCGCCGTGAGTGCCAAGTGGACGCCGTGGTCGAAGACCGACTCCGACGCCACCGAGATCGCCGCCGGCATCGAGCGCAACGAGGTGACGGCGTCGACCGAACGCACCGTGCTGGTGCGCTACGACGCCGTGTTCACCGTCGTCGCCGAGTCGCGCACGGAAAGCGTGCTGCACAAGGCGGACACGCGCACCGGGGGCTCGACCGTCACCCTGCCTGGCGGTGTGTTCGTCCGCGTCGACGAGGCCACGGCCCGTTCGCTCGACCTGCTGCCGAAGCAGCCGGACACCGCGGTGAACCCACACGGCGTGATGGCGCGACCTGCCGCACTGACCGGAGCGCCGGGGTCGCTCGGGCTCGCGATGGTGGAGACGATGCCGTCGTTCACGGGCATCGTTCCCGCTCTCCGCGAGAGCCTCGGTGAACTCGCGTCCGGCCTGCTGCCGGACTCCGTGCTCGACGACACGATGAACAACCTGCGCCGGCTGAACGACCTCACGACGCCGGCGAGCACGCGAGCGCTGGTGGACAGCCTGGTGGACGGTGGTGTGCCGCTGCTCGTGCACAACCCCGGCACGTTCACCAGCGACTCGTACACGATCACGCTGCGGGCGATCCCGGGCGAGCCGGTGTTCGCGGGCACCGTCAACGACGGTGCGGAGATGGAGTTCGCCGCCACCCGCGCCGTCACGAGGACGACGAGCACGGAGTCCGCGACGGGCGTGGGAGCCGGCGTCCGGCTGCCGGTGAGCGGCCTGCGGCACCTCGACGACGACCTGCGCGCGGCGATAGGTGGTGCGGTGGCCGCGAACGCGGGCCAGACGAACGCCAGCACCTCGACGACCGCGACCGCCGAGCAGGTGGCGCACCTGCGCATCGGCTCCGGTCCGGCCGTCCGCTACGACGTGCCGCTGCGGTTCGAACTCCTGGTGGAGAAGGGCAACCAGGGCGTCGGCATGGTGACGCAGGAAGCCCGAAGCCCTATGCGCGTCCGCCTGCTCGCGGACGACCAGCGCACCGGCGTGGTCGGTGCCCTGCCGGAGGACCTCGCGCCGCACGCGGTACCGCAACCGCCGAGTCGCGGCGAGGACGTGCACGCGCGCGCCTGGCAACGTGCCCACCGCCTGGACTCGAATCCCGCCGAACTCCCGGACACCGCATCGGTGGAAAGGCTGCGCGGCACCAGGATGCTCCGCGACGCGGCCGTGGTGGCGCTGCACCAGGCAGGCGCGACCACCTCGGTGACCGGGAAGGGCACCGCGGCGATGCTCGCACTGCACTCGGCGCTGAGCCCGGAGTCGTTGCAGGCCAACCTGCCCGCGATGCTCTCCGGCCCGCTGGCGGTGCCCGGTGTCGTCGCGACCACGATCATCGGCGGCCGGCGCGCGACGCTGTCCGTCTACGCGAAGCTCGTCAACCCGAAGCTGGACGCGATCAGCGACGGCGTCACCGTGAAGCTGTCCGGCTCGTCGACCACCACGACCACACAGGAGACCAAGCGCACCGACACCGACGACGTGGCGGTCTCCGCGGGCAGCGGCGGCCTGTTCGCGTCGAACCCGACCACCAACACCGGCGTGAACGGCGCCGAGGCCCGCCAGGGTGGCGAGGAGAGCCAGACGAGCTCCGGCGGTGGCAGCCACACCCGCACCAACGCGTTCAAGAACGTCGAGCGCACCGCACTGGTGCGGTTCGACGTCGAGTACCGCGTGGTGGCCGAGATCGACGGCAGGCGCGGCGTGATGGACCTGGCCGTGCCCGGTGGCGCCGGCGTGCGGATGACGACCGCCGCGGCCGAGTCCGCGCTCGGCACCGCTCTGCCCGGCGATCTCACGGCCGCGCAGGACGCGGTCAAGGACACCGCGAAGTCGTGGCGGAAAGCCGAGACCGCGGCGGCCAAGGCCCAACGCGCACTCGACGACCTCAAGCTGGACCTCACCCGAGCCAACGTCGAGGTCACCACGCGCACGGCGGAACTCGCCGCCGGCGCAGACCGCGAGTCCGCTCAGCAGCAACTCACCGATGCCCTCCGCGCACGGGAGGAGATCGAGGCCAAGATCGCGGAGGCCGAACAGGAGGCCGCCACGGCGAGGGAGGCGGCGTCCACCGCCGAGGGCGGTTGGTGGACCGCCAAGTCCGAAGTGGATCGTCAGGTCAGCACGCTGAACGGCACACTCGACCAAGCGACGACGCCATCCGCACCGGCCGAGGCAACCGCCGATGCCGCACTGGCCCGCGGTACCCGGCCCGCGGCAGAACCCGTCCGCGAGCGGAACGTGGTGGACCGGGTCAGGAAGATCCCGGTCGCGCGCATGGTGCTCGACGACCCGGACGTGCGAATCCGCCAGGACCAGACCGTGCGCGAGCACACCATGCGCGTGCTCGACGTGCTCGACGGCCGGGTGCCCAGTGCCGCACTGCCGTTCCTCTCGACGCTGTCGAAGATCGGCAGGCCCCGACAGGATTCTTCGCACGAGGCGCTCCGGGTCGCGGCGGTGCTGGACAACGTCGCCCGAGCCGTGGCCGAGTCGTTCAACGACCCGCTGCTCAAGCCCGTGTTCGCGCGCAGGATCATCGGCGCGCACAGCGACGACCTCGGATCACCCGTGGTGGTTCGGGTGGTGTCCGCGCTGGTGTCCGACGACCCGCTGACGGCGTTGATCCGCGACGGACTCGACCCCGTGGTCGTGGCCGGGCGAATCGAGACCGTCGCCGAACGCGCGCAGCTCGGCATCGGTCAGACCATGGACCTGCTGCAGCGGCGCTTCGAAGCGGAGATGCTCTCCTACACCCGCGCCGAGGTGGAGACCGGTGAGCTGAGGCAGGACCCCCACACGTTCGGTTCGTTCGTGCTGACGAACCTTCCCGGTGAGATCGGACCGGCCTACCACGAACGCGTCGTGCACGTTCGACAGCGACTCCGAGACCGCATCCGCGCAGCCGCGGGCATGAGCGGGACCGACACCCAGCACACCCTGCACCTCGCGCTCGCGGACCCGGTCCAGGCCGAGCTCGACGAGCTGCGCGACACCCTCGTGCCCGCCGAGGAGACGCATCCGACTCCCGTCACACCCGAAAACACCGCCGTTGCCGCGCACGACGGCGCGGCGGAGCTGACCGCACCCCAGCGGAACCCGCGCACCGCGGCCGCGATCATCCCGCCGCCAGGATCGCCACAGGCGGGCGACCTCACCCGCCGTCAGTACGCGCATCTTCGGGAGATCCATTCCGTTCCCGCCGATCCGCAGGCGAGGGCCGAGGTCGTCGCCGCACTGCGGGACATGCTGGGAGCAACCGAACCCGGCGTGGCGGAACAGGTGCTCGCTCGCGCCGAGCAGTGGTTCTCGACCGCGCCGCTGACCATCAGCTTCACCGGCAGCACGCTGTTCGGCGACGACGGCAAAGCCGCGGCGATCTCCCAGCCCGGCGCCGAGTACCTGCCCGCCTCAGTGGTGGGCATGCGGATCGTCGATTCGACCACGCTGTCCGAGCTGGATCGGCCTGCGCACGATCTTCCCGCACTGCGCGCCGGGACCGAGCGGCTCCGGCTTGCGGTCGACGAGGACTCCAGGGAGTGGGCGAGCCCCGAAGCCCGCGCGCTGCGGGCCGAGTACCGGCGGGCCCGAGGAGCGCTCGCCGCAGCGGAGAAGGCCGAGCAGCGCAGGCCGTATCAGGCGCGCTACCTGAAGGCCATGCTCGAGGCTGATCCGGGACTCGCGTTCTGGACCCAGCGGAACACCGACCTGTCCCGCGGTGACAACTACCCGCGCTGGCGCCGGGACAAGGACGACGCCGGCTCCGGCAGGCACGGTTTCACACCTCGCGAAGCCGCCGTCTTCGGCGCTCTCAACATCAACTATGACCGCACCAGGGGTTTCGAGGGACTTCAGTACTACGGTGAAAGCCACCTGCTGCTCGCACAGGACGTCCGGCGGCGGTCGTTCTACACCTTCGAGGCGAGCGGTCACCCCAGGGCACACCTGTCCGACCTGCTGCACGACATGATCAGGGGAAGGCGGTTGACCCTCGTCGAAGCCATCGTGCGCAACGCACTCGGCTTGCCAGGCATCACGCCGCAACGGTCCATGATCGTGGAAGTGCACGTGTACGGAGGAGTGCGATTCAACCGCGACGTGCAGGAGCTCTCCATCCCGTCCGACGGTGTGCCGGACGACCTGCGCGACCGCGTCGAGAGGTTCGCCGAACAGCACGGCATCGCGGTGGTCAACCCGTTGCCGACACCGGTGACAGGCGCGCCGATCACTCCGCACGACGTGCGCGAGGCGTTGCGCGACAACGGGACCGAGCCGGCCGAACTGGCCCTGTCGAGGACCGCGGCCGAGTGGCTGCGGATCATGGACGACAACGCGGGGCACCGCACCGCGGTCGAACTGAACGTCCCCGCGGACCCCGCATTCCCACAGACCCGAGCCGACGCGTGGATCGCCCTTCTCCAGGCTCGGCAGTCCCTGGACACAGCAGAAGCCGCCCGCAGCGAACTCGTCGCCCGCCTGTCCGACGGCGGTGCGGGCAGCTCACGGGATCCGCAGCGGCTCGACCACGTGGACGCCGACGTGCGCGCCGCGCACCAGCGCGTGCGGCGGGCGGAGGCGGATCTCCGCACGTGGGGGAACGATCCCGCCCAGCTCGACCAGGCGCACAGCGAGTGGCTCGAGCGGACGGTGCTGGTGAGTCCCGGACTCTTCGGCGGCGCGCCCAGCGAGCTCACCCGCGGCCACCACCGCGGCGGCTCGCGCGGCTCACGCGCCTCGCACGGTGCCATCGACCTGCCGGCGTTGCAGGCGTCCTTGCGGGCGGTGGGCAGCACCGAGCACTCCGGCAGGCAACGCAAGAACGAGGTGGCGGCCAAGCACGACGGTTCGGTGTTCGACACGCGCGAGATCAGTGTCGCGCTGCCCGAGATCGCGCAACGGACGACCGCCGCACCGGCGAAGGCGCGGTCGGTGGAGTACGTGGCCGACGCGCTGACGAAGTTCCTGAACGCGCACGGGCTGCGGCCCTACCTGTCCGGCGGCGCCGCGCTCGCGTGGCACGGCGGCAAGC
This sequence comes from Lentzea roselyniae, assembly GCF_039537795.1. Lineage (NCBI taxonomy): Bacteria > Bacillati > Actinomycetota > Actinomycetes > Pseudonocardiales > Pseudonocardiaceae > Lentzea > Lentzea roselyniae. Next base: position 71,748 of record NZ_BAABBE010000032.1, read on the forward strand.
GCGGGATCAAGGACCTCGACTTCCGGGTTCTGCAGGAGGCGGCCGGGTTCGCCGACTTCGACGAGTCGGCGGGCGCGCGGGTGGTCACGGTCGTCAACGACGTGCTCAGCGCGGACGAGCAGCGGAAGTACCAGGCCGCGCGCAAGAACAACGAGGTGCCGGCGGGTGGCAAGGTCGAGTTGTTCCACCAGGTCGGCATCGCGTCGATCGGGTCGGACAACTGGCTCGGCCACGAGGTGAGCATCGCCGTCGTGTCGCGGAACCGCCCGCCGCGCATCGTCGAGCACGGCACCGACGGCACCCGCGCGCGGGTCGACGTGCTCAGCCTCGAGGAGATCCGCGCCGACAAGGCGAAGACGATGCTCACCCGCACCAAGCGCGGCGAGGCCAGCCTGAAGAAGGTGGCGCAGGACCTGTTCGACTTCCTCGACGCGATCGACCTGATCGACCGCGACGTGCCGTGGCACGCCGACCCGCTGACGGTCGCACACCGCGTGCAGGAGCACGCCGAGGCGGCCGTGCGCGACCGCCTCGACGAGTACGCGATCGCCAACCTCGACGGCGCCACGCTGTTCCACCTCAGCCAGGCGGAGCGGGTCGACCTCATGCTCGGCAGGCTGATGCTGACCGCTCGGGCGCACGTCGACCACGGCGATCGGAACGACACGTTCCGCGACGTGGTCCACGCGGTCGAAGCCGACCGCGCGGTGGTCGACGCGGACGATGTCGCCGACCTGAGCGGCTACCGCAACAGGTTGTTCGCCCGGCTGCGGGCGCTCGCCGAGCTGCAGGTGCCCGGTGAGGTCGTCACGGCGCTGCGGCCGTGGATGAGCCAGTGGAACGACCCGCTCGACTACGGCCCGCCCGCGGAGTCCCGCCGGGCAAAGCGCCCCGGTGAGCCGCCACGGCAACCGTTGCGCGACAACACCTTCCCGCCGTCGCGGGGGACGTCCACCGGGCCGTCCACGCAGGAGTTCACCGTCGAGGAGCTGCTCGCGGTGCACGCTGACGACATCATCGCGAACGTCCACGCGGCCCTGCCGAAGCTCTCCACGAAGGAGAAGCCGCTCGTCGAACAGGTCGTGCGGGTGCTGGCGTTCTCCGGCGGCTTCCGCACGCTGCACGACTCGCGCAGCAACGACGAGACCCTGGAGGCGTTCGGGGTCAAGCGCGCCGACTTCAGCACGGCGTTCAGGGCGCTGAGCAACGCGGGACTGGTCACCCCGAGCGACGACGGCCTCCAGCTCACCCGTACCGGCTGGCGGCTCGTGCCGACGTCCGGGCCGCACCGGGTGTTCAGCCCGGACGGCAAGGCGATCAGCCCGCCCTACACACCGCCGCGCGCCGAGTCCGTGAGCGGGGACGCCGCCGAGGTGACCGACTCGCCGCGCGCGGTCACGCCGGCGCCGAATGGCGGTGCCGACGCCCCGGTGGCGGATCCGGCCACCGGAGGTCCGTCGCGTTCTCCGTCTGCCACGGGGATTCCGCTACCGGACTCCCCCGCCGCGGGCGTCTCACGTGCCACCACGCCCGACGCGGGCCCATCCCCCACCGACGTGGCGCTGCCCGCATCGGCCGACAGCAGCGCGCGCGGCACCTCCCCGTTCCCCGCCGGTACCCCCGCCGTGTCCCGGCCGCCGTCACCGGACCTGGGCGACACGATCAAGGAGATGCACGAACGCGCGATCATCGCGCTCGGCGGTCTGTCCGGTGTGGTCGTGCGCGGACTGCGCCGCCGCGCGGAGGAGGTGCTCGCGGACGCGGGCTGGACGCAACGGGTGCCGCACTCGGACCACGTCACCGCAGTGACCGTGATGAGCCACTGGCTGTACGAGGGCGGGGCGAGCACCGCCGGGCAGCTCGCGACGGTGCTGCTCGACGCGCGCGGCACACAGCCGGTCGATCCGCGGCCGGGCGGGTTCGTCGCGGCCGCGAGATCCGCGATGGCCTCGTTGTCCGACGAGGTGCGCGGTGACCTGCGATTGCGGTCCATCGACGCGGTGCGCGCCGCCGCACTGCCCGACCGCCCGGTCGGCCCCCGCTTCCAGGAGCTGCTCGACGGCGTCTCCTACTGGCTGTGGGCCCACCCGGATGACCCGGCGGGCGCGATCGCGGTCGCGCGTCAGCTGGGCGGCCTGCCCGACCCCGGCGCGGTTCCGCCGGCCGGAGCAGGCCCCGCGGACGGCGGCACTCCCGAGGTCGCCTCGGCCCGGCAGGAGGACTTGGCCGCACCGGAACGAGTTCTGGACGAGGACGCCGGTCCCGTCCCCGTCGACCCGGCGCGGACGGATGATCCGGAGTTCCTCGCCACGAGGTCCGGCGCGTGGGCGGTGCTGCTCGACGCGCAGCTGGAGCTGTCGGCCACGATCGCGGCGCGCGCCGAGGTCGCGGCGCGGCTCGACGACGACGGCGCGAGCAGTTCGGACGACGCCGAACTGCTCGCCGTCCTCGACGAGGAGGTGCTGCGCGCGCAACGCACTCACGACCAGGCCGTGGCGGACGTGCGCGCCTGGGGCAACCACCCCGATCGGGCCGACCAGGTCACCGAGTCGGTGGCATCCCGCGCCCACCGCGATGTGCAGCCGCCCGTCGCGCGGACCGAAGCCGAGATCAACGCGGTCGTGCAGATCGCGCGCGCCGAACTGGCGTCGCTGCCCGAGACCCTGCGCGGTGACCTGAGGGTGCGCGCGGCCGTGTTGATGCGCGAGGCAGGTCTGCGGCACCCGGTGATCGGTCCGCGCCTGCAGGAGCTGCTCGAGGGTGTGTCGTACTGGCTGCACGCGCATCCCGGTGACACGGCGGGCGCGCTCCGGCTCCTCCGCGAGATCGCCGCGCGGCCCAACGTCGGCGCGATCCCGTTCGCGGGTGGCGGACCCGAGCAACCTCGGCGCAACGGGCTGCGGCGTCCCATCGAGGACGGCAGCGACGGCGGCTACCAGCCCAGCGACCCCGGCGAGGCCGGACCGCACCGGCCGGCGCCCGCAGTCCAGGCGCAGGCAGACGGTGCTCAGCCGGTCGACTGGTCCGACTCGGACTCCGACGCCGGTGCCGCCGAGCCGCAGCTGGGCAAGAACGACCCGCCGCCCGACTCGATGGCCGACTTCGAGGCTCTCCTCGAACCGATCCGCGACTACGCGGAACACGCGACCGACCGCACGACGCAGAACATCGACGTCTACGTGCTCGCCGACATCGGTTCCGAACGCTGGCGGGACAACCTGATCGGCGGCGACGTCGGCCACGCCTGGCTCTCCGTCCGGCTGCCGAACCGCACCGAGCGCGCGTTCGGGTTCGGGCCCTCCCGGAGCGTGCGGTACGGGCCGCTGACGCCGTTCGTGAGCGTCGTCGGCGGGTTGCGCACCGAGAGGTCGCGCCAAGGGGCCGATCCCGCCCACACCAGGATCGTCGGGCCGTACAAGATCAACGCGGACCAGCTGGCCGCGGGCTACAACTACGCGCTGGACAACTTCGAGCACAAGTACAACATCGCCGCGTACAACTGCGTCGACTTCGCTCGTGGCTTCCTGCACGCCACGTCCGGGCTGGAACCGCACCTGCACGTGACGTTGCCACGCAGGCTGATGGACCGGCTGGCGGAGGTTCCCACAGGCGTGCCGGAGTCCGAGTCCACCTCGGCGTCGCGGTCGTCCACGACGCCGGACCGGCACTCCGCCGACTCACCGCCGGCGGTCTCGCGACAACAGACCGCGGACGGGCTCGTCTCCGACTCACCGCCGCAGGTCTCCCGGCAGCTCACCATGCTGTCCGCGAACAGCGCGGGTGCCAACGCCGCGGGCCGCTCGAACACCGAGAACAGTGAGCGGCCTCGCCGTCTGGTCGTCCGCAACGACACGAGCGCGACCGACATGTCCGCGCTGACCTCGATGCTGAGCCGGCTGGAAAACCTCGAAGCGGAGCTCCGGCAGTCACCCGAGCAGCTCACGCCACCGTCCGGGCAGTCACCGGACGCGTTCGCGCCGCCGCACGACCCGAACGCGACGATCAACGGTGCCGGGGACGTGCTCGCCGAACTGCTGCAACGGGATCGGCCGGACGGACCGCCGACCACGACGTCGGTGCCGTTCAGGAAGGGCGACCACCGCCTCGACGCTCGCGGCCGCGAGCGGGTCGAGGACTTCGCCGAGCTGCTGTACTCGGAGCTGGAGCACAACACCAGGGTCGGCCTGGAGTTCCCACGGGTGCAGGTGACCGGGTACGGCAACGCCCGGTTCGGTGCCACGAGCACGGGTGAGGACCGCGCCGACGCGGTGCGCACCGCGTTGTACCGCTGGCTGTCCGACCGCGCCGGTCACGACCGGGACTTCGTGCCGGTGGACGTGCTGCCGATCCGGACGTCGTCCGAGGGCAGGCACCCCGAGCCACGCGGCGAGGGCACCACGCTCGACGAGCGGCGCCGGTCCGTCGTGATCGACGTCTGGCGCGCGCCGGTGACGGGCCCCGAGCTGTGGTCCGTCCGCGACGTGCGCGAGCAGGCGGCGCAGCTGCGGATCCTGCAGGCCGAGCTCACCCCGGCGGAGCGCGCGGCAGTCGAACAGCGCGCTGCCGAGATCGTCGACCGCACGCACAACGTGCAGGCCCTGCGGCACGGCGTCGACACACCGACCAGGCAGGATCTGATCACACTCGTCGCCGACGCCGTCCTGCGCCCGGAGCAGGGCCTCGCGGTGTGGCTGTCCGAGACGCTCGCCGCCCGGTTCGGCACGCAGCCGGGACCGATCGCCGCGCGGCCGTCCGGCCCTGCCGCTCCGGCGGGTCCGACCGACGCCGTCGGTTCCCTGCGGCACCAGGAGCCGCGCGAGCCGTCCACCGCCTTCGAAGAGCGCCCAGGCAGTCGAGGTGTGCTGCACTCGGCCGCGGACGGCAGGTGGGAGGTGCGCGGCCACGGTGAGCCGGTCTTCGCGCGGCACACCGGCGCCAACCTGGTCGGCGTCCACCAGTCGCACGGTCCGTCGAACGGCCAGTTCGTCACCGACCGCGAGGGCAGGCTGAAGCGGGACACCGGCGTGTTCGAGTGGTACGTGGACAACGTCGGCACCGCGCCGGTCGCGTACAGCCTGGCCCGCGACACCAGCCATCCCGAGGTGGGCCGGACGTCTCCGCTTCCGCCGGCGGACCGCGACTCGGTGGCGATGCCGGGACAGCCGACCGGGTTCGCCGACGAGTACGCGCGGTGGCGGACGGACAGCGACGAGCTCTACCACTTCAGCAGCCGGTCACCGCGACAGGTGGCCGATCAGGGCGGTCTGCTCCCGCCGGGAACCGGTGTCCACCGGCACCTGCTGGACTCCGTCGCGCGCGGGCACGCCGACACGGCATTCCTGAGCACGACGCGGTCCGCCGAGGCGATGTCGGACTTCAGGCAGGCCAACACCGGCCGGGAACACGACATGGGCTACCGGTACGCGTACGTGCTGCGGGCTCCCGGTGGCATCGACGTCAACGCGACGCTGGACATCGCGTCGCCCTATCCGAACCAGCGGGAGGTCGTGTTCCCCGGCGGGGTGCGGAGTGAGCACGTGGCGGGCTACCGGCTGGTGGTGGACGACGTCCCGGTCGGACCAGTGCACCCGCTGCCGCCGCCGTCGGAAGCCGCTGGTGCGGGGGCTCAGACCGTTCAGTCCACTTCGGACACCCAGGTGGTCGCGGCGGACGTGCGTGGCCGGGTGCGGGATCGGGACGAGTTCGAGAAGGACGGTCCGGCGACCGAGTCGGCACCGTCCGATCCGCCGCCGCTGCCGGAACGGCTGGTGCCCGCTTCCCAGGAGGACACGGACGCGCTGCTCACCGTCGTGCGGCCGGGTGAGCGGTTCACCGACCCGGAGCGCTGGGTCGGCCTGATCAACGGCGACCGCGGCGCCGCCGGGCGAGACGTGAACTGCGTCGACGCGACGGTCGCGTTCCACGAGACGTACCGGGGCACACCACGCGTCGCCGGTGCGGCGACGTCGGCGAACGAACCCGCCGGCGCGACCACGGTGCTCGGCGAGGTCATGCGGCACACCCCGGAGTTCCTCGGGTCGGGCGAGGCGGCGTTCCGCGAGGCGGTCAAGCGCGTCACGGAGGGCGGCCACGGGTCGGACGCGATCGTGATCGCGGTACCGCGACGTGGCGCCGGGCACGCCTGGAACCTGGTGAACCACCAGGGCATCGTGACCCTGGCCGACCCGCAGGCCGGCACCATCGCACCGATCGCGCCGGAGAAGTTCGCGGAGTACCAACGGGTCTACGCGATCCCGCTCGGCCCGGACGGCGCCTACCTCGGCCGCGACATCCCGCCACCGGTGCCGCCCAAGGGGATCAGTCCCGAGATCGCGGACGCCTACCGGCGCATGGTGGTGGAGCGGAACGCCTGGGAGGCGTATGACCTGCTGCTGCAAGAACAGCACGACGCCGACGCGGATGTGGCCGTGCACCAGCACGACGTCGCCAACCACCGGATGCGGCTCGCACTCGCGAACGGCGAGGACGTTCCGGTACCCGGCACGCTCGGGCGCCTGGTGCGGTCGTTCGGCGGCCTGCGGCTCGTCGGCCTGATCGCGGAACCCGTCCAGGCCGCCTTCCTCGCCAACTTGCTGGGCCGCGACATCATCGCCCTGGTGGTCGGACCGGGTGACGACGAACCGCGCGAGATGCGGTTCCCGCCGAAGGGACGCCCGTTGCCGGTCCTCGCGTGAACCCTGGCGGACCTCCAGCGCGTGGGAATGGTGAGGCTCGGGGAAGGAGGACGTCTTGAGCGACACGATCACCGTGGCGAGGGTCGGGCACGCGCTGCTGGTCGGCACGCAGGGGTGCGATCGGGAAGCGGAGGCCCTGGCGGCGGCGCTGGCCCCGGAACAGCACCGGACGGCCGTCGTCGTGGGCGAGTCCGCCGTGGACGCGGTGTCCCGGCTGGACCCGTGGGTGATCGCCGATCTGGACGAACACGTGAGCGGCGGCCTGCGCCTGCTCGCACCGCACCTGGGCGCCTGCGGACCGGCCGGGCACGTGCCGCCGGCCCGGCTGCTCGCCGACCGGCTGGGCGTGGAGGTCGTGGCCCCCGACAACGACCTGCACGCCCTGCCGGACGGTACCTTCTTCGTCTGGGGACCGGGCGCGGGCTGGGTCTCGTACCGCCCCGGCGGAGCGGGCCGCCGCACCGGTCCCCGCCATCCGGCGCCGTGGTGGCAGGAACACCTCCCCACCACCCCGCCCGAGGGCGTCGAGCAGATCCCGATGGGCCTGTGGGTGCGCGCACCAGGCGGCCCGGCCCGTCCCGCCGACCCGTTGCTGGAGCTCGCCGCGGACTCCCAGCGCCTCACCGTCGTGATCGGCGCTCCCGGCGAACCCGCGCCGTCGGTGTCCGCGATCACCGGCTTGTTGCGATCGCTGCCCGGAGCCGCCCGCGACCGCACCGTGCTGACCTCCTACGGCGACCACGACGTGGCCCAGGCCGTCGCCGACGCGATGAGCGGTGCCGTCCGCGCCCAGCACGCACCACCGATTGGTGCGACGTGGCGGCCGTTCGCCGTGGAGAGCGTCCACCTGCCCGGAGCCTGGCCCGCGCTGGAACGCTGGACAGCGCCCGCACCGTCGCTCCCCCAGATCACCCCGGCCGTCTACCGGCTGGCACCGGGCTGGCGGGTCGAGGTGGTGCCGCGCGGTCTGGTCATGCGGCCTGACGCTCTTCCCTTCGACCGCCTGTGGTCCGCTCCGCCGGGTGCCACCGCGGACCTGGTGCTGGCGGCCGACGAGGCGGTCCCGGAGTCCGTCGTCACCGCACTGGGTGGCCTGGTTCGTGATCTGCCCGCTGATGCGCGGAACTGCCTGCGGGTGCTGCCTTGCTCGCCGTTCGCCGTCACCGCCGCGCGGCAGGTGCCCGAACTCTCCGGGCGGGTCGAGAACCTGAGCTGGTTGCGGAGCGAGCAGCGTCCCGCCCTGGTCGTGACGGCGGACGGTCGTCTGCTGCCGTCCGCGCCACTGCTGGCGCCGCCGACCGCCGGACAGCGCCCCGCCGAACCTCCCGCGCCCCGGCCTGCTCTCGCCGCCCGGAAGGCGGAGGTCTCGAGCAGAACAGCAGCGAACACCGCACGTCCGACGACCACCGCCGCGACCGAGGTGAAGCCGGTCGAGGTGGAGCCGGTCGTGCAGGCCGAGTTCGCGGCGGCCGACAGGTCAGACCGTGTCGCGGAGTTCAGTCCGCTGGCGCCGGTCGACGGCAACGAGATTTCTGAACCCGCCACGCACGCGTCGCTCGCGACCGAACTGTCCGATGAGGACGGTTGCCTTGACCTCCGGCCGGCTTCTCCGGCTGATGTGCGGTCGCTCGCCGTGACCGCGGCTGTGGTTCCGCCGAGTGCACCGGCCACCAGCGCTCCCGCGGTCCGGCCGCCGGACACCGCACCTGCCACCTCGGCGGCGGTGCCCGAACCTGCGCGGGTTGCCCGGCAGACCACCGAGCCGGTCGCAGCTGCTCCAGTCGAGCCGGCTCCGGTCGCCTCCCCACCGCTCACCCCGGCATCAGCCGCACCGACCCCGGCCACACCATCCCCGACCGTTGCGGCCCCACCGAACGCCGCTCCCCCGACCGGCACCGGTCTCCCTTCCCTGGTGCCCTCCGCCCCCACGCGCGCCATCCCAACACCATCACCCGCCACCACGGGCGACACAGCCCCGGCGAGCACACCCACCGACCGCCAGGAAACCCCACCAGAACCCGAAACCCGAACAGCCCCAACCGAACCGGCCCCCACCCACCGCCCCATCCCGCTGGTGCCGCCAGACGCCCGCAGCACCCCGGAACAACGAGCCAGACTCCGAACCACCCTGGGCGACCGTTACGACATGGCCACCAGGGTGGTGTCGAAGCTGCTCGCCGAACGCCCCGGCCTGCGCTCAGGCGGCGACACAGCAGCGCTGATGCCGGAACTGACCGCGGTGCGGGTGTTCGCGGTCAACCCGGACGACGAGTACAACGAGGACTTCCACACCTGCCTCACCGCAGGTCTGAGGCGCATGCCGACCCTCCGAGGCGTGGTGGTGCGAGGCGTACCGGGCACAACCGGGTTCGTCCAAGGCGACGTCCTCACCCTCCAGGCCCCTACGCCCGCGGTGAGCGCGTTGCCGCCGATCCCGGTCACCGGCGCCGAACTCCTGATCTGGACCACCACCGGACGCAGGCTCGACGGGTTGCTCGACGGTCAGCGGTCGGACGTGGTGCTGCCCGCGCACACGAGGTTGAGGGTGCTGCTGGTGGAGGACGAACGCGTGTTGCTGGCAGAGCAAGGAGTCGCGGCCGAGCAGGCGATGACGCGGCTCAAGGCCGCCGTGGTGGCCAGGGCGGCGACTCCGCTGCGCGGGGCTCCGTGCTGGTCCGGGCCGTTGGAGGCGAAGTGACGCACGGACGTCTGCTCGCGCTCGCCGGGTGTGCGCCGGACGGGTGGCTCACGGTGGCCAGGGAAACGCTGGCCGCAGGAGCGACCGCGCGGCTGGAGGACATGTTCACCAGCCTGCGGCAGTTCGACATGTCGCCCAAGCCTCGGCACTTCGAGATGCCCATCGCGCAGGAGGATCCGGTCGATCGGGCCGTGGTGGCCACGGTGGCCGCTCAGCGCGCACAGGCCTGTTGGGTGACCATGCGGGACGGCACCGCCCCGGTGTACCTCGTGCAGGCCGACAGCGAGGCCGACCTGCCCGCTGTCACGGCAGCAGTGCAACGGGCCCTGCTCGCCGCGCGGGAGCGGTCACCGCGAGTGGAGGTCTTCGCGCCGCTCAGCGCACTGCCCGAGTACCACGAGGAGGCGCTGCTCGCGGCCCGGATGTTGTGGAGCGGCTCGCCGGCCACCCCGATCCGGATCGCCCGGACCTTCGACGGGGCCACCGAAGACGGGCCGTACTTCCTGCCGGGGCACGAGCTCATGCTCGACGAGCGGATCCGGCACGACCTCGTCGCGTTCCTCTCCGCGGGGGAACAGGTGCTCGATGCACCGCAGGACCTGCCGGACGTCGTCGTGCCGAGCGCGGGGCCGGTGCCCGGCGGGCTGCGGTCGGACGGGCTCGTGATCTGGTCGGACGCCACGATCCACTACCTCGACAGGCACATGATCTCGCCGGCGGCCGAGCTCGCGGCGCACGCGGCGGGCCGGACGCCCGTCAGCCGGCTCACCCATCTCGAACGCCATCGCGTGCGTGCCGCGCTCGACCCGAACCACGAGGAGGAACCGCTGTGGCGGGCAGGATGACCGGTGTCCGTTCGATGCTCGGCGTTTCGGTGTCCGAACCGGACTGCTTCCGCACCATTAGCGACGCCATCGCGGCCGCCGCGGACGGAGACGTCATCTCGGTGCGGCCGGGTGTCTACAGCGAGTCCGTGGTGCTCGACCGGGACGTCACGCTGTCGGCCTCCGGTGCGGCGGGCGAGGTGCGGATCCAGGCGAGCGGTGCCCCCGCGCTGCGCCTCGCGTGCGAACGTGCCACGGTGTCGGGCATCGTCTTCGCCCACCACGGCGGAGAGACCGCGGTCGACCTGCGGGGTGGTTCGCTGCAGGCCGACGAGTGCGTGGTCGAGGCCGACAGCACTGTCGCCGTGGTCGTGCGTGGTGGTGCGGAGCTGCGCGCGCAGGGGTGCGAGGTGCGCAATCCCGGCGGCGCCGGCGTGCTGGTGTTCGACCGCGGCCGCACCGAGCTGCGCGGGTGCACGCTCCGGAACGTCGGCACGACCGCCGTCGTGGCGCGCAGCGGCGGCGTCCCCAGGCTGGTCGACTGCCACATCAACGACTCGCAGGGTGCCGTGCTCGCCGCCGACGGAGCGGGTGGCTCGATCAAGGGTTGCACCGTCGAACGGATCACCGGCACCGCGTTCGTACTGGAGGACAACAGCACTCTCACCGTCGAGGGCACCACGCTGTCCGAAGTAGACGGTGTGGGAGTGCTCATCGCCGCCGGATGTGAGCCGGTGCTGCGCGACTGCCGGATCGAAGGCACCACCGCACAGGCGATCGTGCTGGTGCAGGGCGCCAAGGCGACGCTCGACGGGGTCGAGGTGCACTCGGCGGGCAGCCACGCGGTGCACGTGCTGGAGAACTCCACCGCCGAGCTGACCGGGTGCACGTTCGGCTCGTCCGGCCACGACGCGGTGCTCATCGCCGGGGCCAAGGCGACGCTGACCCGCTGCACCGTCCAGGGTGGTGCCGCGGACGGTGTGGTCGCCGAGGACAAGGCAGAGGTGCGGCTGACCGATGTCGTCGTCAACGGCACCGGAGGCCGCGGTGTCGGTGCTCGTTCCGGCGCGCACCTCGTGGTCGTCGGTGGTTCCGTGCGCGAGTGCGCGGGCGGGGGTGTGCGCTGGGACGCCGACACCACCGGCAGGCTCGACGGCTGCGAGGTCGCGGGCAACACCGGCGAGGACGTCGAGGTGCTCTCCCCCGGCCAGGTCGAGGTCACCCTCGCACCGGAGCCGCCGAAGCGCCCCGAGCGCAAGCCCGCCGAACCGATGCGCCGCGAACCCGCCACACCGCAGCAGCACAGGAAGAAGACCGGTCCGAAGCCGGAGCTCGACGAGCTGCTGTCCGAACTGGACGCGCTGGTCGGGCTCAGCGGGGTGAAGCGCGAGGTCGAGACTCTGGTGCGGCTGCACCAGATGGCCGAGCGCCGGGCGGCGGCCGGGCTGCCCTCCCCCCAGCTCGGCGGGCACCTGGTCTTCGCGGGTGCTCCCGGTACCGGTAAGACCACGGTGGCGCGCCTCTACGGCAAGATCCTCACCGAGCTGGGCGTGCTGCGCACCGGTCAGCTGGTCGAGGTCGCACGCGCCGACCTGGTCGCGTCGATCATCGGTGGCACCGCGATCAAGACCACCGAGCAGTTCGAGAAGGCGCTCGGCGGTGTGCTGTTCATCGACGAGGCCTACACCCTCAGCCAGGGCGGTGGCGGCAGCGGGCCGGACTTCGGCCGCGAAGCGATCGACACGCTGGTCAAGCTGATGGAGGACCACCGCGACGACATCGTGGTGATCGTCGCGGGCTACACCAACGACATGCGGTCGTTCCTGGCCGCGAACCCCGGTCTGTCGTCCCGGTTCGCCCGCACCATCGAGTTCACCGACTACACCTCGGCAGAGCTGGTCACCATCGTCGAGGGCATGTGCACCGGGCACGACTACCGCCTGGAGTTCGAGACCCGCGACGCGCTGCACACCTACTTCACGAACCTGCCCCGCGACGACTCGTTCGGCAACGGCCGCACCGCCCGCAAGGTGTTCGAGGAGATGATCGGCAGGCAGGCCTACCGGCTCGCCGACGACGAGTCCGCGAGCCCGGTGGCGCTGACCCGCCTGTTGCCCGACGACATCGGCCCGCTGCCAGGTGCCGCGGTGGGGGCGGGCGCCGGCCGCGTCGACGAGGAACGCGTCGAGGAGCTGATGGGCAAGTTGCGCAGCCTGGTGGGGCTGGACGAGGTCAAAGGCGAGGTGGCCAGCATGGTCGACCTGCTCGCCTCCGCCCGGCAGCGGCAGGCCGCCGGGTTGCCGGTGCCGTCGCTGAGCAGGCACCTGATCTTCGCGGGCCCTCCCGGCACGGGTAAGACCACGGTGGCCCGGCTCTACGGCTCGGTGCTCACCGCGATGGGCGTGCTGGCACAAGGGCAGGTCACCGAGGTGAGCCGCGCGGATCTCGTGGGCGAGTACGTGGGACACACGGCTCGGCGCACCACCGAGGCGTTCGACCGGGCTCGCGGCGGGGTGCTGTTCATCGACGAGGCCTACACGCTGTCCGCCCCCGCGGGCGGTGGCCACGACTTCGGCCGCGAGGCCATCGACACGCTGCTGAAGCTCATGGAGGACCACCGTGAGGACGTCGTGGTGATCGCCGCGGGTTACGAACGGGAGATGGAGGGCTTCCTCGAGTCGAACCCCGGTCTGCAGTCGAGATTCTCGCACCGGGTGCGGTTCGCGAACTACACGGTCGACGAGCTGGTGACCATCGTGAACCAGCACGCCACGTCCATCAGCTACGAGCTCGGCGGTCCGGCCGTGGCCGCGCTGCGGGCGCACTTCACCGCGGTGACACGTGGTGCGTCGTTCGGCAACGGCCGCTACGCCCGGCAGGTGCTGGACGCGGCGGTGACCCGGCATGCACGCCGGATGCGGACGATCGAGTCACCGACGACCAATGACCTGTGCCTGCTGCACGCGGACGACATCCCCGATGCGCCTCTGCACGAGTAGTCCCACGCCTGTGGTGAATCGAGCCCGATGATCTTCCTTTGGGTAGTGCGAGGGGAGGATCAAGTCCCGCCAGTATGCCTGATTTGCCCGATGGGAACGCGCTCACCGCTCCCGAGCGCCACGGCGCGTCAACCGCAACTCCACCGTTCGCGCCGTTCCACAGAGCGCACGCCGGCTCGACGGATCAACCCACGCCTGGTCGCACCTTGAGAGCCGATGGCAGTTGAGTGCGCCGGCGCACGCCGAGCTTGCGGTAGATGTTGGTGAGGTGGAACTCGACGGCGCGCCGGGTCACGTACAACTTCTCCGCTATCTCGACGTTCGAGTGCCCCTCCACCACCATGCTCGCCACCCGGAACTCGTGCGGGGTGAGTCCCGTCCCGACAGGCAACGGCGCCGCAGGCAGTGCCTTGGACCTGCACACCGCCTCGGCCGGCAGCTCCGCGAGCGCGGACAACAGGGGCACGGATCCGCACGCCTCCGCGAAGACCTTCGCCTGGGCGAGATTCTCGCGCGCGGCTTCTCGCTGCCCGATCCGCCACTTGACCGTGCCGAGCTCGGACAACACGCGCGCCCGCAACAGCCTCGCGGACGATCCGGTCAACACCGACGCCGCCTCGTTCAACCAGGGCAGGGCGGCGGCATCGCGGGTCGTGGCGGCCACCGCGAGCAGAGCGCGGGCCGTGCTCGACGGCGCACCCCACCTGCGTGCCAGTTCGAGTTCCTCCAGCGCGAGCTGGAGTGCCTCCTGCCGTCGGCCGAGCCGCAGCTGTGCCAGCGCGGCGTGCGAACGCCATGGACGGTGAGCGGGGTTGGGCGCGCCCCAGGCGAGCAGGCGCTCACCGCACTCGAGCTGGTCGGCCAGAGCACCTTCGACGTCACCGAGTTCGAACCGCAGCAACCCCCGCACGTGCAGCAGTGCGGTGTGCTGCCAACTGCGGGGCAGCGTGCCCCTCAGCCCAACGGGTTCGATCGCCGCCTGTGCGCCTTCGACGTCACCGAGCAACAGCAGGCTGTGGACGAGGGCTTCGACGGTCTGCACGTGGCTGAGGTGACCGGAGTGCACGCACGACTGCTGGTCGGGAGCCACCGCGAGCCGTGCGTCCTCGGCCGCCGCCGCCAGCGCTCCCATGCTGAGATGCACGCGGGAGCGCAAGGTGTAGCCGAGCACGCTGAGCATCTCCAGGCCGTGCTGACGCGCTTCGAGCACGATCTCGTCGCTGTGGCGGAGTGCGAGATCGAACTCGTCCGTGCGGATCAGGCCGTTGACCGCGGCCAGCAGGCGCTGTGGGTCGTTCATGATCGCCACGACGCCTCCCGACAACGCCACGAGGGCCGACTCCCGGCACAGGTCGAACTCCTCACCCGCGTTTCCGGTGTAGTCGGCGATCAACGCTCCGGCGAGCCGGCCGCGCACCCCGCCTTCACGCCAGGTGGGATCGATCTCGGCGGGATGGGTGTGCACCGGCTCCCGATGTGGTGTCGGCACGGTGACCCGGAGCGCGAGGCGCAGCAGCCCCCCGACGACCGGATCGACCGGCTCCACCTTGTCGATCGACGTGGTCAGCACTTCCCGGGCTTCGTCGTACCTCGCGTCGAGGTACAGCACCTGCGACAACCTGCACGCGACGCCCAGGATCGCCTGCGGCTCCACCAGGTACTCCATGGCGGCCGTGAGGTGCACCGCTGCCTGGTGCGGGTCGAAGTACGTCTCCGCGCGCCCGAGCCTGATGAGCAGATCCCTGCGGAGATTCGGCGCCATGTCCTCTTTCAACGCGCGCGACAACAGGTCGGCACCGGTGACCGGGTCGCCGTCCACGACGGCGAGTTTGGCCGCCCTGCTCAGATTTGCGGCCGCCCACGTGCCGAGCTTCGCGGTCGTCCGCCGGATGTGCTTGGCGACCAGGAGGTCTGGCGCCTGAACCTCGTGCAGGTACCGCGCCGCACTGGCGTGCATTTCGTCGCGTTCGGTGTGGGTGACGGCGTTCGCGATCGCGTTCTGGATCATCGAGTGGGTGAAGGCCAGCTTGCCGTTGTTCGCCAGCAACCCCATCCCGACGAGCTGGCGCACCGCGTCCGCGACCTCCGGAGCACCCGTGCCCGCGACCGCCGCCGTGAGCTCGACTCCGGGCGGCTCGAGCACGGCGATGATCCTGGCGATGCGCACGAGGTGCGGAGACTGCCGGTTGAGCCGTGCCAGCACCGACCCGCCCAGGTCGTCCGGACTCTGCCGGGCGAGATCTCGGGCGGCGGCCTCGTCCGGTGGCGTGGCACCGTCCCGCATGGTGGCGAGCAGCTGGCTCAGGATGAACGGGTTGCGGCCGGTCGTCTCGGCACACGCGCTGATGAACTCCGGTGCGGGCCGGACGCCGAGCAGCTTCTCGGTCATCTCGGCGATCTCCCCGTCGGCGAATCCGCCGATCTTCACCCGCTCGGCGTAGAAGTCCAGCTCGGCGATCAGGAGCGGGCTTTCGGGGTAGATGCCCGTCGTCTGGCTCAGCAGCACGGCCAGCGGCATGCGGGTGACCCTGCAGACGAGGTAGTTCAGCCACCTCAGTGAAGGGACGTCCGTCCACTGCAGATCGTCCACGATGAAGCACAGCGGCTTGGGCGGAGTCAGCGTCGTGGTGAGCCGGTACAACCCGCGCAGCGCCTGGTGGACGTCCACCTCTTCGAACGCCTCCAGCGGATCGGCCGGTGTCGCGTTGATGACTCCCGACCCCCGGCTGCCCGCCACGCGGAACGCCGACTCGGCCTCGTCGCCCGGCAGGTCGCTCAGCACATCCTCGAACATCTGGCGGGTAACCCCGAACGGCAACTCCTTCTCCATCCGGGACGCGTTGGCCAGCCCCACCTGGAACCCGCGCTCGCGCGCCAGTTCCGCGGCGGCGTTGAGCAAGGTCGTCTTACCGATGCCGGTCGTGCCTTCCAGCAGCAGCACGATCGGGGTGCGCGCTTCGGCGGCGTCCAGAACGCCGGTGATGCGATCGAGTTCCTTCCGGCGCCCGACGAAGTCAACCATCACTGGCATGCACCTCGCGTGCTCGGCACGGCATCGCACGCTCCTCCACTTCGGCCGGCCCTTGACACAGCTCTTCGCACTCGCCAACGCCAATCGGCGGCTGCCGGGTCACCCTTGTGGCGCAACGTCACCCGTTTGGACTAAGCAGCTCAGCGCGCACTGGGCTCGCGGCCGGTCGACGTCACCTCGGCACCGGACCTCACTGCAGGTCGGCGCACTTGACCGAGTCCGTCTTGTCGGCGGCACCCGCGACCCAGCGAATCCGCTCGACGGAGAAGTCGAGCACACCCGCGGTGGCCACGAGGAAGGGCGTGTTCACGTGCACCGGGTCCAACCCCTTGTCCTTGAAGCAGGACACGGGCACCGTCACGGTCGAACGCTTACCGATGGGCAGCTTCTGCAGCACCTGGGTGAAGTTGCCCTCGGCGGAGCAGGGAAAGCGGCAGTGCACGGCGAGCGTGGTCCGGGCGGTCGGCGCGGAGTACAACGTCAGGTCGACCACGATGGCACCCTTGTTGTCCATGAACGGCCGCACGTCCGTCACGGAACTGATGCTCTGCAGGTAGAACTGGGCACTCTGGCCGCCCTTCCAGCTCACCCGCAGGCCGTCCTCGGCAGCCACCGAGATCGCGGCGTGGGCCGCCACTCCGTCGCTGCCGACGTGGGTACCGCCCCAGTTCTCCTCCGAACCGATGATCGAGACGAAGGGGTCGATGTCCTTGCGGTGGTATATGTCCAAATCGGACACCTCGCTGCCGGACTTCGCGACGTCCTGCACGGCGGGCGTCTCACCGGTTCCGCTGCCGGAGAAGTACAACAGCCCGGACGCCACGAGCAGCAGGGCGACGGCCGCCGCGGTCGCGGGCAGCAACCACTTCGGACCGTTGACCAGCTTCCGCCGCGCTGGTGCCGTGGGCACCGGCGACACGCCTGGCGCCGGCGGCATCCGCCTCCCCTGCGGCATCGCGACGCCATCCAGCGGAGGGTGACCCTGCCGCGGATCCGTGACCGGGGCGGCGGAAACCGCGACGGACTTCGCCACCGCCGCCGCACCGAGCGCCACCGTGAACTTGGGGTGCAGGCTGACGCGGACGGGTTTGCCGAACGCTTCGGACACCGCCTGCGGCACCAGGGGAATGCGGGACGAACCACCGGCGAGCAGCACCCCGGCGAGGTCTTCGGTGCGCAGTCCCGCCGAGTTGATGGTGCGGTGCAACGCCTCGGTGGTGAGCGCGACCGACGGCCGGATCATCTCGTTGAACTCGATCCGGCTCACCGTGACCTCGCGCTCGTCGCCGGCCAGTGGCACGCGGATGGTCACTTCGGGCTCGGTCGAGAGCGTTTCCTTGGCCTGCACGCAGTTCGTCCGCGTCGCGGCCAGCGTGGCCGCGCTCTCGGGGTCAGCGGGGTCGAGCGCGCTCAGCGCACCGTCCAGAGCCGCGTCCACGTGTGCCATGAGCGACTCGTCGAAGTCCATGCCGCCCATGCGCTCGATGCCTTCGGGCGTGCCGAGGATCTCCATCCCGTCCGAGCGGGCGCGCAGGATGGTGGTATCGAACGTGCCGCCGCCGAGGTCGTAGACCGCGACGAGTTCGCCGTCGCCCAGCCGCCGCTCGACCGAGTAGTGCGTTGCGGCTGCCTCGGGTTCGGTCACGATCCGCACGTTCGACAGCCCGGCGAGCCGCGGCACCTCGTCGAACTGCTCCCGGCGGTAGGGCCCCCACACCGCCGGGCAGGTGAGGACGACCTGCTCGGGTGGCCCGCCCTGCAGCTTGGTCACCTTGGCGATGACGTCCTTGAGCTGTGCGGCGAGCAGCGCCTGCGGGGAGAACGCCGCGCCGCCGATCACGATCGGCGTCGGGTCACCGAGCCTGCGCTTGTGTCCACGTGAGACCCTCGTCGGATCGCTCGCGGCCGCGGCGTCGGCGGCGTCTCCGGTGAGCAACCGACCGTCCGGGCGCACGAAGACGACGGACGAGGTCACCACACCGCGGCCGAGGGCCACGACCTGGGTACCGGAGTCCCCGCACACGGCGGCGGCCGTGAAAGTGGTGCCGAGGTCGATGCCGAGGCCGTATCCCATGCCGAACTCCAGAAGTGTTGAGAGCACTCGCCCGCAGCGGACATGACGGCAGGCTCGGATGGTAGGGAAAACCCTACGAGCCCTTCGGGTAAACCCCATTGTCCCAACCGACGGAACGAACCACGCTTCATGCGTGACGGGCTTCCTGCGCAGAACGCTACGGTGGATCAATGCCAGACCCACCCGTCTGCGTGACCCAGGCGCCGTCTTCTCCCAGCGACGCGAGGAACTCGAGCAGGTGCTGCACGACGGACCGGCGCTGCGCGCCTCTTCGCTCGCACTGGAGCTCGCATTGATCTCGATGTCCGCGAACGACCCGTCTCTGCGCGCCCGCATCGACACCGCGCAGACCGGGGTGCAGCAGATGCTCGACGAACTGCGCAACCTCGGCGAGAGGTTGTACCCGCCGGTGTTGCGCAGCTCGGGCATCGAATCGGCGGTGCGCACCGTGGCGGAAAAGCAGAGGGTCCTCCTCACACTGGACGTACTGAGCGGTGAGAGCGATCTCATCACTCAGTCGCGAGCCTGCCTCCTGATCGCCGATCATCTGCGGTCGCTGCGGCCAGGCACCGCCGCCACGGTGAAAGTGCGCGGCAGCCGCAAGTTCGTCCGGGTGAGCATCACCCACCAGGTCCAGGACCAGCCGGAGCCGAAACGACACTGGGCGGTGATCCGATGCGGGTAGCCATCGCCGAGGACGGCGCACTGTTCCGCGAAGGCCTGGTTCTCATGCTCGAAGCAGCGGGCCACCAGGTGGTCGGCTGCGTTCCCAACGGCGACAGACTGCTCCCGCTCGTCGCCACGGAGCAGGTCGACGTCGCCGTGCTCGACATCCGGATGGAGCCGGAACCGGAAGGCGGCCTGACGACCGCGGCCGAGATCCGCAAACGGTTCCCGCACGTCGGCCTACTGCTGCTGTCACACTACGCCGAAACCCATTACCTGATGCGGATTCTCGAGATAGGCACGGAGCGCATCGGCTACCGGCTCAAGGAGCGCATCGCCGGGGTCCAGGTGTTGATGGACACGTTGGACCGGATCGCGAGCGGTGAGATCGTCATCGAACCCGTGCTCGCCAAGAGGCTGCTGCAGAGTCCCGTCGGCGAGACGAGTGACCCGATCGCGATGCTGAGCGACCGCGAGCACGACGTGCTGCGGCTCATGGCCGAAGGCCGCACGAACAACGCGATCGCCAGCGAGCTGCACGTGTCGTTGAAGGGCGTGGAGAAGCACATCGCCACGATCTTCACGAAGCTCGGCCTCTCCGGTGATCCGTCCGTGCACCACCGCCGTGTCCTCGCGGTGCTGGCCTATCTGCGTGCCCGGCGAATCGAGGTCTGACCGATGTGGCAGCGCCGGGCTCGCGGCCGGGAACCTCATCTCGTCGCCGCCGGGTGTCCCCCCGCACTGCTGGTTCCCGCGCTGGTGCGCAACCTCGCGACCGTGGTCGACGGACGGGCCGCGTACTGCGTGCTCGACGACGACGAGACCGCCACCGTCGCGTGCTGGCCCGCCGTGCGGATCGAGCCGGCCGCGAATCTCGACGCCGCGCTGGCGGCGCACCGCGCCACCGAGGTGCGCTCGGTAGCGGGTGGAGGGTGGCTGATGTTCGGCAAACGCGGTCAGGTCTCCCGCCGGGACCGGCAGGTGCTCGAGGAGACCGCGGGCTGGATCGGTGTGGCCGTGCGGATGGAACGGCTGCGCGGCGACCGTGACAGGTCTGCCACCCGCGCCGCCCGACTCGACTCGGAGCTGCGCGTGGCACGGGAACGGGTCGCCCGCGTGCGCGAGCTCGAGCGGCGCAGGCTGGTCGGTTCGATCACCTCGCTCGCGGGCCGCGAGTTCGCCGACGTCCGCAGGAAAGCGAGCGAGCTGCGCGGCGCTTTCGCCGGGACCGAGCTCGACCCAGGGGCGGCGGGCGCAGCAGCCGACCGGCTGCGGGACGCGCTGGACGAGTTGGTCGGTGCCTTCCGCACCGTCGTGCGCGGTGTCCACCCGGCGATGCTGCCGGAGCGCGGGCCGCGCGCCGCGTTGGAAGAACTGGCGATGGTGCTACGCCGCCCGGTGCGCTTCCGCGGCGATCTCGGGCACCGGGTCAGCTGGGAGATCGAGTCCGGCCTCTACCACGCGGCCGCCGCGGTGCTGCACCCGCTGACCGCACCGGGTGGCGCCGAGCGCGTGGTGGTCGACTGCGCCCGCGCGGAGAGCGTGTTGCGCGTCGTGATGACCGCGCCGGGCTGGGCGGGGCCCGCGGCGCAGTTGCGGCAGGTGCTCTGCGACGACGCCGAAAGGCTCACCGTGCTCGGCGGCACGCTGACGACCACTGTCCACAACGGAGTCGCGACGGTGTCGATCGAGCTCCCGGAGCGGCTGAGCGCACCCGGTGCGGAGGCGGGCTGCGCGCCGGGCGACTCGTTGTTCCTGCGGGTGCGCGCACTCGTCGAGCGCGGCTGGCTCGCGGCGGCCGATCGAGCGGCCGGCGAACGCTGGACGGCGATCGCGGAACGGCTGAACCGGCCAGTGCGCGTCGCCGTCGTCGGCCCGTCGCACAGCACCGTCGTGGGTGCGCTGATCGGGGCCAGGCTGCCGGACTCGGACACCCCGGCCTGGCACCTGCACGGCAGCGCGGCGGCCCCGGACTCCAGCCTGATCCTGCTCGACCTGCCGGGTGAGGCGGACACCGCGCTGGCGGCCCAGCTCACCTCCCCGGTGAACGGTGACGCGGCCGCCGTGGACGCCGTGCTGTGCCTGGCTCCCGCAGACCAGGCCTTTCGCCGGGCGTTGCGGCTGGGCCGCCACCGCGTCGAGCTCGTCGAGCCTCCGGCACCGTTGCACCCGCGCGTGGCCCTGTGGTCGGCGACCGGGCGCACCGGGCACCTCAGCGAGGACGACGCGCGCCTCGTCGAGGAGGCGACGCGCGAGGACGCGAGCGTGGCGGACGTGGTCGGGGAGCTGAGCGGACTGGCGGCGTTGAAGGAGGCGCTGACCCGCCGGTTCCTGACGCGCTTCGAGCTGATCGCCGCCCGCCGGGCACTGGCCGCCGTCCGCGAAGCCGTCGGCGATCTGCCCCCGAACCACCCGCTGGTGCACGAGGTTGAGCGCATCACGGCCACGGCACACGAGATCGTGGAACTGGAGCTGCTCGACGAGCTCGAGTGGGAGGCGCCGTCGCCGAACTGGTTCGGACCGCTGGAGGTGTGCGCCGAGGCCGTCCAGCTCCTCGGTGCGTTCGGCACCAGTCCGAACCAGCGCCTGGGACTGACGCCCTCCGCGGACGCCGCACAGCTGTGCACCGCGGCATGGCAGGCGGCCAGTCGGTGGCGGGCCCGCGGTGAGCACCTCACCGCGGGGCCGCGCGTCCGAGCTGCCTGTGAAGTGCTCGTCCGCACCTGCGAAGGCATCGCGGCCGATCTCGCCCCGCAGCCGGAACCAGCGAGAAGTCGTTGACAGCGAAGAAGGTCATGGACAGCGAGCGAGGTCGTGGGGCACGAAGCCGGCGACCACCGTGCCGGCGCCCGGCGTCGAGTGGATGCTGACATCGCCACCCACCGCGACCATGCGGCTCACCAGGTGGTGCAGACCGGCGTCCGGTGGCACGTCGGCGAACCCACGGCCGTTGTCGCGCACCTCGAAGCTGAGGGTGTCGCCCGTGTCGCGCACCGAGACCGTGATGGACGCTCCGGGCGCGTGCTTGTGCGCGTTGTTCACGCTCTCCATGCAGACGAAGTACACCGCTGTCTCGGCGGCCGCACCGATGCGGCGCAGAGTCGGGTCGAGCTGGAGCACCACGTCGTCGTGGTGCCGCAGTTCGGCGTCGAGCGCGGCGACCAGACCGCCGGTGACGAGCGCGATCGGCAGGATGCCCGCCGCCGTGCGCGTGATCTGACGTTCCGCGTCGTCGAACCTGCCCTCCAGGCCGTCCAGCATCCGGTTGGCCGTGCCCCGGTCGCCCGCGGACACCGCGTGGCTGAGCAGTCCGACCGCCAGTTGCAGGGCCACGAGGTGGTGCTGTGCACCGTCGTGCAGGTCGCGCTCCACGTCGCGGCGCTCCCGGTCCATCTGCGCCGCGGCACGCCACCTGCCGTCGGCCAGCTCCTGATGCGCCGCGTCACCCCGGCGCCGGACCTGGTCGGCTTCGAGCCTCAGCCTGATCTCCATCAGCAGCGGCCCGAGCACCGGCAGCAGACCGTCGAGCTGACCGGCCCCGGCCGGGCTGAGTGCGACAGAACCCTGGGCGGCGCCGTCGAACTTCACCGTGCCCTCCCACCACGTTCCGTCGCCCACACTCCAGTGGAACCGCTCTCCCAGCACGGTGAGCACGCAGGCCACAGCACCCGCGCCACGACCGATCGCCTCGGCGAGTGCCTGCGGATGCACGCTCGTCCGGCCCAGCGAACCACTCACGAACTCCCGGACGGCGTCGATGGCGCGGCGGTCTCGTTCCCGTGCGTCCACCTCGGAAGCCGTCCTCAGCTCGCCGGGCTGTCGAAGGTCGCCATCCGGAAAGCCGCGTTGACCTCACGGCTCGCGATCTGGGCGATCCGGCGCACGTGCGGCGCGACCGCCTCGGGACGGAACCGGCCGGACGGGCCGATCACGGAGATCGCGGCGACCGGCTCGAGCTTCGGCCCGCGCACGGCTGCGGCGACACCGCAGATGCCGGCCTGCAGCTCGCCTCGTTCGTACGCGATTCCAGTTGCGCGCACGGTCATCAGTTCCTTGGCGAGAATCTCCTGCGAACCGGGCCCCCACCAGCCGCTGTCCGCGACCAGCACCTTGCCGGCGGCGGTGCGGTGCAGCGGCTGGCTGTCGCCGCGCTGGACCGCGATGCCCATGGCGCGGTAGCCGTGGATGCGTTCGATGACGTGCACGCTGCTGCCCGCCCGCACGATCAGCTGCACGACCTCGTGGGTCAGCTCGTACAGCTCGGCGAGGTACGGCATCAGCCGAGCCCGCACGCCGGGCGACAGCGCGGTCGGC
Source organism: Lentzea roselyniae (assembly GCF_039537795.1). Lineage (NCBI taxonomy): Bacteria > Bacillati > Actinomycetota > Actinomycetes > Pseudonocardiales > Pseudonocardiaceae > Lentzea > Lentzea roselyniae. Next base: position 95,049 of record NZ_BAABBE010000032.1, read on the forward strand.
TGGCCCGCCGACAGCATCGACACCTTGTTGCTGAGGTAGTAGTGGCCGTTGATGGACTCGACGAACTCCGCGTCGCGCAGGAAGCACAGCATCCGGTGCGCCGTGGACTTCGGCAGCCCGGTCCGATCGGTGAGCTCGGCGAGCGAGATCGATCCGCCCTGGGCGCTGAACGCCTCCAGCACCGCGAGCACCTTGGTCGCGGCACCCTTGCGCTCCCTGGACTCCGCCACGTCGGGCGAGACCCTTTTCAGCGGGACCTCGGGTCGCCGCTCCGCTGCCAACAGGTCTGTCATTTAGAGGGTCCTTCCACTTGCGCTTCGTGCGCCTCGAACGTGACGGGGGGTGGATCACGTTCTGAAGCCAGGCTAGAACTCACGGCCGCTGTGGAACTGTGGAACTCCACAGCGGCCGCAGAGAGTCCGCAGAGAATCCACTCCGCAATGTCCCCGATCGGGTGAAGTTTGCCCAAAAACATCAAGTGTGATCGAGGGACGAAAGCAGATTCAGCGGCCGCACAAAGGTCCGCCGACGCAGCTGGTCCGGTAAACGTACCGAGAAAGTTTTGTCGCAAATGAAAAGACGGTCACGCGAACACGCTAGTGACAGACCCCTGCGTCACCCGTCTGCCGCACACCGACCTGCGACCATTCGGACGTGGACCCACCGAGCGCATACCGCGAGGGTGCAGTGGCCACGAATGGCGCAAGCACCACCGCAATCGGGCTGCAAATTCCAGGAAGATCGAATTTCTATTCGTGAGACCGTGAAAACGGATCACCGGTCGTTCGACCGCGAAACGCACCCGAGCACACAATGAGCAGAAAGCAAAAACAGCCGGTCATTCCGAAGAACGCACTGGTCAGCTCGCGAAGTCGGCGAGTGCGGACTGCAGCTGGGTCCGCCTGCGGACGCCGAGCTTGCGGTAGATGTTCGTGAGGTGGGCCTCCACACCGCGGCGGGTGACGTCGAGCTGGCGCGCCACCTCGTCGTTGGAGGCGCCGGCCACGACGAGGGTGGCCACCTTGCGCTCCTGCTGGGTGAGCAGCACGCTCGCCCGCCGGGGCAGCACCGGTGCCTCGGCCTCGCCGGGCAGGAGTGCGTCGGCCGGCAGATCCTCGATCGCGGTCAGCAGCGGGGTGGCTCCGCATTCGCGGGCCAGGGACCGCGCCAGCACCAGATCCCTCCGGGCGAGGTCGCTGCGGCCGTGCTGCCACCGATGCGTGCCCAGTGCGAACAGCACCTGCGCGTGCAACAGCCGCGCGGGCGACCCGCGCAGCACCGCCTCGGCCTCGGCCAGGCTCGCTTCGGCGGCCGGTCCTCGGGTCGCGGCGGCCACGGTGAGCAGTGCCCGCGCGATCGACGACGGAACCTGCCACCGCCGCGCCAGTTCCAGACCTTCCACCGCCAGCTGGCGCGCGTCCTGCTCACGACCGAGCCGCAGGTACGCCATCGCGGCGTTCGAGCGCCACGACCGGGGCGGCGGATTGCGACCGCTCCACACGGCGAGCCGCTCGCCGCTCGCGAGCTGGTCGACGAGCGCGCCCTCGACGTCACCCTGCCGCATCCGCAGCACTCCCCTGGCGTGCAGGAAGCACGCGTGGTGCCAGCTGTCCGGCAGCAGCCCGGTCAGGCCGACGGCGTCCGCCGCGGTCGCCGCGCCGGTGAGATCACCCGCCTCCACCAGGGCACGAACCAGCGCCTCGGTGGCGTAGACGAAGGTGAAGTGCCGGGGATCGCCACCGGCGCGCCGCACGTCGGCCACCGCGAGCTGGGCGTTCGCGATCGCTTCCGGCAGCTCGCCTCGGTGGCGGTGCACCCTGGAACGCAGCGTGTGCCCGAGCGCGCCGAGCAACTCCAAGCCCCGTCGCTGTGCCTCGTCCACCATTTCCACGGAGTGCCGCAGGGCGGAGTCCAGTTCGTCGACCCGGATCAGGGAGTCGATCGTCGCCACCAGCTGGTGCGGTTCGTGCAGGATCGAATTGACGCCGCGGGAAAGCGCGACCAGAGCGGCCTCCCGGCCCCGGACGAGGTCCTCGCCCGTCGTCGCGTCGATGCCCGCGACGAGCGCCGCGAGTTCCCGCCCGGCCCCCGGAAACCTGCGCCAGTCCCCCACCATCGCACCCTCGGCGGCCCGGCCGGGAACGACCGCGTGCAGCGCGAGGCGGAGCTGGGCCACCACCGCCGGGTTCGCCGCACCGACGTCGGTGATCGCACGCCGGAGCACCGCGGCGGCCTCGGCGTAGTGACCCTCGAACTGCAGGATCTGCGCCAGCCTGCAGGCGATCGTGCACATCGACTGGGGGTCGTCCACGTAGTCGAGCGCTTCGCTCAGATGCGCGGCCGCCCTGCGCGGGTCCCGGTGAACCTCGCTGCGCGCCAGCCGCAGCAGGAGATGGCGGCGCAGCTCGGGCGGCAGTGCCTCGCGCAGCGCCCGCGTGAGGAAGGCGGTGCCGAGTGCGGGATCCCGGTCGGTGAGCGGCAGGTCGGCTGCGCGGAGCAGTGCTTCGGCTATGCCGACGCCGAGGCGCGCATGGGTGCGCACGGCGTGCCGCGCGATGACCAGGTCCGGTGCGCTGGCCTCGTGGAGGTGGCGAGCAGCGCGGGCGTGCATGCCGTCGGCTTCCAGGTGGCTCACGGTGGCCGCGATGGAGTCCCGCACCACCGGGTGAGCGAACGCGATGCTGACATCGTCGGCGAGCAACCCCAGCCCGACCAGGTGCACCACCGCGTCTCTGGCCGCGGGCGCGGTGAGGCCGGTGACGGCGGCGGACAGCTCCAGCGTCGGCGTCTCCAGCACGGCGAGCACCTTGACTAGCCGCACGAGTTCGCTGGAGTGCCGGTTCAGCCGCGCGAGCACGGCCATGCCGAGTTCCGGCGTCCCGCACACCGCGAAATCCTCCGCCGACGGCACCGCGCACCACCTCAACAGCAGCGGAATGCCGCCGGTGAGACGCGCGCACGTCGACACGAACTCCGGTTCGGGCTCGGTCCGGAGCACCCGTCGCAAGAAGCTCTCGGTGTCGCCGAGGCCGAATCCGTCCACCCGCACGCGTTCCGCCGCCATGCCGAGCTCAGCCAGCGCCAGCGCGTGTTCGACCGGGGCTCCCGCTGTCCGGCCGAGGAGGAAGACCACCGGCAACCGGAGTCGCCGCTCCGCCAGATAACTCAACCAGCGCAGCGAGGACGCGTCCGCGCACTGCAGGTCGTCGATGACGAAGCAGAGCGGCACGCGCGCTGTGAGCGCTCCCACCACCCGCGCCAAGGAAGCGAACACCCGCCGATCGTCCTGCCCTGTCGGCGGCTGTGCCTCGGTCAACCACGGAACGAGGTCGAAACCCTGCGCCTTGGCGACCGACACCACCGTCTCGACGACGTCGCCGGGAACGTTCATCAGCACGTCGTCGAGCAGCCGGTGAACCACGTGCAGGGGTGATCCGGAGCCTTCCGGCGCCAGCAGAGCGCTTGCCCCGTGGAATCCCCGCGCCGCGGCGACCTCCGCGGCGGCGTCGAGCAGCGTCGACTTGCCGACGCCCAGCGGCCCCTCGAACATCAACAGGGAGAACTTGTGCTCGGCGGCGGCGTCGAGCGCGCGCGACACGCGGTCGATCTCACGGCGACGGCCGACGACGTTCGCCGCGAGCGGTCCGGTGGGTGACTCGGTCGTCGGATGCTCGACGGTCATGGTGCCTCCTCACCGCAGCCGGGCCCGCACGGTCAGCGGACTGCCCGCGTACCGTACCCAGAGTGCAACCGCCGTAGCACGAACGGTGAACCTACGACGGAAATTTGGGATTGTGCTGACGTTCGGACGCACGGTTTCCCGGTACTTTTCCCGGCACTTCCCCTTTTATCCACTGTGGACACAGCGGTGCGCCCCGTACGTCAAAGGCGGTCCCCCCGCCCGAGCACACCTTCTCGCACATCGCCACACGCGGCGAGCTGCACGTGCTAGGGCCCGTCCTCAAAGCCAGAGGGTGAGGGTGGCCAGGTCGATCATGGCTTGGTAGGACAGGGCGGTCTTGTCGTAGCGGGTGGCGATCGCGCGGAACTGTTTGAGCCGGTTGAAGCAGCG
>NZ_BAABBE010000033.1:0-94576 GCF_039537795.1 Lentzea roselyniae
CGTGTCGCTCAGCGCCTGCTGGCCATGGCCGCCGGCATCTGGCACAACTGGGAGGCGGGCGTGACCAGCAAACGCTCACTGACCGCGTTCGATCACTGACACCAACTTCACGGAATCAACCATCTAGGCTTGCGCGCGCTGCCGCCTTCTCGCTGACGCGGCAGGAGCAACGCAAGTGTCTCGAATGGTCGACGTCCTCGCCACGCTGGTGCTTCTGGGCAGCCTGACCCCGGCCGCAGACGCGGCACCGGCGTGCTGGCAGGAGTTCTGCGGCAAGTACCCGCCCGCGCACCAGCCGGGCCAGTGGTCGTCCGCGCACGTCTCGTACGGCACGAACGGCAAGCTGAAATACGCCTCCGACCGGGCGGGCAACCGCGTGCCGGACTTCAGCTACGTCGGTTACCACCACGGCGAGAAGCCGCTGCCCACCGTGCCGGACGCGGTCACGATCAGCCCGGTCACCGGCGACAACACCGCGCACCTGCAAAGGGCGATCGACCAGGTCGGCGCCCGCACGCCCGACGCGAACGGGCATCGCGGCGCGGTGAAGCTCGCGGCCGGCCGGTACGAGATCCACGGCACCGTGCGGATCAGGCACAACGGCGTGGTGCTGCGCGGATCCGGTGACACCACCACGTTGTCCGGCCGCGGCGACACACCGCACCAGCGCACCGTGGTCGTGCTCGGCAGCGACGCCAGGACGCCGTGGACGACCGGCGCCGCCACCGAGGTGACCACACCGTTCGTGCAGGTCGGGTCCCTGAGCCTGGAGGTGGCGGACGCCTCGCGGTTCAAGGTCGGCCAGGAGGTGGTCGTCAGGCACCCGTCGTCGAAGAAGTGGATCGACGCGGTCGGCGGTGGCGGCGTCGTGCAGGACGCGAAGTGGACGCCCGGGTCCATGGACCTCCACTGGGTGCGCCGGATCAGGGCGATCGACGGGCGCCGGCTCACGTTCGACGCACCGATCTACAACCACCTCGACCGGTCGCTCACGATCTCCACGGTCGCGCCGGTGACCTCGCGCAACCTCGTCACCGAGTCCGGGGTGGAAAGTCTGCGGGTCGACATCGAGACCAAGGGCGGCGAGGACGAGAACCACGCGTGGAACGCCATCGGCGTGTTCGGCGCGGACAACAGCTGGGTCCGCAACGTGAAGACCCGCTACTTCGGCTATGCGGGCGTGGTCACCGAACGATCCGTGCGGATCACGGTGAAGGACGCGCAGGCCACGGACCCGGTCGCGATCCGCACCGGCGGCCGCATGTACAACTTCGCCGCCAACACCAACTCGCACCTGGTCCTGTTCACCGGCCTGCACGCGTCCAAGGCGCGGCACGCCTTCGTCAGCAACGGCGCGAACTCGGTGGCGGGCGTCGTGTGGCATCGGGCCACTGTGGACGGTGGGGACGCCGAGGCACACCGGCGGTGGAGCCAGGGCCTGCTGTTCGACAACATCCGCGAGATCGGCAACCGCGGCAACCAGGCCAAGCTGATCAACCGCGGCGACTACGGCACGTCGCACGGCTGGGGCGCCGCCCACTCGGTGATCTGGGACTACAACAAGGAGATCGTCGTCCAGAAGCCGCCGACCGCGCAGAACTACGCCGTGTCCAACGAGGGCACGCGGCGGTCGCAGCCGTACTTCCCCGGACCGTGGGGGAGCATCGAGATCAAGACCGGGCCGCTGGTGCCCGAGTCGCTGTACGAGGCGCAGGTCGTAGATCGCCTCAGTGCGACTCGCGGGTGACCTCGCTGCCGCTGGAGCCGACCAGGAAGTCCAGGTCGGCTCCGGTGTCGGCGCCCAGGACGTGGTCGATGTAGAGACGCTCCCAGCCGCGCTTCGGTGCCGCGAACGCCGCCGTCATCGCTGTGCTGGGCGTGCGGGAGAGGAAGTCCGGCGCCTCCACGTCGATCCGGCGGTTCTCCACGTCCAGCACGATGACGTCGCCGGTGCGGACCAGTCCGAGCGGCCCTCCCGCCGCGGCTTCCGGTGCCACGTGCAGGACGACCGTGCCGTACGCGGTGCCGCTCATGCGTCCGTCGCAGACGCGGACCATGTCGCGCACGCCCTGTTCGAGGAGCTTCTTGGGCAGCGGCATGTTCGACACCTCCGGCATGCCGGGATAGCCGCGCGGTCCGCAGCCGCGCAGCACCAGCACGGAGTCCGCGTCCACGTCCAGATCGGGGTCGTCGATGCGGGCGTGGAAGTCCTCGATGCTGTCGAACACCACGGCCCTTCCGCGGTGCTGCAACAGGTTCGGGGACGCCGCGGCCGGTTTGACCAGCGCGCCGGACGGGGCGAGGTTGCCGCGCAGCACCGCGATCCCGCCCTCGGCGATGATCGGTTCAGACCGGCTGCGGATGACCTCGGGGTCCCAGATCGGGGCGTCGTCGAGGTGGTCGACGAGCGGCCGTCCGGTGACCGTCAGGCCTTCCGGGTCCAGCAGGTCGCGGACTTCCCGCAGCACGGCCAGAAGCCCGCCCGCGCGGTGGAAGTCCTCCATCAGGAACCGGCCCGCCGGCTGGAGGTCCACGAGCAGGGGAACGCCGGAGCCGATGCGGTCGAAGTCGTCCAGCGTCAGGTCGACACCGAGGCGTCCGGCGATCGCGAGGAGGTGGACGACGGCGTTCGTCGAGCCGCCGATCGCGGCCAGGGCGACGATCGCGTTGTGGAAGGAGGCCTTCGAGAGGAACGTGCTGGGGCGGCGGTCCTTCTCGATCAGCTCGACGATCAGGCGGCCGGTGCCGTGTGAGGCTTCCAGAAGCCTGCTGTCCGGTGCCGGAGTGCCCGCCACGCCGGGGACGACGGTGCCGAGCGCTTCCGCGACCAGGGCCATGGTCGAGGCGGTGCCCATCGTGTTGCAGTGGCCGCGGCTGCGGATCATCGCGGACTCGGAGCGGCTGAACGCCTCCTGAGACAGCGTCCCGGCGCGGACCTCCTCGGACAGCCGCCAGACGTCCGTGCCGCAGCCCAGGGGCACGCCCCGGAACGTGCCGGTCAGCATCGGGCCGCCGGGCACCACGACGGCCGGGATGTCGACGGACGCGGCGGCCATCAGCAGCGCGGGAATCGTCTTGTCACAACCGCCGAGCAGCACCACGCCGTCGACGGGGTTGGCGCGCAGCATCTCCTCGGCGGCCATCGCCGCCATGTTGCGCCAGAGCATCGCGGTCGGGCGGACGTTGGTCTCGCCGAGCGACACGACGGGCAGGTTGAGCGGGATGCCGCCTGCCTCGTACACGCCGTTCGAGACGGAGGCGGCGACCTCGTTCAGGTGCGCGTTGCACGGGGTCAGGTCGGAGGCGGTGTTGGCGATCGCGATCTGCGGTCTGGTGAAGGCGTCGTCTGGCGCGCCGCGGCGCATCCAGGCACGGTGGATGTAGGCGTTGCGGTCCTGACCTGCGTACCACTGCTCGCTGCGCAGCCCCACGGCACCTCCTAGAAGAACGTCTCGACAGTAGCCTTTGATCGTTCGTCGAGGGGACTGCCGTGACGGTGGACCACGCACGCGTAGCCGGGTCACCGTGCAACGGCAGCACGTCGTCCTGGAAGTTCAGCCGACCAGTCCTTCTCGTGCGGCGGATCCGGACAGCACGACTCTCCGGATCCGCCCGCGCAGGTCAGGCCACGACGATGTTCTCTCCCTTGATCTTCGTCTTGATCTGCGGCAACGGCTTCTTGGCCGGCCCGGACCTGCGCTTGCCGTCCACGGAGCTGAACCGGCTGTCGTGGCACCAGCAGATGATCAGGTTGTTGTCGACCTCGCTGCACATGCAGCCGGCGTGGGTGCACTTTGCGTCGAATGCCGTGTACGTGCCCTTCTTCGGCTGTGCCACGACAACGGACGTCTCGTCGTCGAAGTAGACGACGACACCGCCGTTGAGCGGCACGTCCGCCTTCTTCGCGAGGACCGTGCCGGGCGGGAGCTTGCCGCACGGCTGGGCGCCGGTGTCAGTTCCGGTGTCAGCGGCCGCGGCGGTACCGGTGGTGATCACGGTGGCGGCCGCGGCGCAGCCACCGATGAAGCAGCGGCGGCTGACGGCGGTGGGGTGGTCCAGGAACTCCATGCGCTCACTTCCTGCCGGGGGTGGGACGCGGCGGAGGCGGCTCGTTCACCTTGTCGTGACGGGCGGGACCAGGACAAATCCCGAAATTTCGGCGGTCAGAGAGGCAGTTCGAGGGCGATGGTGATGAGCGAGTGGACGCGGTTCGCGATCACCGTCAGCAGGCCGTGCATCTCCGGGGACGCGGCGTCGGCGGCTTCCTGCAGCGTGCGCAGGTCGGTGTCGATCTGGCCGAGCAGCGCGGCCGTGTCGGCGGGCTTGGCCGTGAACGCCTTCGCGATGTCCTCGAGCGGCAGACCGTGGACCTCCAGGCGCTGCACGAGGTGGATGCGGTCCACGTCGCCGCAGCGGTAGAGGCGGTAGTTGCTCGCGGTGCGCTGAGCGGGGCTGATCAGGCCGAGGGTCGTGTAGTAGTCGACGGTGCGGATGCTGACTCCGGCGCGGGCGGCCAGCTCGCCGATCCGCAGCAGCGATTCGGACAAATCGGGCCACCTCCTTCCGGAAACCGTACAGTGCTACGTGCTACTGTTGGAGTATGCCTGAAGAAGCCGATACAGACGGCTGTAGTACGTGGCCGGGTGCGACTTGTTGATCGCGTCCGGCTTGCTCGCCATCGTGGTGCTGACGATCGCCACGGGGTATTTCGTCGCTCAGGAGTTCGCCTACATGGCGGTCGATCGCGGCCGTCTGCAGCAGCTGGCCGAGGCCGGTTCCAAGGCCGCGGACCGCGCCCTCCGAGTGACTCAGAAGCTCTCGTTCATGCTGTCCGGTGCCCAGTTCGGCATCACGGTGACGGCGCTGCTCGTGGGATACGTGGCCGAGCCGCTGCTCGGTACCGGTCTGGGTGTGCCGTTCTCGATGGTGATCGCGCTGGTCTTCGCGACGTTCGTGCAGATGGTGCTCGGTGAGCTGCTGCCGAAGAACCTCGCGATCGCCCGGCCAGAACGGCTGGCGCTCGCACTGAGCGCGTCGACGCTCGCCTACCTGAAGATCGCGGGACCGGTGATCCGGCTCTTCGACGCGGCCGCGAACCGCCTGCTGCGTGCGATCGGCATCGAGCCGGTCGAGGAACTGCCGCAGGGCGCGACGCCGGAGGACCTCAAGCAGATCGTCGAGGACGCGGGGGAGCAGGGCCACCTCGACCCCGAGCTGACGCGGCTGCTGGAGCACGGCATCGGGTTCCGCGAGCTCGTCGCGGAGCAGGCGATGACGCCGCGCGTGAACGTCCACACCGTGCGGTTCGACGAGCCCGCCGCGCGCGTGGTGTCGTTGCTGGACACCGGGAACTCGCGATTCCCCGTGGTCGGTGAGGACCTCGACGACCTGCGCGGTGTCGTCGGTCTGTCCGAGGTGCTGACGCTGACGCCGCACGAGCGTTCGGCGGTCGCGATCGGGAAGATCGCCGCGCCCGCGCTGGTGGTGCCCGCGACGCTGCCGTTGCCCGCGGTGCTGGAGCGGCTGCGGGCCGAACGCCGCCAGCTCGCGTGCGTGGTCGACGAGTTCGGCGGGTTCGCGGGCGTCATCTCGCTGGAGGACCTGGCGGAGGAGCTGGTCGGCGAGATCCACGACGAGGACGACCTGGTCGCCGACATGATCGAGAAGGTCGGGTCCGACTGGCGCGTGCCCGGCCGCATGAGGCTGGACGAGGTCGAGGACGTCACCGGCGTGGAACTGCCCGCCGACGACGCGTACGACACGGTGTCCGGCCTGGTGCTGCACCAGCTGGGCCGCGTGGCCGAGACCGGCGACGAGGTCGAGATGGACGGCGTGCGGCTCGTGGTCACCGCGGTCGCGCGCAACGTGCCGGACACGGTGGTGTTGTCCCGATGAGCATCGTGATCTCCTTGGTGCTGCTGGCTTTGAACGGCTTCTTCGTCGCCGCCGAGTTCGCGTTGATCGCGGCCAAGCGGCACCGCCTGGAGCAGGCAGCCGAGACGTCACGGGCGGCGCGCGCCGCCGTGGCGGGCGTGCGTGATCTGTCGCTGATGCTCGCGGGTGCCCAGCTCGGCATCACGCTGTGCACGCTGGGTCTCGGCGCGCTGGCCAAACCGGCCGTCGCCGATCTGCTGCAGCCCGCGTTGATGTGGACCGGACTGCCCGACGCGTTCGCCTACGGTGTCGCGTTCGCGATCAGCCTGGTGCTGGTGGTGTTCCTGCACATGGTCGTGGGTGAGATGGCGCCGAAGTCGTGGGCCATCGCGCACCCCGAACGGTCCGCGCTGATCCTGGCGCTGCCGTTCCGCGCGTTCGCCCGCTCGGTCCGCTGGGTCCTCAGTGGACTGAACTCGGTGACGAACGGCCTGCTGCGGCTGATGAAGGTCGAGCCGCAGGACGAGCTGGCGCAGGCACACCGGCCGGACGATCTGCGGATGCTGCTGCGGCAGTCCGCCGAGCACGGCCTCATCCCCGAGGGCCAGCAACGGCTGCTGACCAGGATGCTGCAGGTGCAGCGGACCACCGTGCGCGAGGTGATGGTGCCGATCGGCCGGGTTTCCTCGGTCACCCTGCACACCACGGCGAGGGCGATCGAGCGGCGCAGCCTCCAGTGTGGACGGTCGCGCTTCCCGGTCACCGACCTGCGCGGCCGTTACGCCGGCCTGGTGCACATCCGCGAGGCCATGCGGGCCACCGCACGCGGCGAGGACCCTCCGGCGCGCGAGCTGATGGGCCCGGTGCTGACGTTGCCCGCGTCGATGCCGGTGGCCAGGGCCGTGACCGAGATGCGCGACTCCAGAGCCCAGCTGGCTCTGGTCGAGGACGGCGAGGTCGTGGGCATCGCCGCCTTGGAAGACCTCCTCGAAGAGCTGATCGGCGACTTCGAGGATGAAACCGACACCCGTCCGGTCGGCGCCCGCTGACCGGAGTTTCCCTCCGAGAGGAAACATCAATGTTCAAACGGATGCTCAGCGCCTTCGGCGTCGGCGGCCCGTCGGTCGACACCGTGCTGGACTCGCCGCACGCCGCGCCCGGCCAGCTCGTCACCGGACAGGTGCGCATCCAGGGCGGCAGCGCGGACGCCGAGATCGGCCAGGTCGTGCTGTCGCTCGTCACCCGAGTCGAGGTCGAGCACGGTGACCACGAGTACGGCGGCGTGTCCGAGTTCCTGCGCGTCGTCGTGCAACAGAACGTGCGGGTCACGGCCGGCCAGCTCGTGTCGATCCCGTTCCAGCTGCCGATCCCGTGGGAGACCCCGATCACGGCGGTCGGCGGCGCGCAGCTGCCCGGCATGACCGTGGGCGTGCGGACCGAGCTGGTCATCGCGGGCGCGCCGGACAAGGGCGACCTCGACCCCGTGCTGGTGCACCCGCTGCCCTCGCAGGACGCGGTGCTGAACGCGTTCGGACAGCTCGGGTTCTCGTTCCGCAGCGCCGACGTCGAGGCGGGCCGGTTGCGCGGCGTGCCGCAGGAGCTCGGCTTCTACCAGGAGATCGAGTTCTTCCCGCCGGCGCAGTTCGCGGGCCGGATCCAGCAGGTGGAGCTCACGTTCGTGGCCTCACCGCACGAGCTGTACGTGATCCTCGAAGCCGACAAGCGCGGCGGGATGTTCTCGTCGGGCGGTGACGCGTTCGGCCACTTCCGGCTGTCGCACCAGGAGGCCCAGGTGGCCGACTGGGCGTCGTCAATCAACGGCTGGCTGGCTCAGATCGCCGAGCGTGGCGGCGCCTTGCACGGCTACGAGCAGTACGGTCACCACGGTGGTCACCACGGTCGCGGCATGGGCATGGGCACGGTCGTCGCGGCGGGTGCCGCCGGTGTCGTCGGCGGCATGGTGATGGGCGAGATGATCGACGACGCGTTCGAGGACTTCGGCGAGTTCGGCGAATGACCTGCCTTTCCACTTGACGTCGGCAAAACCGGCGGATCCTCTGGATCGGAACAGAGGGTGGAATCGCCCTCAACGGGGTAAACGGCCGATACGTCAAGCAGTCGGCGCTGTTGCACCGTTGGGGCGAAAGGGCGTTGACGTGTTCACCACCGCGGTACGGGAGTATGCGCGCCGGGTGTCCGCGGAGCTCGGGCTGAGCGGCGAGTCATCATGCGTGGACGCGGAGCGACCGCTGCGGGTGTACGTCGCCGTGGACGGCGAGCTGCCGGGACACCCCGGCCGCGACGTTGCCCTGCTCTGGACGGACGGCCAGGGCTGGGAGATCGCAGTCGAGGAGCCCGGCGGCACCGAGCTGACCGTGGTGGCCAGGCTGCGTGGCGCGGTCGAGCCTCCGCCGCGCACCGTGGCGCGGTGGGCGGGCAGGCTGCTGTCAGGCCAGTGGCCGGTCCCCGCCGAACGGGTGGACCGGCCACTGATCAAACAGGCGGGCTAGCTGACAGCGACGGGCTTCGGTTCTTCGCGCTCGTCCGAGTCCAGCGCGGTGCCCTCGACGTCGAGCTCCGGCAGCCAGCGCAGCCACTTCGGCAGCCACCAGGCGCGCTCACCGATCAGAGCGAGCGCGGCCGGCACGATCACCATGCGGACGACGAACGCATCCACGAAGATGCCCACGGCCAGGGCGAACGCGATCGACTTCACGGTCGCCTCGCCTGCGGGGACGAAGCCCGCGAACACCGAGAACATGATCAGCGCGGCGGCCACGACCACCGGTGCCGCCTGGTGGAAACCCGTGGTGATGGCCTCGATCGGCTTGGCGCCGCGGTGGTGCGCCTCGTGCATCCTGGACACCAGGAAGATCTGGTAGTCCATGGCCAGGCCGAACAGGATGCCGATCACCAGGATCGGGGTGAGGCTGATCAGCGGTCCGGTGCTGTCGAGGTTCACCGCGTCGCCGAGCCAGCCCCACTGGAACACCGCCACGGTGGCACCGAGCGACGCGCCGATGGTCAGCAGGAAGCCGAGCACACCCACGAGCGGCACGAGCAGCGAGCGGAACACCAGGATCAGCAGGACGAGCGCCAGGCCGACGACGACGGCCAGGTAGATCGGCAGCGCGCGGTCCAGTGACGTGGCCACGTCGACGCTCACCGCGGTGGCGCCGGTGACGTAGGCCCTGCCACCGCCCACACCGTCCACACCGGACAGTTCGGCGCGCAGGTCCGCGACGAGCTGCTCGGTGGCGGCGCTGTCCGGGCCGGACTTCGGGATCACCGTGAGGAGCGCGGCGGAGCCGTCCGGGCTCGGCTGGGCTGGCGTCACCAGTGCGACGTCGGCCATCTTCGCGATCGGCTCCGCGGCCTTGGTGGCGGTCGCGGCGGCACCGTTGCCCTCGACGAGCACGATGATCGGCCCGTTGAAGCCCTCACCGAAGCCCTGCGCCAGGATCTGGTCGGCCCGTTCCTGCGTGGAGTTCGCCGGCGGCTTCTGGATCAGCGTGGTGTCCATGGAGGCCACCGGGATCGCGACGATGCCGAGCGCCACGACCGAGAGCAGCAGCGCGACGACCCGGTTGCGGGTGATGGCCCCCGCCCAGCCGCGGATGACACCGCGGTCAGCGGGCTCGCTGTTCTCCTGCGCGCGTTCCTTGCGGGTCAGCACGCGGCGGCCGAGCATGCTCAGCACCGCGGGCACCAGCGTGACGGCGATGAGCACCGACACGACGATCGTCGCGGCGGCCGCGACGCCCATCTGCGTGAGGAACGGAATGCCCGCGATCACCAGTCCGACCAACGCGATCACGACGGTGAGTCCCGCGGTGACGACGGCGGAACCGGCGGTGCCCACCGCGGTCGCCACGGCGTGCCCGACGCCGGAGCCCTTGCGCAGTTCCTGGCGGTACCGGTTGATGATGAACAACGCGTAGTCGATGCCGACCGCGAGCCCCAGCATCGAGGCGAGGATCGGCGTGGTCGACTGCAGGTCCATGAACCCGGTCGCGATGGTGATGCCGAGCGTGCCGATGCCGACGCCGATCGCGGCGGTCAGCAGGTTCATACCGGCGGTGACGAGCGACCCGTAGGTCAGCGCGAGCACGACGAGCGCCAGCACGACACCGATGGCCTCGGTCGGCCCGCCGACGTGCGGCGTCTCCTGCATCGCGGTGCCGGTGACCTCGACGGTCAGCCCGCCGGCCCTCGCCTTGTCGACCGCCTTGAGCAGCTCCGACCGCTGCTCGGCGGTGACCTCACCGGGCTTCACGTCGTAGGTGACGGTGCTGTACCCGACGTTGAGGTCGCGGTTCACACTCGGCGCGGCGGGGTCGAGCGGGTTGGTCGCCGAGCGAACCCCCTTGAGCGCGGCCTCGTCGGCCACCAGCGCGGTGATCGCCTGGGCGTGCTGCGGCAGCTTCTGCCCCTCGGGCGCCTTGACGACAACCCTCGCCGACGCACTCTCGCCGGACCCGAACTTCTGGTCGATGCGCTCGAGCGCGGTGGTCGACTCCTGGCCGGGGATGGACATCGCGTTGGACGTCTCCCCGCCCAGCGCGTAGGCACCGGCACCGGAGCCGATCAGCACGAGCAGCCAGATCAGGACGACGGGCAACCGGTGCCGATGAGCACCCGTTCCCAGTCTGTAGAGCAGTTTCGCCATGTTGGTCAGGCCTCCCGGTGCCCGAGTGCGTCAGTGCAGGTTGCGAGGATCAGTGGGCGCCACGTGGTCTTGTCACCCTCTTGGTTGGCCAAGAGCGTCAGCACAGCCATGGCGCTGAGCGCGCCGACGATGCGAACCGCGCGTTCGAGCTCGACCTGGGGGTCGACGACGAACATCTCGTTGAGCAACAGCTCGTCCTGGGCCTGCTGGGGGTCCTCGCCCGGTGCGGTCATCGACCGGAACAGCAGCGAGACCAGGCCAGGCCGGTCGAGCGCGATGTCGGTCAGCAGCTCCAGGGCCCGCTTCTCCCTCGCGGGCCCCGCGGGCATCGGCGACACCAGCTCGACGACGTGCCGGCTCAGCACGCGGCTGTGCTCCCAGGCCGCTTCGAAGAGAGCGTCTTTGCTCGGGAAGTGGTGGAGCAGACCGGCCTTGGACAGGCCGACGGCGTCGGCGAGCGCCTTGAGCGACGTCTGCTCGAAGCCGTGCCGCGCGAAGAGGGCGGCGGCGGTGTCGAGGATCTTCTCGTCGAAACCGGTCCTTGGCTGTCGTGGCACGTCGACGACTTTACGGCGTTTACCGACCAGTTCGGTAGGTAAACCGACCGAAACGGTCGGTGTGCTTCGTCACTCGAACGGGGGGGTGTGGTGTTTGGTGTGCCCGTTTGTTGGGCGTGCTTCTCCGCTGGGGGTGACGGGGTGGGGTGGCTGTCACTCAGGCGGGTGGTGTTTGTCCTGATTCGCGCCTGGCGTCGTCTAGTTCATGTCCCGAAAACATGGTCATCTTCATCGCGATAGAAGGAAGCGCGCGGCGGGAGCGGTTGGGAGGGGTGTGCGGCGGCGCAAGTAGTTGGAAGGGTGCGGCGGCGGTGCAAGTGGTCGGCAGGATGCGGCGGCGAAAGTGATCGGCAGGATGCGGCGGCGACACAAGTGATCGGAAGGGCTGGGGAAACGTCATCATGTGGGCCGGAATGCTGGTGCGTGGTGCCAGAGTTCGACGATGCTCGCCGAGTCCCCATGCCGCTGCGGGCTCGTCACGCACAATGTCGTGGTGATCGAGATGTCCGCCGTCGTCGCCGCCCACCACCTCGTCAGGTTCCCGGACTGGCCGACCGGCCCGTACTCGGACGGCGACGTGGTGTTGTCGGGCCGCATGTCCCGGGAGGACGTGGGCACGGTGCTCGCCTCGATTGCCGAGTACAACAACGAGGGCCAGCACGAGGCGGACGGGCCGTCGACGCTCGGGGTGTTGCTGGACAAGGATGTGATCGCATCGGGCGGACTGCTGGTGCGGGACACCGAGACCGGGGTGGAGATCGAACCCGGCTGCTGCGTGGGGCTGGAGACTTGGCGGGATTGGCAGTACCTGCTGGACGGGCGCACGCCGTGGCTCGGGCACGACCCGTGGCCCGAGGTGCGGTTCGGGGACGGGGTGCAGTTCGGGGCCGGGGTCGCACGGCTGTGGCCGGACTCGCGCGACACGGGCGGGCCTGCTTGCGAGGTCAGGATTGCGGAGCTGCCGGGGCACCTCGCGGTGGTGCGGCAGGATCTGCTGGGATTCCTGGAGCTGGTGCGGGAGTGGGCGCCGTACGGGATGGGGGAGCGGCTCGCGGACGTGTTCGACGAGCACTTCCACATCAGCGCGCCACTTTGACCGCCTTGGGGAGCCTGAGCCAGGTCGTCGAGCCGAACGCCTTGGTGAGGCCGAGCCACGCCGCGACGCCGACCGCGACGCACGCCGCGAACACGAGGGCCGCGGGCACTTCGGGTTGCAGGTGCGGGAACACCGCGTAGTGCGTGAGGTAGATGGCCAGCGAGGCGCTGGCCAGCAGGCTCACCGCGGGCAGCAGGCGGCGCGGCACCGGTACGCGGGGCAGTGACAGCAGCAGGATCACGCCGGCGATGACGACGATCTCGCGCGAGAGGTCTTCCATGCGGCCGGGGACCATCGCCACTAGCACCACCACGACGAGGCACTTCTGCCACAGCGCGGGAGAGCGGTGGGCCAGCCAGCCCAGGGCCACGAACCACGCGGCGCCGAGGGTGGTCATGTTGCGGGCGAAGAAGTCGCCCTCGACGGCGAAGCGGGCCAGCACGCACAGGGCCAGCGCGGTCAGGGCGAAGAAGTAGGGGTGGCGCTGCTCCGTGCGGCGTAGGGCAGGGATCGCGAAGACCAAGGCACACAACACGAGCAGGTGGACGACCACCTCGACGAACCAGTAGCCGGCCGCGCCCACGCGGGTGAAGTTGTTGACCAGCAGGACGTTGTCGATGGTCACGTCGTCGGTCGCGGCTACTCGGTAGACGAGCCAGAGCGAGGTCGGGACCGCGATGTACGCCGCGGCGCGCAGGATTCGGAGTGGGCGAGCGGGAAGCAGGAAGCGGGCCAGGTTCCAGCCTGCCACGACCAGCAGCAGGTGGGCGCCGCCCAGGAGTTTGAAGAAGCTCACGTGGGAGCCGACGATGAGCAGGATCGACAAGGCGCGCAACACGATGGTGGTGTCGATCAGCGGCGCCCGGCGTTGGCGGCCGCGGAGTTCTTCGAGCGAGGACACGGGCATCGTCGGCCATGAGGGTGGCAGGTCGCCCAGCAGGCGTTGCAGCTGAGCGGTCATCTGCACGTAGCGCAGGGAGTCGCCGCCCAGAGAGTTGAACGTTGCGTCCGGGGGCACGGTGCGTACGCCCAGGACGGAGGAGAACACCTCGCGCACGGACGTCAGCGAGCGGTCGGGGGAAGCTGCTACGGCGCGATAGTCGACTTTTCCATTGGACAGCAACGGGAGGGACGTCACCGCACGAGCGCGGATGGCGGACGGCGGCAGGCCGGTTCGGGCGCGGATCAGGGCTACCGCGCGGTCGACGTCGCCCAGGACTGCTACCACGAGGCCGGTGTCGTCGCCGGTGCACGCCACGCGCAGGCCGTCGGCGGCCAGGGAGCGCTCGACCTGGTCGAGGTCCACGCGCAGGCCGAAGGGCTTCACGAAACGGCTTTTGCGGCCCGTCACCGAGAACACGCCGTCGGCGAACGAGCCGAGGTCGCCTGTGCGGAGCTCGAACGTCGTGCGGCCCAACGCCAGGTCGGCGGGTGTGTGGGCGTAGCCGAGCATCACGTTGGGGCCGCGGTAGACGAGCTCGCCGTCGTCGAGGTGGAGACGTCCGCCGGGGATCGCTACGCCGATGGCGGACGGGTGTGTGGCGGCCAGGTCGGGCGGTAGGTAGGCCATGCGCGCGGTGGCCTCGGTCTGGCCGTACATCACGAAGAAGCGCCAGCCTCGCTCTGCGCCCATCGTGGCGTAGCGAACCACATCAGCAGGAGCCAGGCGTCCGCCCGCCTGCGTCACATAGCGCAGACTCGGCAGGTCCAAGGATTCGAAGCCGATGGTGTCTAGCAGGCCGAACGTGTGCGGCACGCCGTGCAGGCTTGTCACGCCGTGCGTGCGCACCAGGTCCCAGAATTCCGGGTCGATCACCGAACGTCCGGTCAGCACGAGGCCAGCGCCGCGCGCGAGGTTGCTGTTCACGACAGACAGGCCGTAGCAGTAGTGCAGCGGCAACGACGTGATGGCGCGATCGGTCGGAAGGATGTCGAGGTACGAGCCGATGGAGGCGGCGTTCGCGGCCAGGTTGTCGGCGCTCAGACGCACCAGCTTCGGCGATCCGGTCGTGCCGGACGTCGAGAGCAGCAGGGCGAGCTCCGGGTGCAGCGAGTGCACGGTTCCCTCGTGGCGCTCGAGGAAGGAACCCGAGATCACCACATCCGGGTCGTACACCGACGTCAGCGCAGGCACCTGCGATGCGGCGGCCAGGATCACCGGATGCTTGCCGCGCAACGCCGCCAGGTACGCGACCACGGAGTCGACGTCGTTCTCCGCGGCCAGCAACACCAGGCGCCGCGTGGACCCCAGCTGGGAGGCCATCTCGGAGACCCGCAGGTCGAGATCGCGGTACGAGAGCGAGGTTCCGGGAGCGACCAGTGCGAGCCGATCGCCGAAAGTGGCGAGACGATCAGCGAACCCGAGGTCCGCCGTGGCCGTCACGGCGTGCTCCCGAAGAACAACGCGGAACCTCGCACCGACAAAGAGACGGAGTCCCCGGCCCGCACCGAGATCTTGCCCTGCACCCGCGACCGCACGGAGGTGCCGTCGGGAAGCCGAAGCAACACGGTCGCGTCGTGCCCGTGGAACAACACGTCGTCCACAGTGGACGGAACACCGTGAGCGCCGAGCACGAGCTGCTCGGGCCGCAGCAGCACCGTGCCGAACCCCTCACCGGACGTCGGCAGGACGCCGAGCGGAGTCTCCACCGAACCGCCACGCGCGACACCGGGGAACGTCATCGCCTCGCCCACGAACAACGCCACCCCGAGATCGGCGGGCGAGGTGTAGACGGTCTGCGGCCGCGCCAGCTGCGCCACCACTCCATCCCGAAGCACCGCGACGAGATCGGCGATCCCCAACGCCTCCTCCTGGTCGTGCGTCACGAGCAACGCCGTCGCCCCCGCCGCGCGCAGAGTCGCCCGCACGTCGGCACGGAGCTCCTCGCGCAGACCGGCGTCCAGCGCGGAGAACGGCTCGTCCAGCAGCACAACGCCGGGGCGAGGTGCCAACGCACGGGCCAGCGCGACACGCTGCGCCTGGCCGCCGGAGAGCTGGCCCGGCATCCGCGCGCCGAACCCGGACAGTCCCACCAGGTCGAGCAGCTCCTCGACCCGCCCGCCGCGGCGTTCCTCGCGGCTCAGCCCGAACCCGACGTTCCCGGCCACGCTGAGGTGCGGGAACAACGCGCCTTCCTGCGGCACGATCCCGATTCCGCGCTTCTCCGGCGGCACCTCGGAGGTCAGCAGCCGCCCGCCCAGCCACACCTCACCCGACGCCACGGGGTGGAACCCGGCCAGCACGCGCAGCAGCGTCGTCTTGCCGCAGCCGGAAGGCCCGAGCACCGCGAGCAGCCCGCCCTCCGGCACCTCGAAGTCGACCTCGCGCAGCACCGGTTCCCCGCCGTACCCGGCGACCAGCCGCTTCACCGTCATGCCGCTCATCGCTCACCTCCCGCATCGGTCTGGCTCAGGAACCGGTCGAGCACGACCGCCGGAATCGCCGCCACCACCAGCAGAACCGCTGCGTAGGGCGCCGCTGCGGCGTACGCGGCGACCTCGGTACGGGTCCACAGCTCGGTCGCCAGGGTGTCCATCCCGGTCGGCCTCAGCATCAACGTCGCCGGCAACTCCTTGGCACACGTGAGGAACACGAGCGCGGTACCGGCGAGAATCCCCGGCGCGGCCAGCGGCACCGTCACCCGCAGCCCGGTCTCCCACCGTCCCCGGCCGAGCGACCGCGACACGTCCTCCAGCACCGGCGGTGCGTGTGCCACACCCGTGCGGACGGCTCCGATGGCCAGCGGCAGAAACAGCACCGCGTAAGCGAAAGCGAGCATCGGTGTCGTCTGGTACAGCGCTGGAGCGAACCGGATCCCGAAGAACACCAGCGCCAGACCGACCGTGATGCCCGGCAGCGCGTGCCCGGCGAAGCTGGCCAGCTCGACCCCTCGTGCGAGCCGGCCCTGATACCTCGCGGCCAGAATCCCCACCGGCAACGCCAGCGCGAGCGTCAGCAACGCGCCGAACGCCGACACCGCGACGGTGTTCCCGGTCGTGGCCAGCACATCGGTGACCGAGAACGTCGACGTACCGGCGATGAGCCACCACACCAGGCTGATCACCGGAACCCCGAGCGTCAGCACGATCAACACCAGAGTTCCCGAGAAGGCGGGCACGCGAGCCCGTCCCAGCGGCACGGTCAGCGGGCGGCGGCGGCCACGATGCGCGACCAGGCCCCGCGCACGTCGTTCGCCCAGCGTCAGCGCGATCGCCAGCAACACCAGGACGAGCCCGAGGATCGCGGCCGGCGTGCGGTCGAACGTCGCGCGGTAGCTCGTGTAGATGCCGAGCGTGAACGCCTCGTACCGCATCAGCGACACAGCGCCGAAGTCGCTCAGCACGTACAGCGCCACCAGCAACCCGCCCGCGAGCGCCGCCGGCCGGATCTGTCGCAGCGTCACGGAGAAGAACACCTGGCGGCTCGTCCGCCCGAGCGAGCGCGCCACCTCCTCGACCGCCGGATCGGCCGTCCGCAACGCGGCGCTGACCGGCAGCAGCACGTACGGGTACGACACCAGCGTCAGCACCACGAACGCCCCGGCGAACCCCGTCAGGTCCGGCACCACCGAGATCCAGGTGAACCCGGCGACGTACGACGGCACCGCCAGCGGCAGCACCAGCAGCACGCCGAGAATCCGCCGGCCCGGCAGGTCGGACCGCACCACGAGCCACGCGCTCAGCACGCCGAGCACCAGGCACGCGGCCGTCACCGCCACCGCGAGCGAGAGGCTCCGCAGCGCCAGTTCCGCGGTCCGGGTCCGCGCCAGGACGTCCCACACGACGCCCCCGCCGCGTTCGAACGAACGCACCGCCAGATACGCCAGCGGCAGCACCGCGGCGGCGGCGACGAGGAGCGAGAGGATGGTGAGTGTCGGTGCGGCCCGGTGGGCGGGCCTCAGGACAACCCCGCTTCCTGCAACAGCTTCACCGTCTCCTGCAGCGACGACAGCTTGGAGAGGTCGATGTCGGGTGCCTGGAGGTCCGTGATCGGCGGCAGCTGGTGCTTGCTCGACTTCACACCGGGGTTCGCCGGGTACTCCGCGGTCTGGTCGGCGAAGTGCCGCTGCGCCTGCTCGGACAGCAGGAACCGCACGGCCTTCTGCGCGGCCTCGCTCTGGTTGGTGCCCTGGATGATCCCGACGCCGGCCACGTTCACCAGCGCGAGCGGATCACCGCCGCCGACGCGGTGCAGCTTGGCCTTCATGTTGGCCTCACCGCCCTTCTCGGCGGCCGAGGCGTACCAGTAGTAGTGGTTGATCAGTCCAAAGGGGAGCTGGCCCTCGTCGACGGCCTTGAGGATGCTGATGTTGTTGTCGTAGCGCTTCGGCTCGTTGGCGGCGAACTTCTTCAGCCACTCCTTGGCGAAGTCCTCACCCTTGAGCACGCGCACCGACGTCACGAACGCCTGCCACGACCCGTTGGTGGGCGCGTAGCCGATCTTGCCCTTCCACTTCGGGTCGACGACCTCCTCGATCGTCTTGGGCAGCTCGCTCTCCTGCACCACGCGCGGGTCGTACGCGATCACCCGCGCCCGCGCGCTCGTGGCCACCCAGCGCTTGTCGCGCGCCTGGTAGCTCGACGGGACCATGCTCAGCACGTCCGCGGGCAGCTCGGCCAGCCGGCCCTGCTCGCCCACCGCGCCGAGAGCCCCCGCGTCCTGGGAGAAGAACACGTCCGCCTCGGTGCCCTGACCCTCCTCCAGCAACTGCGCGGCCATTTCACCGCTGCCGCCGTAGCGGACCTCGACATCGATTCCGACGGCGTCCTCGAGCTGGTCGAGAAGCGAGCCGACCAATTGTTCGTTGCGGCCGGAGTAAATGATCAGGTCGTTCGCGGAACTGCAGGCGGTCACCGTCGACGCCAGCAGTGCCACTGCCATCGTCACGGTCAGTGCACGACGCCTCACCGGCAGTCCTCCTCGATCAATCCCCAGGTCAGATTGGGTGTCGACAAGGTAAAGCTAACCTAAGCTTGCGACAAGTCCGAGTTGCCATTACGTGATGCGATGCCGGACACATCACCTGTTTGGCCCCATAATGTGTGCATGTTCGTTTTCGACGCGGAATTGTGGTTGTGGGACGCCCGGCGCATGGACACGTGGACGTTCGTGACGCTGCCGGAGGACGTTTCGGACCAGATTCGCGAGCTGGCCACGCCCGGCCGCGGCTTCGGCTCCGTGAAGGTCCGCGCGGGCGTCGGTGCGAGCAGCTGGTCGACGTCGGTGTTCCCGGACAAGGAGTCCGGCTGTTACGTGCTGCCCATCAAGGCGGCCGTGCGGAAGAAGAACGGTGTGGGGCCGGGCGATGTCGTCGAGGTGACCGTCGAGGTCGTCTAGCGGGACCAGTCGATGTCGGCGTAGATCGCGGCGTGGTCGCTCGCCGCGTGCACCTCGTCGGTCATGGTTTCGTAGACGTCCCAACGGTTCTTGGTCCGCGGTCCGCGCCACACGCCCTTGCGGAAGACGCCGCCGCCGGTGGCCTTCGCGAACAGCTCCGGGGTCAGCAGGACGTAGTCGATCTTGCCCTTCTCGTTGACACCGCGATACGTGCCGAACCGGTGGTTCCAGTCGAAGTTCTCGTGCTCGCTGATGTCGCGCAGACCGGTGCGCTGGAACAAGGGGCGCAACGCTTCGCTGTCCGGGGTGTCGTTGAGGTCGCCGACGACCGCGATGTGCTCGTGGCCCTCGTCGCGCAGCCGGTTCACGATGCGGGCGATGCGCACGGCCTGCCGGAACCGGCGGCGCGCGCCGATCGGGTCGCCGGGAGCGCCGTAACCCTTGGACTTCAGGTGGTTCACCAGCAGGACGACCTCGGGGCCCGCGGGTGTGCGGACGTGGTACTCCGCGCAGTCCCTGGAGAAGATCACGCCGGTGTTGTCCTTGGCGTACACGTGCGTCCTGATGGTGATGACCTGGTGCGCGTCGCGCGTCAGCAGGCCCACGTTGATGCCGCGCTCGTCGTTGCCGTCGATGAGGTGGACCTCCTCGTACGGGGTCCAGCCGACGCTCTTGAGCATGCTGGCGGAGAACATGTGCAGCAGCTCGCGCGACTCTGCCTCGACCACACCGAGCACGTGGGCGCCGACGTCGCGCATCACCTGGGCGGTGTGGCGGGTGGCGAGCTCGCTGATGGGTTCGGTGGTGAGCTCAACCCAGCCGACCCAGGACTCGCGACCGCTTGCCACGACCGAGGTTTCGCCGGTCCGGTGGCGGGCGAGGAACCTGCCGCGGATGCGCCGCAGGATCGCGTACTTGCTCCGGTCACCTCGCAGCAGCTCGAGCGTCGCCAGGTGTTCCTTGAGCTCTTCCTTGACTTCCGGGGTGTAGCTCTCGGCGGCGATGAGCTCGTTGAACCGGGCGTGGGCGGCCAGGATCGGAGCCGCGTGCCTGGTGGCGCCGCGGCCCATCACTTTGGGGCGCTCGAACATGTTCTCCACGTTGAACGACCCGATCCGCGTGGTGCTCATCACTTCCAGGGTCGCATGTGGATATACGGGTCCGCCCTGGTCTGGTCGGGTGATCTTTGAGCTGGGTGGAACTGGAAGGCCCCGGCGGCTGGGCTGCCGGTTCGACTGCGTCCCGGGGCCTTCCAGGTCTAGCGGGCCGCGATCACGGGCAGCGGCTGGCGCCGAGGATCGACACCTTGTTCGGGTTGCCGTTGTCGATCTTCTTGCTGCCCTGCGTGCGCGCCGGCGCGACGAAGCACTTGTTGAAGCGCTCGCCGCTCTCCTTCACGAACTCCAGCTCGATCGCGCGAGCCTGGTTGCAGTGGTTGTTGTAGTAGACGGTCGTGGTGACGCTGCCGTCTCCCCAGGAGATGTTGATCTTCTGGCCTTCCGGCGTGCGGCACTTCGCCGACTTGCGGTGCACGTCCTGGACGGACACGTCGCCGGAGGTCTCCGCGGTGGCGACCGCCGGGAGAACCCCGCTGAGCGCGAGACCGAGACCAGCGGCGGCCAGGAACAGGTTGCGAGACTTCACGAATACCCCTCGATACAGATCCGGGAGATGCCCCAGCGAGCCGTTCGGCCCGCCACCAGCAACGTTGCCCGTTTGATCAGGTACGAACCTAGGATGAACCTTGAATCCGCTGCTGAGGGGTGATCTTGGAGTTCGGGCTGCTCGGTGCCGTGGAGGTGCGCGACTCCGGCGCATCGGTCGACGTCGGCCACGTCCGGCAACAGTCGGTGCTGGTCGCGCTGCTGGTCGAGGAGGGGCGGCCGGTGCCGGTCGACCGGCTGCTCGACCGCGTCTGGGGCGAACGAGCACCGCTGAGAGCCCGCGAGACGCTCTACGGGTACGTGTCGAAGCTCCGCAAACTGCTCGAGCTCGACATCGAGCGCTCACCAGCCGGCTATCGGCTGACCGTGGCGCCGGACCAGGTCGACCTGTTCCGCTTCCGCGCACTCGTGCGGCAGGGCGCTCTCGACGAGGCACTGGGGCTGTGGCGCGGGCAGGCGGTGGAAGGACTCGAGTCGCCGTGGTTCGACGCGCTGCGGGAAAGCCTGCACGCCGAACGCCTCGCCGCCGAACTGGATCGCAACGACGTCGCGCTCGCCGACGGGCGGCACGCCGCGCTGCTGCCCTCGTTGCGGCTCCTGGCCGCTGACCGGCGGCACGACGAACGCGTTGCCGCGCAACTGATGCTGGCCCTGCACCGGTCGGGCAACGACGCGGAGGCGTTGCGGCACTACGAGACCGTGCGCCGCGAGCTCGCCGACGAGCTCGGCGCGGATCCGAGCAAACCGTTGCAGGACCTGCATCAGCGGATTCTGGCCGGCGACTCGGCCCTGAGCCACGTGGAGCCCGGGCCCCGGCAGCTGCCCGCGCCACCCCCGTGGTTCACCGGCCGTGAGCAGGAGCTGGCCGCGCTCGCACCGCCGGGGACGGCCGTGATCACCGCGATCGGCGGGACGGGTGGCATCGGCAAGACCGCGCTGGCACTGCACTGGGCGCACCTGCACCTCGGCGACTTCCCCGACGGCCAGCTGTACGTGAACCTGCGCGGCTTCGACCCGTCCGCCGGTCCGACGCCACCGGAGGCGGTGCTGCGGGAGTTCCTGGAGGCGTTGGGGGAGGAGGCGATCCCCGCCGGGCTGGACGCCCGGGCCGCGCGTTACCGCGGCCTGATGGCGGGCAGGCGGATATTGGTGGTGCTCGACAACGCCCGCTCCACCGAGCAGGTCGTGCCGCTGCTGCCGGGTCCGGACGCGACCGTGCTGGTCACGAGCCGGCTCAAGCTCGCGGGACTGGTGGCCGCGCACGGCGCCAGGTCGGTGTCGCTGGACGTGCTGCACCACGCCGACGCGCGAGCGTTCCTGGAGGTGAGGCTCGGCGCCGAGCGGGTGGCTGCCGGACCCGGCGTGGTCGCGGACCTGGTGAGCTGGTGCGACGGGCTGCCGCTGGCGTTGTCGATCGTGGCCGCGCGGGCCGCGATGGAACCGGACTTCCCGCTCGCGGTGTTCGCGCAGGAGCTGCGGGAGCAGCCGCTCGACGCGCTGGACGCGGGGGAGATCGGCACGAACCTGCGCTCGGTGTTCTCGTGGTCCGTGGCCGCGCTGTCGGCAGAGGCGGCGCGGGCGTTCGGGCTGCTCGGGACCGTGGGCACGGCGGACGTATCGCTCCCGGCGGTGGCGGCGCTGCTCGACCGGCCCGCCGCGCGGACGCGGATGGTGTTGCGGGAGCTGGAGAACGCGCATCTGCTGCAGCAGCACGTACCCGGCCGGTATCGGATGCACGACCTCGTCGGGCTGTACGCGGCCGACCTGGCGGCGGACGCCGGATCGCGGCTGGCCGACTTCTACGCGGCCACCGCAAGAGCCGCCGCGCTCACGCTGGAGCCGCACAAACCGTTGCCGGCCCACGAAAGCGGGCATGCTCTGTCGTTCCTGGACAACGCCGCGGCGATGGCGTGGTTCGACGCGGAGCACGGTTGTCTGATGGCAGAGCAACGGCAGGCGTTGGCGTGTGGTGCTTTCGGCGTGGCGTGGATGATCGGGCGGACGCTGAACAACTACCACGTCCGGCGCGGCCGCACGCTCGACGACGTGGAGGTGTGGCTCGGCGCGTTGCGGGCCGCCGAGGCGCTGGGGGACGAGACGAAGCAGGCGAACGCGCACTTCTGTCTCGGCACGGACTACGTCGAGCTGGGCCAGTCGTCGCTGGGGCATCAGCACTTCGAGCGCAGCCTGGAGCTGTTCGCGCGGTCCGGCGACCACGCGGCGCACGGCAGCGCACACCGGGCGATGGCGTGGGCGGCCGAGTTCGAGGGCGACCTGGAGAAGGCGCTGGAGCACTCGTTGCGGGCACTGGAGATGTTCCGCGCGGCCGGGACGGAGATCCGCGAGGCGGAGTCGCTGAACGAGGTCGGCTGGCGGTACGCCTGCCTGGGCCGGTACGCCGAGGCGCGCACCTATTGCGAGGATGCCATGCTGCTCAACGAGAAGCTCGGCCACACCGAGGGCGCGGCGGCCACTTTGGACAGTCTCGCGCACATCGCCTCCCACGACGGCAGGCACGACGACGCCGTCGCGCACTACCGCGAGGCACTGGCGCTGTACCGGGAGGTGGACAACTCCGCGGAGGAGGCCACCGTGCTGGATCACCTCGGTGACGTGCTCGCCGCGGCGGGGAACGACGCCGAGGCGCGTGAGCAGTGGACGCGTGCGCTGGAGCTGTACGAGCGGCAGGGCCGCGCCTCGGAAGCTGCCGCCGTGGTGGCTAAACTCGGCTCAGCCGGCGGCCGGTCTCGATCAGCTCGTCGGTGAACGAGTCGAGAGCCTCGGCGAACTCTCGCTGGTCCGGCTCGTGCCAGTCCTCCAGCTGGTCGAGCAGCCAGCGCCGCCACGCGCGGACGAGCTGCGTGAACACGTCCGCGCCCAGGCCGGTGAACCGGTAGCCGTCGTCGTGCGCCGCCAGGTGCCCGGCCTCGACCAGTGCTCGCGCGGTCGGGGCGAAGATGCCGCCGGGAACCTCGGTCATCTCGGTGATCTCGTCGAGCGTCGCGACGCCGTCGTCCGCCGCCGCCCGGTAGACCCGGCCGAGCAGCCACGCCTGCTCCAGCGGCAGGTCGACACCGGACCTGCGCAGCACCGCCAGACCGGGGTGCTCCTCGGACTTCGCGACCACTGTGGACACGAGTTTGCGCAGCTCGTCGTAGGAGTTCGACGGCGGCGCGGCGAAGCTCTCGCCCACACCGCTGTTACCGGTCGCGGCGGCACGGCGCACGTACTGCAGGTAGGTCGGCAGGTAGGTGATGCCGCCGAGCATCGCGAACCCGACGACGAAGCTCAGGATGCCCGACACCGTGAACACCCTGCTGCGGAACAACCTCATCGGCAGCATCGGCTCGGCGGCGCGTTGCTCGACGAACACGAACGCGACGAGCAGAACGACCGAGCCCGCCGCCATCCACAGGATCGTCGGCGAGCTCCACGGGTACTCGGTGCCGCCCCAGCTCGTGACCAGCGTCAACCCCGTCGCCGCCAGCGCGATCAGGGCGATGCCGGCGTAGTCGATCTTCGGATGGCCGCCGGCCTTGATCGTGGGCAGCGCCGCGATCGCGACCAGCACCACGGCGACGCCGAGCGGGATGTTGACGTAGAACGCCCACCGCCAGCTGAGGTGGTCCACGAACAACCCGCCGACAGCACACTGCAGGAGGACATCTACCCCGGCGACGGGTTCGCGTACGTGGCGGTGCTGCCGGACGCCACGATCGTGTGCGACCAGGAACTGGCGGTTGTGCCACCGGCCGCGCACGTGCTGGAGTTCGCCGCCGGACGTCCGATGGTGGTGTTCGGCCAGCACTCCGGCTCGGGATGGCTCGCCTTCGCGGAGTTCGACGCGAACGGCGCGTTGATCCGGTCGCACGACGCCGAGGCCGACGACCAGTACGAGCTCGCCGACTCCGTTGCCAGGGAGATGTTCGGGTTCACCGCCGAAAGCGCGCCGGACGAGGTCGTCGTTCACGGCTTCCGCGTGACCCGCCCGGGCCAAGCCGAGCGTGATGCCGCGTTCGCCGCCGTCGTGGCCGAGATGGTCGCGGGCGGACCCACCCGGATGCGGATGACACCGGACGGGTCGCTGGTCCCGCACGAGGACTGACCGGAGCCCCCGAGGCCGCAGCCTCGGGGGCGGTCACGTCAGGACGACCGTACGACGTCGACGTCCAGCCCGGCGTCGCGGTGCCGGGTGGCCCAGTTGTCGATGGCCTGCTGGCAGGCCTGGTCGAGGTGCCGCAGCCCGGTGAGGTCGAGCCGCACGTGTTTGGTCAGCGGCAGTCCTTCCAGCACCGCGAGCAGTCGCGGCAGCCGCAGGAACGTCGCGTTGCCGCGCAGGACGACGACTTCGTCGTCATCACCCTGCGGAGTCACGGTCACCGAGAGGTGGGAGACGTCCCACGCCGTTTTGATCACTGCGGCGAGCAGGCCGGCGACGGTGCCGGTGAGCAGGTCGGTGGCGACGATCAGGCCGGCGGTGAGCACGAGGATCGCGGCTTCGGCGCGATCCGCTCTGAGCATGCCGGCCACGCCCTTGAGGCCGAGCAGCTTCCAGCCGGAGTGCACGAGCAGTGCGGCGAGCACCGCGCTGGGGATGAGTCCGAGCACTCCGGGCAACGCGACGACGAACAGCAGCAGCCATACGCCGTGCAGGACGCGTGACGCCCGAGTGCGCGCGCCGGCCTGCACGTTGGCCGCACTGCGCACGATCACCGCGGTCATCGGCAGCGCGCCGAGCAGGCCGCAGACCGTGTTGCCCGCGCCCTGCGCGATGAGCTCGGTGTTGTACCTGGTTCGTGGACCGCTGTGCATGCGGTCCACGGCGGCGGCGCTGAACAGGCTTTCCGCCGACGACACCAAGGCGAACACCACCATCGCGCCGAGCACTCCCGCGTTGATGAGCGAGAAGTCCGGCAGGTGCAGCTCGTCCGCCAGGTTGCCGACCTCGATGCGGTGCAGGTCGAGCCCGGCCACGACGGACACCGCGGTGGCCACGACCGCGCCGACGAGGACGCCAGGCACCACTCGCACGCGCGGCGGAGTTCGTTGCCACAACACCGTGACGACGATGGTGAGGACGCCGACGCCGAGCGCGGTCAGTCCCGCGGTGGTGGTGAACGCCCGCACGAGCAGTTCGGGTAAGCCGCTGACCTTCGCCCAGGTGCCGCTCGGCTGCGTGGCGCCCATGAGCGGGTAGAGCTGGCCGAGGATCAGGACGAGGCCGATGCCCGCGAGCATGCCCTGCACCACAGCGGGGGAGATGGCGCGGAACCACGTGCCGCAGCGCAGGGCGCCGAGCAGGATCTGCAGGAGGCCGGCGCCGAGCACGATGACGCCGAGGGCGGCGATGCCGTGCTGGGCAACGGTGTCCGCGACGAGGACGGTGAGTCCGGCGGCGGGTCCGCTGACCTGCATGGTGCTGCCGGGCAGCAGGCCGACGACGATGCCGCCGACCACGCCGGTGACGATGCCGAGCTCCGCGGGGACACCGGAGGCGACCGCGACACCGACGCACAACGGCAGCGCGACGAGGAAGACGACGAGTGAAGCGCCGAGGTCGTTGCCGAACGTCTGCCGCCAACCAGGTCGGGAGGCGCGCTCGGTGGGACGGGTCAAGGTGATCATCTCCGGCCTCACAGCGGCTGGAACGCCGCAGCCACCGACGTCGAGACCTCACCGGTCTCGATGTCGTAGAACCAGCCGTGTACGCGCAGGTCGCCGGTGTGCAGGCGGTCGCGCACGAACGGATAGGTCTCCAGGTTCCGCAACTGCTCCAGCACGTGCTGGCGGCCCTCCTCGCGCAACGCCGGGTCGGCGGCGGCAGCGCCGGTGCGGGCGTGCCGAGCCAGCCAGCCGCGCATCGTGGGCAGGTGCCCGATGTCCGCGCCGTGCAACGCGCTCACCGCGCCGCAGTGGGAGTGACCGCACACGACCACCTCGGACACGCCGAGCTGGACCACCGCGAACTCGATGGTCGCCATCTCGCTGGACGGGGCTTCCAGGCGGTACTGCGGAATGACGTTGCCCGCCGTGCGCAGTTCGAACACGCTGCCCGGCTCGGCACCCGTGATGTGAGAGGTCACGATGCGCGAGTCGGCGCACGTGATGAACAGAACGGTGGGCTGCTGACCGGACGCGAGCCGTTGCCCGACGGACTTCGGGCGGGTGGTGGCGTGTTCGCGGGCGCGCTCGATCAAGCGACGGAAGTCCATGAATTCCTCACTGTGCTTTGAAAAGTGTTCGGTTGTCGGCTGAGTTCGCCGATCAGTTCCGGAACACCTGCAGGACAGCGGGTCTGGAGAGCAGACGGAGGTGCTCGACGCGGAGGAGGTTGCCAGGGCCCGGTGTGAGGCCGATGGTGCGAGCGGGCGGCGCGACGCGCGTCTGCGGCCGCTCGGAACGCTGCTGTGCCACGCGCCGCACGGGCACCTGGCGCAGAGCTTCCTTCTTGTCACCGGTCTTGCGCGGCAGGTCTTCCTTCTTGGATTCCTGCTTGACCGGGTCGTGGCCCTGGGACGAGCCCTTGCGCGGCGTGGTCGCGTAGTCGGCGATCGCGCCGCCGACCGGGGTGAGCACCCCGATCAGGGCCAGCACGATCGCGACGACGACCAGCTTCACGAACTCCCCCTCGACGACTGGTGGTAATCATATCGTCGCGGAGAGCGTTGTCACGAACCGATCTCGAACTCCGGGACGAGCGTGCGGTCGAACCCCACCCGACTTGCAGACCCGGTCAACGTCAGGGCAACGGTGGCGTGAACATCAGCGCTCGATCGGCCGACGCGGAGCTCCACCTCGCCGAGATCGACCTGACGATGGCCCGCCCGTCCGGTGTAGGACGTGAGATCGGCGTGCAGCACCGCGGTCACGGTGCGGGTCTGACCGGGCGCGAGGTCGACCTTGACCGCGCCGATCAGCTGCTGCACCGGCCGCGCGACCTCGGCGACCGGGTCGTGGAGGTAGATCTGGACGACCTCGGTGGTGCTGATCTCGTTGTCGTTGCGCAGCGTGGTGACCAGGCGGCACGTGCCGTCGGCCGGCCACTCGGCCGCGTCGGCTTCGACGGCCACCCACGTGACGGGCGCGTAGGAGAGCCCGTGGCCGAACGAGAAGAGCGGCGTCGGGTCGACGCTGCTTACCTCGCTGCGTGCACCGAGCGGTGCGGTGAGGTAGGTCGACGGCTGGGCGGAACCGGCGCCGGGGAAGCTCAGCGGGAGCCTGCCGGACGGGTTGATCCGTCCACTGAGGACTCCGGCGAGCGCGGCGGCACCCTCCTCGCCGGGGTAGAAACCGCACACCACGGCGGAAAGCCGGTCGATCTGCCGGAACAGCTCGTACGGGCGGCCGGACAGCAGCACCAGCACCACGGGGGTACCCGTCGCGATGAGCGCTTCGAGCAACTCTTCCTGCCTGCCCGGCAGCACCAGGTCGGTGACGTCGCAGCCCTCTCCGGACGTGCCGCCGCCGAACAACCCGGCCTGGTCTCCGAGCACGGCGACGCAGACCTCGGCCTGCCGGGCAGCCTCGACCGCGAGAGCGATGTCCTCGTCGGTACCGCCCTGCACCGGGCAGCCCAGTGCGAACTCGACGTCGTGGTCGGCGCGCAACGCCTCCACCACCGTCGGCGCCTCGACGCCGATCGGCACGTCCGGGTGGTGCACGCCGACGTGCAACGGGAACGCGTAGCAGCCCATCATGGCGGCGGGATCGTCCGCCCGCGGCCCGACGACCGCGATCCGGCGCTTGCCGGTCAGCGGCAGCACGCCCTTGTTGCGCAGCAACACGACCGACCGCTCGGCGACCTCGCGGGCCATCGCCCGGGAGGCGGGATCGTCGAGGTTGACGTCGGTGTCGGGCTCGGGGGAGAAGTCCGGGTCGAGCAGCCCGAGCTCGCACTTCTGTCGCAGCACGCGTTCCAGCGCCCGGTCCACCAGTGCCAGGTCGACCCGGCCGGCGTCGATCTCCGCCAGCAGCGGCTCGCCGTAACAGTCCACAGTGGGCAGTTCGACGTCGATGCCCGCCGCCAGCGCCTGCGCGGCGGAGTCCTCGCGGCCCGCGGCCACGCCGTGCAACCGGTACAGGAACGCCACGGCGAAGTAGTCCGCGACGACCGTGCCGGTGAAGCCGTACTCACCGCGCAGCAGGTCGGTCAGCATCGCGGGATCGGCCGCGACCGGCACCCCGTCGTTGGAGGTGTAGGAGTTCATCACCGAACGCGCGCCCGCCCGCAAGGCCATCTCGAACGGCGGCAGGATCACGTCCGCGAGCTCGCGCGACCCGATCGACACCGGCGCCATGTTGCGCCCCGCCCTGGAGAGGGAGTATCCCGCGAAATGCTTCAGCGTCGCCACGACACCCGCGGACTCGACCCCGGCGACGTAGGCGGCGCCGATGGTGCCGACGAGGTGCGGATCCTCGCCGATGCTCTCCTCGACCCGGCCCCACCGCAGGTCCCGCGCCACGTCGAGCACGGGGGCGAGGCCCTGGTGCACGCCGAGCCGGCGCATCGAACGGCCGATGTGCTCGCCCATCCGCCGCACCAGGTCCGGCTCGAACGTCGCGCCCCAGCACAGCGGCGACGGGTAGACGGTGGCCTGCCACGCCGCCAGGCCGGTGAGGCACTCCTCGTGCACCATCGCGGGAATCCTGAACCGGTTGCCGGCGATGATCTGCCGCTGGGTGCGGGCGAGGCTGCGCGCGCCCACGTCCGGCGCGATCGGCCGGGTGCCGAAGACGCGGGTGAGCTGGCCGATGCCGTGCCGGCTCAGGTCGTCGAGGCTCGGCGGCTCCACGATCAGATCGTGCTGGTGCGGCGCGACTTCACCGGCGGAGTCGATGCCGACCCAGACGCCGTAGAGCTGCGCGACCTTCTCGCGCACGGTCATCCGCGCCATGAGATCGCGGACGCGGTCGGCGATGGCGACGCTCGGGTCGCGCCAGAGTTCGCCCGAGGTGGTGGCTTCGGTCGTCACATGATCTCCTGGAGTCAGGCGGGCAGCGCGCGGGTGGAGTGCCGTTCGATCAGCTCCGTGCCGAGCGTGATGTGCGTGTCGTCCGGGGTGTCGCCGTTGATGAGCCGCACCAGCAACGTGATCGCGCGGCGGCCCATCTCGCGGATCGGCTGCTGGACCGTGGTCAGCGCGGGGGTGCACAGCGCGGACTCGGGGATGTTGTCGAAACCGACCACCGACAGGTCCTCCGGCACCCGCAGGCCGAGCTCGGCCGCCGACTCGATGGTCGCGATCGCGGTGATGTCGTTGGCGGCGAACACGGCCGTCGGCCGGTTCGGCTCGCTGAGCAGCTCGCGGGCGGACGCCGCGGCCACGTCGTGGTCGTAGTCGCCGCGCCGGATCAGGCTCTCGTCCACCATGACTCCCGCGCCCGCGAGTGCCCTGCGGTAGCCGGTTTCGCGTTGCTGGGCCGACTTCAGGTCCTCACGGCCGGTGAGCAGGGCGATTCGGCGGTGGCCCAGCGCGAGCAGGTGCTCGGTCGCGAGCTGCCCGCCGTGCAGGTTGTCGGAGTCGACGGTCGGCAGCGGTGAGCGCCCGGTGTGCGGGTCGACCGCGACGACCGGGGTGCCGGGCAGGCCTTCGAGGTCGACGGCCGGGGTGACCAGCACGGCGCCGTCGACCAGAGTGCCGCTGAGCCGGGTCAGGTAGCGGTGCTCCCAGCCTTGTGGATCACCGACGCGCCCGCCCGCCGAGTACACGACCAGCTCGAAACCGGTGCCGCGGATGGCATCCGCCGCGCCCTTGAGCAGTTCGGTGCTGAACGGCTCGATGTCGGCGACCAGGATCCCGATGACGTTCGTGCGGTGGTTGCGCAGGCTCTGCGCGACCAGGCTCGCCTCGTACCCGAGCTCCTTGATCACGGCCTGCACCCGCGCGAACGTGTCCGCGGAGACGCCGTAGCGCTGGTTGAGGACCTTGGAGACGGTGGCGACCGAGACGCCTGCCTGAGCGGCGACATCACGGATGGTGACGCGGGAGCGTGGGGGCACGGGGCTGAGACTAGCCGTGTAAAACGTTATCGACAACGATTGACACAGCGAGATCGAAGCGGAATTCTCACTGCCGTCGCACGCACCATTTCTCTCCGTCCAACTCGGCCGACGTCGTCAGGAGTGGACCCAATGCGTTCTGTGCACAAGATGTCCGTCGCTCTCGCCGCCGCAGCGACGCTCGTGCTCGCCGCGTGCAGCGGCTCCGGCGGCGACGCATCAGCCAACGGTCCGGTCACGCTCACCTGGTGGCACAACCGGACCACCGAACCGATGAAGACGATCTGGCAGCAGATCGCCGACGACTTCCACAAGAGTCATCCGGACGTCTCGTTCACGATCGAACCGCTGCAGAACGAGCAGTTCCAGACCAAGATGCCACTCGCGTTGCAGGGCAGCACGCCG
Organism: Lentzea roselyniae; assembly: GCF_039537795.1. Lineage (NCBI taxonomy): Bacteria > Bacillati > Actinomycetota > Actinomycetes > Pseudonocardiales > Pseudonocardiaceae > Lentzea > Lentzea roselyniae. Next base: position 30,603 of record NZ_BAABBE010000033.1, read on the forward strand.
CCGGACATCTTCCAGCAGTGGGGCGGCGGCTCGCTCAAGTCGCAGCTCAGCTCCGGCAAGATCGCCGACATCACGCAGGCGTCGTCGAGCTGGATCGGCCCGCTCGGCCAGTCGGCGAAGGGCTGGCAGGTCGACGGCAAGCAGTACGGTGTGCCGTACCAGATGCACGCCGTCGGGTTCTGGTACCGCAAGGACCTCTTCGCCACGGCCGGCGTCACCAGCCCGCCGTCCACTTTGGACGAGCTGAACGCCGCGGTGACCAAGCTGAAGGCCGCGAAGCTGGTGCCGATCGCGGTCGGCGGCAAGGACCGCTGGCCGGACGCGTTCTACTACAACTACTTCGCGATCCGGCAGTGCTCGGTCGACGCGCTGAAGAAGGCCGTCGAGAAGACCGAGCTCGCCGACCCGTGCTTCACCAAGGCGGGGGAGAACCTCAAGGCGTTCCTGGACACCAAGCCGTTCCAGGACGGGTTCGTCGGCACACCGGCCCAGCAGGGCGCCGGCAGCTCGGCCGGCATGCTCGCCAACGGCCAGGCCGCCATGGAGCTGCAGGGCGACTGGAACCCGGACGTGATGCAGGCCCTGTCCGAGGACAAGGACCTGGACTCGAAGATCGGCTGGTTCCCGTTCCCGTCGGTGCCGGGCGGGCAGGGTGACCCGGCCGCGGTGCTCGGTGGCGGTGACGGTTTCTCCTGCACCTCGCGAGCGGCCAAGGCGTGCGCGGACTTCATGGGCTACCTGGTGGGTGAAGAGGTGCAGAAGAAGCTCGCCGCGACGGGGTCCGGCCTGCCGGTGCACCCGGCCGCGGTGGCGTCGCTGAAGACCGAGACGCACAAGCAGATCGCCGAGTACACGGCGAAGGCGCCGCACCTGCAGTTCTACCTCGACATCGCCTTCCCGACCAACGTCGGACAGGCCCTGAACGACGCCATCGCGAACTTCTTCGCCGGCCAGGGTGGTCCGGACACCATCGTGCAGTCGGTGACCAAGGCAGCTGCCGGGAACAAGTGATGAGCACCGCGACCAGCGCGCGACCGATGACCGCCCCCAGCTCGCACGCGCCGCGGGCTGGGGGCACCCGGCGGCGGTCCCGTACGAGAACCCGTCTCGAGCTCACCCTGCTGCTGGCACCGGCGCTGCTGCTGTTCGCGGGGTTCGTGCTGGTGCCGATCGGCGTGGCCGGGTTCTACAGCCTGTACGCGTGGAACGGCTTCGGCCCGTTGACCGACTTCGTCGGCCTGGACAACTACGTCGACGCGTTCTCCGGCGAGGTGTTCCGGGGTGCCATCGGGCACAACCTGATCATCGCGGCGCTCTCGATCGTCGTGCAGCTTCCGCTCAGCATCAGCCTCGCGTTGCTGCTGAACCGGAAGCTGCGCGGCCGGACGTTCCTGCGGATGGTGGTCTTCGCGCCGTACGTGCTGTCCGAGGCCGTGACCGCGGTGATCTGGCTGCTGATGCTGCAGCCGGGCGGGTTCGTCGACCAGGTGCTGCGCGGGGCCGGCCTCGGCTGGCTCGTGCGGCAGTGGCTCGCCGACCCGAAGATCGTGCTCTACACGCTGTTCGTCGTGATCACGTGGAAGTACATCGGGTTCGGCGTGATCCTGCTGCTGGCCGGGCTCCAGGGCATCCCGGCAGAGCTGCGGGAGGCCGCGGCGCTCGACGGCGCGACGAGCTGGCAGGCCACCCGGCACGTCGTGCTCCCGTTGCTGGGACCGACGATCCGGGTGTGGATCTTCCTGTCGGTGATCGGATCGCTGCAGCTGTTCGACCTGGTCTGGATCATGACGCTGGGCGGACCGGCCAACGCGTCCACGACCATGGCGACCTACCTGATCGACCACGGCTTCAAGCGCTACGAGTTCGGCTTCGGCAGCGCGGTCGCGGTGATCCTCTTCGTCATCTGCTTCACGTTCGCGTTGCTGTACCAGAGGTTCGCGTTGCGCCGGGACACCGACGGCGCGTTGACCAGGGCGGTGAGCTGAGATGCCACGTCGCAACACCGTCGGCTATCTCGCCGCGTTCGCCGTCGTCGGCATCACGGTGGTGCCGCTGCTGTTCGTCGTGCTGGGCGGATTCCGCACGACGGCGCAGATCAACCGCGCGCCGGCCGGGCTGCCCGGTCCGTGGGTGTGGGACAACTACGCCGAGGTGCTCGGGTCGGCGCAGTTCTGGCGGTTGCTCGGCAACAGCGCGCTGATCGCGGTGATCGCGACGACGCTGGCGGTCGGCTTCGGTTCGATGGCGGCGTTCGCGTTGTCCCGCTACGTCTTCCGGGGCCGGGAGGCGTTCTACACGCTGTTCACGCTCGGTCTGCTGTTCCCGCTCGGGGTGGCGACGCTGCCGTTGTACCTGTGGCTGCGCCAGCTCGGTCTGCTGGAGAACCCGCTCGGCGTCGCCATCCCCGAGGCGGCGTTCTCCCTGCCGATCACGATCGTGATCCTGCGGCCGTTCATGAACGCGATCCCCGTCGAACTGGAGGACGCCGCACTGCTCGACGGCGCGGCCAGGCTCGGCTTCTTCTGGCGCATCCTGTTGCCGCTGTCGAGGCCCGCCCTGGCGACCGTGTCCATCCTCGCGTTCGTCAGCAGCTGGAACTTCTTCCTGTTGCCACTGCTCGTGTTCAACGACTCCACCAACTTCACGCTCCCGCTCGGCGTGGCGATGTTCCAGTCCGAGCACAGCCAGGACACCGCGAAGATCCTCGCGTTCACCGCGCTGTCCATGATCCCCGCGCTCACGTTCTTCGTGCTCGCGGAACGCCGCATGGTCGGCGGTCTCACCGGTTCGGTGAAGGGCTGATCCCTGCTTCCGGAGGAGTTCGACGATGACCTCGGACCTCGCCCGACGACATTTTCTGCAACTCTTCGCGGCCTTGACCGCGGTCGGCACGACCGGGACCACGGCGGTCGCGGCCGAGTACGTGACGAACCAGGGCGGCTCCGGCCGCTTCCCGCTGGTGTCGAAAGGGAGAGCGGCCACGCTCGTGGTCAGCGGCGCTGATCATCCCGGTGTCGTGCGGGTGGCAGGCGACCTGCAGGCCGACATCGAACGCGTCACCGGGATCAGACCGGTGCTGGCCGTCGACACGATCCCGGCACAGGGCGACGTGGTGCTGATCGGCTCGCTCGGCCGCAGCCGCCCGGTGGACGACCTGGTGGCGGCGGGAAAGCTCGACGTCACCGGCATCGCGGGCAAGTGGGAGACCTCCCTCACCCAGGTGGTGCGCACCGGACGCACACGTGCGTTGGTGATCACCGGCAGCGATCCGCGCGGCACGATCTACGGCGCCTACGACATCTCGAAGCGCATCGGCGTCTCGCCCTGGTACTGGTGGGACGACGTGCCCGCGGAGCACCGCGAGGAGCTGCACGTGGACGCCGGGAGGCACAGCCTCGGCACGCCGTTCGTCAAGTACCGCGGCATCTTCATCAACGACGAGAACCCGGCGCTGGGCACGTGGGCGCCCCGGTACTTCGGCCCCGGCCACGCACCCGGCCATCCCGGCGGCTTCAACCACCGCTTCTGGGAGAAGATCTTCGAAACCGTCCTGCGGCTGAAGGGCAACTACGTCTGGCCCGCCGTGTGGGGCCGGGCGTTCGCCGAGGACGACCCGCTCAACCACGCCACCGCCAAGCGCTACGGCATCGTCATGGGCACCTCGCACGAGGCACCGATGATGCGCGGCATCGAGGAGTGGAACCGGCACGCCGTGGCCGCGGTGCGCGACGCCGACGGCAACATCGTCAAGCCCGGCCACGACCCGTACGGCGGCACGGGCGAGTGGAGCTTCCGCCGCAACCCCGAGGCCATCAAGGCCTACTGGGCCGACGGCATCCGACGCATGGTGGACGAGGACTTCGAAGGCGTCGTCACGGTCGGCATGCGCGGCAACGGCGACACCCGGCTGCCCGACGGCGACAGCATCGAACTGATGCGGTCGATCATCGCGGCGGAGCAGGAGGTCCTGGCCTCCGTCACCGGCAGGGACCCGGCCTCGATCCCGCAGGTGTGGACGCTCTACAAGGAGGTCATGCGGTACTGGGAGAAGGGCCTGCGCCCGCCCGACCACGTGACCGTCGTGTTCCCCGACGACAACTGGGGCAACCTCTGCAAGCTGCCGGACCGGTCGCTGCCGCCGCGCGCCGGTGGTTACGGCCTGTACTACCACTTCGACTACGTCGGCGCGGGCCGCAACTACAAGTGGGTCGACACCTGCCCGCTCGCGAACGTGTGGGAGCAGCTCGACCAGGCAGCCGCGTACGGCGTCTCCCAGCTGTGGGTGGCCAACGTCGGCGACTTCAAGGGCAACGAGCTGCCGGCGCAGTTCTTCCTCGACCAGGCCTGGCAGCCGATGCCGCTGGAGCGGCTGCCGGTGTGGGAGCGCGACTACGCCGAGCAGAACTTCGGCAGGCGCACGGCCGTGTCCATCGCCGCGGTGCTGAACACCTACGGAAAACTCCAGGCGCGGCGCAAACCGGAGCTGCTCAACCGCAAGATCACGTTGGACGGCACCACGATCGTCTACGACGACAAGGCGACGCCGTTCAGCCTCGTCCACTACCGCGAGCTCGACCGCGTGACGGAGGAGTGGCGCAAGCTCGGCGAACGCGCCGAGCGGATCGCCGCACGGCTGCCCGAGCCGTACCGGGACGCGTTCTTCGAGCTGGTGCTGTACCAGGTGAAGGCGACCGCGAACCTGTACGAGCTGCGCCGCGCGGAGTTCACGAACATCTTCTACGCCAAGCAGGGCAGGGCGCTGGCCAACGACCTCGCCGCGACGACGGAGGCGCGGTTCGCCGACGACCTCGCGCTGGCCGAGAGGTTCAACACCGTGGTCGCGGGCGGCAAGTGGAACGGCTTCCAGACCCAGCCCCACATCGGGTACGGCGACGTGGAGCGCTACGGCCCGGACGCGGGATGGCAGCAGCCGGAGAAGGACCACGTCGCGTTGCCCGACGAGATCTTCCCGCCGGTGCAGCGGATCAGCCCGGCTGCCGGTGCCGAGATGGGTGTCGCGATCGACGGGTCCGAGCAGTGGTGGCCGTCCTCTTCGGACACACCGGTGCTGCCGGAGTTCAGCCCGTTCCAGAGTCAGCCCGCGCAGTACGTCGACGTGTTCAACCGCGGCTCGCAACCGTTCGACTGCACGATCCGCGCAGGTGTGCCGTGGCTGCTGGTGGAGCCGGCCAGGGGCAGGGTCGAGAAGCAGCTGCGGGCAGAGCTGCGCGTCGACTGGTCGCGGGCGCCGCGGGGCAGGACGCGCGTCCCGATCGTGGTGTCCGGCGCGGGCCGCACGGTGACCGTCGAGGCCGTGGTGAGCAGTCCCGACGTGCCGCGCGCGTGGCGTGAGGGTTTCATCGAGGCCAACGGCTACGTGTCGATGGAGGCCGAGCACTTCAGCGCGAACATCGCCGCCGGAGACGTGAAGTGGCGTCGCATCCCCGGTATCGGGCGGACAGGGGCGGGCATGAAGCCGTTCCCGGCGACGGCCGCGCGCCAGGAACCCGGTCGCGGCCCGCGGCTCGAGTACCGGATGACGCTGCTGACTCCCGGCGAGGTCACCGTGTGGGCGTACCTCTCACCCCGCGCCGGTGTGCTGCCGGTACCGGGGCTTCGTTACGCGGTCTCGTTCGACGACGCGGCTCCGCAGGTCGTCGACGTCATCCAGGCGACGGGCGCCGACCACACCGGGATGAACCGGCAGTGGGAGCGTCTGACCTCCGACAACGTCAATCTCACCGCCACGCGGCACGTGATCGGCACACCCGGCCCGCACGTGCTCAGGCTGTGGATGGTCGATCCCACCGTCGTGGTGCAGAAGCTGGTCGTGGACACCGGCGGCCTGCGACCGAGCTACCTCGGACCGCCGGAGAGCAAGCGGTTGTAAGCAGAACCCTCAAGGAGCGACGATGAAGTTGCACTTACCCCTTGGCACTCGGATCCTCGCGATCGCGGCGGCGGCGGCCGCGATCGCGGCGGGTCAGGCGGTTCCCGCGTCGGCGGCGGGACCGTTGAAGGACATCACCAACCGCTGGGTCGGCAGCGCGGTGGCGGCGGGACCTCTGGGCAGCCAGCAGGACTACCGCTCGGTGCTGACCCGTGAGTTCGACAGCGTCACACCCGAGAACGAGATGAAGTGGGCCGTGGTCGAACCGAACCGCAACCAGTTCAACTGGTCCGGTGCGGACGCGATCGTCAACTACGCCCAGCAGAACGGGAAGTCCGTGCGCGGGCACACGCTCGTGTGGCACAGCCAGTATCCGAACTGGCTGAACAACCTCGGTGGCGGCGAGCTGCGCAACGTGGTCAGGGAGCACATCAACACCGAGATGGGCCGCTACCGCGGCAAGATCCGCGCGTGGGACGTCGTCAACGAGATCTTCGAGGAGAACGGCTCGCGCCGGCAGTCGATCTTCCAGCAGCGGCTGGGTGACGGCTTCGTCGCCGAGGCGTTCCGCGCCGCCCGCGCCGCCGACCCGTCGGCGAAGCTGTACATCAACGACTACAACACCGAAGGCATGAACGCCAAGAGCAACGCGGTCTACAACCTCGTGCGCACGCTCAAGCAGCAGGGCGTTCCGATCGACGGTGTGGGCATCCAGACGCACCTGGCGACCCGGTACGGCTACCCGTCGGGCTTCCGGCAGAACCTCGAGCGGCTCGCCGCTCTCGGCGTCGACATCGCGATCACCGAGGCCGACGTGCGCATTCAGCTGCCGGTCGACCAGAACAAGCTGAACCAGCAGGCGACCATGTACAAGCGGATCTGGGACGACTGCCACGCGGTCCCGCGGTGCGTGGAGTTCACGACGTGGGGCTACACCGATCGTCACTCCTGGGTGCCGGGCACGTTCCCCGGTGAGGGCGCGGCCTGCCTCTTCGACTCGAACCTGAGGCCGAAGCCCGCCTACACCCGGATCAACCCCTAGCGGGAGAGCCCACTTGACACAGTTCCGGAACCCGGTCCTGCCCGGCTCGCACCCCGATCCCTCGGTGTGCCGGGCGGGACCGGACTACTACCTCGTCACCTCCACCTTCGAGTACTTCCCCGGCCTGCCGATCTACCACAGCCGGGACCTGGTGCACTGGCGGCCGGCCGGGCACGTGCTGGACCGGCCCTCGCAGCTGCCGTTGCAGGGCGTCCGCGCCTCCGGCGGCCTGTACGCGCCCACGATCCGCCACCACGACGGCGTCTTCTACGTGGTGTGCACGCTCGTCGGCGGCACGCGGGAGAGCGGCAACTTCGTCGTGACGGCCACGGATCCGGAGGGTCCCTGGTCGGAGCCGCACTGGTTGCCGGAAGCCCCGGGGTTCGACCCGTCGCTGTTCTTCGACGACGACGGCCGCGCCTGGTGGACCGCGACCCGTGAGGTCCGCGATGGCCGGACCGAGGTCTACCTGCGCGAGTTCGACGTCCGGTCGCTCTCGCTGGTCGGCGAGGAGCACGTGCTGTTCCGCGGCGCGATGCACGACGCCGTGTGGGCCGAAGCGCCACATCTGTACAAAGTGGACGGCAGGTACGTGCTGCTGTGCGCGGAAGGCGGCACGGACTTCGAACACTCCGTGGTCGTGGCGTTCGCCGACGAGGTCACCGGCCCGTACCGCGGTTCGAAGCTGAACCCGGTGCTGACCCATCGCCACCTCGGCCGGTCGTACCCCGTCGCGGCGACGGGGCACGCGGATCTCGTGTGCACGCAGCACGGCCAGTGGTACGCGGTGCTGCTGGCGACCCGTCCGTACGGCGGCTACTACTACAACCTGGGGCGCGAGACCTTCCTCGTGCCGGTGTCGTGGGAGAACGGCGGGCCGGTCTTCAGTCCCGGCACCGGGCGCCTCGAAAGCAGTTACCCCGTGCCCGATCTGCTCGTGCACCCGTGGTCGGAGCCGTTGCAGACCGACGACTTCGACGCACCTGAGCTCGACGCGGCCTGGATGTTCCTCCGCACCCCGGAGGAGGAGTTCTGGTCGCTGACCGAACGACCGGGCCACCTCCGGCTGCGCGTCCGGCCGGAGTCGATCACCGAGCTCGTCACGCCGAGCGTCGTGGTGCGGCGTCAGCAGCACCAGAACTTCCACGCGTCGTGCGTGCTGGAGTTCGAGCCGGCGGGACCGGCCGAGGCCGCGGGGATGGTGTTGCTGCAGAACAACGACAACCACTTCCGGCTGCTGCTCGGCGCGGGGCGTGAGGTCACCCTCGTGCGCCGGGCCGGTGGGCGCGAGGAGGTGCTCGGCAAGACCCAGGTCGCGGAAGGAACCGTGCGGCTGGGCTTCGAGGCCGTGGGCCAGGACCACCAGGCGCTGGTCGCGTCGGGCTCGGGGGAGTGGCAGCTGCTGGGTGAGTCGTTCGACGGGCGGGTGCTCAGCACGCCGGTCGCGGGCGGGTTCACCGGCGTCCACATCGGACTGTACGCGACCGGTGACGGCGCGCCGAGCGACACGTGGGCCGACTTCGACAGCTTCACCTACCGCGCTCTCGGAGAAGCACCGCGGTGAAGCGCGCGGCGGCGGCCACCGCCCAATCGCAGTGGCCGCCGCCGCACGTGACTACCTGCGTTCCTTGGCGGTACGGGCCGAGCGGGTGCAGACATCGCCGACATCGGCCGTCTGACCGCGGTCGACGTAGATCTCCGCGAGCCCGACCAGGCGGCCGCGCGAGTCGCTGCACGTGAGGGTGTACGGCTCCTTGGGGCCGTAGGTCATGGGCAGCGGCGAGGAGAACTCGACGGTCAGGTTCGACCAGTCGTCCGGCTTCGCCGGGTCGGCCTGGGAGTAGTTGACCAGCACTGCGGTGTAGTCACCGGCGGGCGGGTCGAACAGCCGGGCCTTCTCCGAGTTGGTGCCGCCGGACGCCGACGACGCGACCACGTTGCCGGCCGAGTCGAACACGTAGAGGTCCCAGTCGGTGCCGGCCGTTCCCCAGCCGACGCTGACCTCCATCTTGCCGTTGTCCGCGGTGGGCGTGCCCTCGACCCGGAACGGGATGCGCTCGGCGACCGGGTTGTCCGGGAACTCGGTGTTGGTGGCGGGAATGCCGTCCGGGTTCGCGAGCGTGATCTTGCCCTGCGCCGGGCCCTGCGGGTCGCGGCCGTAGCGGCCTGCGACGTACGGACGGGTCGACGGGTTGACCGCCCAGCTGAACTTCCCGCCGGTGCTCACCAGGTCGGACTTGATCACGTCTGCCCACTGGATGGGGTCGGTGGTCGTGCCGCCGGGCTGGATCACCCGCGAGGTCGGCGTGCTGAAAGCCTTGCGCACCTGGAGCTTGTAGCCCTTGGGAGCCGAGCCGACGAGCGTGGCGTGCGCGGACTGGCTCGCGGTGCTCCGCCGGACCCGCTGCCGTGCGGGCGGAGCCGCGCCTGCACGAGTCCGTCCACTGTGGAGGTGACGTGGCGAAGGGCGACACCGCGGTCGCCCTTCGCCAGCGCCTTCGCGAAACACGAGCGCGCGACGGCCTGGTCGCTGCGCAGGGTGCTGTCCTCCGCGCTGGCGGTCGACGCGGTCAGCCCGGCGACCACGAGCGCGCTGACTCCCAGCGCGGTGATCGTCCGCCACGCGGGCAGCCTGGTTCTGGGCGGGACAGGTACAGGGACGCGCACGATGAAATCTCCGAATTCCCCAGGAAAATCTCGTAGATGATCAGTGTCGCGACGATAGCAACGCGTGTCGTCTCAATTAAGGGTCGGTCGTAGGGTTCCCGGCGTTCAACTGTGCCGTCACCGCACGTTCACGGGAATCGCGGGGGAGTAGTACAGCCTGCCGTGGGCCGCGACGCGCACCATCGTCCACCAGTGCGCGCCGCGGCGAGCGGTGGGTGCCGCGGTGGCCGTGACGGCGACCGTGACCTTGCCTCCCGGCGGGATCACGAACGGCTGGGTGCGCGGGCCGATGACGAGATCGTTGCCCCAGGTGCCGAACGGGCTGACCACGGTGACCTCGCCGTGCACCTCGCTCTGCACCCGGTTCTGCAGCGTGACCGGCAGCAGCGAGTGCTCACCGGGGGCGAGCAGGAGCGCGCCCGCCCTGAGCAGGACGTCGACCAGGTCCCGGTCGGTGGTGTGGCCGGACACCACCTCGATGGTGTCCTCCAGCACCTGGCCGAGGTGGTCGCGGATGCGCGCGGCGTGCAGGTGCCGTCCCGGCCGAGACTTCACGGTCGCGGTGAACTCGGCGAACTCGCCGGCGGCGAGGTCGTAGTCCCACGACTGGCCGCCGGTGAACTCCAGGCGTCCCTTGGCCGGGGTGCCGCTGCAGCTGACGGTGATGCTCGCCTGGCCGCCGGCGCCGGGGGGCAGGCGCATGAAGGACGGTGTGACGTGCACGGTGACCGGCAGGTTGCCGATCGGCGCCGGGCCCGCGTTGTGGCGCCAGTACTTCGTGGCGATCGGTTGCACCGGCTCCACCGATTCGGCGGAGGTGTGGGGAAGCGCGGACTCCGCCGTGAGCCGCAGAGTGGCCACGTCGGCAGCGCCGAGTGCGATCTCGGCCTGTCCTGATTGGACTTTCAGCGGTTCGAGCTCCCGCTCCTCCAGCAGATCCGTGCGCTGCGCCGCGTTGATGCCTCCGTACAGCGAAACCGAAGCGGTCACCGGTGTCCCCGCCGACTCGTACAACCGCACCGCGAGGTCGGAGCTGTGCTCGTCGCCGCAGGACGCGAGCGGGTTGCCGCGGGACTTGACCGCCGTCAGCAGCACGCTGGGCGGTGACACGGCGAGCAGGCTCAGCTCGGTGGGCAGACAGCCCTCCGTCGAAGGGACCTGGCGGGCGTGCACCGGGTGGTTGACGTCCTGCCCTGCGCGGGCGAACCCGGCCTGGCGCCAGTCTCCGGCACCGGCCACCACGCTCAGCTCGAAGGTGTGGGACCAGTGCTGCCAGGCGAAGCTGGACCCGTCCGGCACCGTGCGGCGGTCGCCGTCGATCCAGACCTCGGCCGGCCAGCCGCTGCACGAGCGCATCAGCGACACGTGCAGCGTGCCGTCGGGTGCCACGACGAACCCCGGCGTGCCGCGGTTGACGACCGCCACCGAGTAGTCGGTCACGGGATCGGTGGTGCCACCCGGCCCCGCCACCTCGACGCACGCGTCCGCGAGGTCGTCGATCAAGGCGCCGACATCGGTGACGATCAGGACCGGCAGGTCGCGCGGGCCGCGCAGGTCGGCGTCCGGCACCCACTGCTCTGCTCGCGGACGGTCGGCGGGCACGAACACCCTGCCGGTGGCCTCGAGCGCGGCACGGAACTCGGGCGCGTTGTCGAGCACCGCGGCCGTGAACTCGTTGTCCCCCACCACGATTCGCACGTCGGGCAGGTTGGAGTCGACGTCGAGCGCGCCGTACCGCGGACCGGCCGGACGGGTGCAGGTGGCGGTGACACCCTTGGCGGCGAGCGCGGCCAGCAGGTCCCGGCCGTCTTCAGCGACGACCTCCGCGACCCCGATGGCGTGCAGAACACCGTCCGGCAGCCGCAGTCGCACGGGAGCGGACAGGCCGGCCCAGGTGTGTGCGGGGCTGTCCAGCGTCCACAGGTTCTCGGCGGCGTCGACGTCGGGGAAGCCGAACGAGCGCCCGACGGCGGCGAAACCGACCTCGGCGACCGGCAGCGCGCCGGGCAGGTCGAAAGCGAACCGGCTGCGCAGCAACCGGTCCTGGCCGATCGAACCGTCCACGAAGGACCGGATGTCGACGCGCGGCAGGTCGTGCCAGAGCGTCACGTGCTGGGTGATCCGAAGATCGCCGAGCGCGGTGCGGCTCACGAGGCGTTCACCGACAGGGCTCGTCTGGACGTTCACGTCGGCCTCGCCCGCGGTCGTCCCCGGGCCCTTGGGCAGCAGGTGCCACGGCCCCTCGCCCCACACCGGATGCCCGGGGTGTTCCTCCTGCACCAGCAGTTCCGCCGCGAGACCGTCAGGTCGGAGCAGTTCACGCTCGGCGGTGACGTCGTACAGGCGGGACAACGCACCGCCGCGTTCGGGATCGGCCTCGGCGACGAACGACGACGAGGACACGGTGGTGCCGGTCTTCGACATCCAGAACGGCGGGACCGACGGGGCGTCGACCACGCGGTACACCCGGTAGCCGGTCGCCGGGAGCTGCCGTGCCACGAACGTCAGCGTCACTTCGAGAGTGCGGTCCAGGTGCCGGACCAGGGCCTCGGTCACCGCGGGGATCTCCTGGCCATCGGCATCCGTGACGCGAGCACCCCGGAAACCGGGCAGGAGCAGCGTCACGGTGGCGACGGCATCACGCTCGAAGGCCAGCGCGTTGACGACGATCACGGCCTCGCCGGCGCCGGTCGTGTCGGCACGGGACGCCAGGTGCGAGATCGCACCGGTCAGCACGGAACGGCCGAGCTCGTCCGCCTCCCGCCAGCCGGTGAGCAGGTCGATGTAGACCTGGTCGGACTCGGTGCCGGTGATGGCGTCGTGGTGCGCGCCGTACACCAGCTGGCGCCAGGCCTTGTCCAGTGCGAGAGCCGGATAACCCGCCCCCAGCAACGTCGTCAGCGCCGCCAGCCGCTCGCCGTCGAGCACCGCCACCTCGGCGGCGCGCTGGGCCTGCTTCGTGTCGATGTACGAGACGTCCTTGCCGGTGTAGACGGGATTCATGTCCCTGGTCTGCGGGCTGAACGTCACCGACCGCGCCGAGGCGTCCGCGCGCACGGCGGCGAAGAAGTCGCGGGGCAGCCCGACCACGAAACGCGGCCAGACGTACTTCTCGTTCCACGCGCGGTGGATCTCGGTGCAGAACCGGGACGGCACGTTGTGGTCGTGTCCCACCGGCAGCATCACGTTGCGCGTGGCAGCGACCTTGCGCAAGGTGCTGAACTGCCGGTACGCCTCGGCCATGGCCTCGTCCAGAGTGGACTTGCGTTCGATGTCCCACCCGGCGACGTAGTGATCGGCGAGATACGCGGTGAGCACACCGCGGCCGCTCGGCGAGATCCACTCGAACTCGGACGGGAACTGCATCCTGGTGATGTCACCGGTGTGCCGCTTGGCCCCGACGTGGTGCCACGGCCCGCGCGCCCACACGCTCGACGACAAACCGGCGTCCGCCATCAGCCCCGGATACGACGGGTCGTGCCCGAACACGTCGAGCATCCACGCGGTCTGCGGATCCGCACCCAGCACGTCGCGCTGGAAACCGACGCCGTAGACCGCGTTGCGGACGGTCGACTCCGGGTGCGTCAGGTTGGTGTTGGCCTCGTTGTAGTTGCCGCCGACGATCTCGATCCTGCCCTCGCGCAGGAACCGCCGCAGGTCGTGCCGGTCACCGGGGAACGCGTCCCAGTGCGGCTTGAGGTAGTCGACCTCGGCGAGCACGAACCGGTAGTCCTCGTCCTGCCTCGCGGCGTCGAGGTGGGCGCGCACCAGGTCGAACGCGGAGAGCTGGAACGGCATCCGCTTGGCCTGCGCGCCCGGCAGGTCGAGCCACGTCTCGGTGAAGCCCGCCTGGGTGTTCCACCACACCGGGTCGTAGTGGAAGTGCGAGACCATCCACATCGTCCAGCCGGTCTCCGCCACGGTCACGGTGACGTCCCACGCGAACGGCGGGGCACCGCTGACCGGCGCGACGACCACGGTCGCCGGATAGGCGGTGCCGGGGGTGGTCGGCGCGGAGAAGACCACGCCGACCTCGGCCACGACCTCGCCAGGGCCCGCCGCCACCCGCACGGGCTCCGGTGTGCGGATCAACGGCCCGGTGATCCGCACCCACGCCGGTTCGGGGCGCGGCACCGCCACGCTGACCCGAATCAGCTGACGTGGAGCGGAAACCGGCCCGGTGAACAGGTCCGTGCTCTCGACGGCCACCCCGGTTTGTGCTGGCACGGTGTTACTTGGCCCCGTTCAGTGCTGCCTCGGCGTCGCGGAAGTACTGCGCGACCGCGTCGGGAATGGACATCTTCCCGAACGCGACCTGCTTGGCCGCCGCGTCCAGTGCCGTCTTCGCGTCGTTGTAACCGGGCGGAGCGGTCGGGGCGGGCGGCAGACCGTCCTTCGCCACCTCGTCCGCGACGTACTGCGCGTAGGTCACGTCCCGCTTGTCGGACGCCGTCAGCGTGGGCGTCAGGGCCTCCAGGGCCTTGCTCGACGGCGGGATCCCGCGCGTCATGGCCATCGCCTTGATCGCCTCGACGTCGCTGACGAACAGGTCGATCAGCTTGGCGGCGGCCTCGGGGTTCTTGCTCTTGACCGGGATGCACAGCAGCACACCGCCGCTGAGCGCCTGCCCGGTCTTGCCGTTGCTGCCGCGCGGTACCACGACGATGTCGAGCGTGTGCTGGGTGAGCGGCGCCATCTGCGCGAGCCCCCAGCCGGTCGTCATCGCGATCGAACCCGAGATCAACGGGTGGTTGCCCGTCGCCGAGTCGGTGCTGGAGAGCATCTCCGGCGGGCAGATCGCGCCGGCCTTGCGCAGCTTGTCCCACAACGCGAACCACTCGGCGAGGTCGTCCTTGGTGAACGCGAGCTTGCCCTCGGCGTTGTAGAGGTCCTTGCCCCGCTGCCGCAGCCACGGCTGCAACGCGCCGGAGTCGTCCTTGGAGGCGTCCAGAGCGCCGTACTTGCCCTGCCCCATGGCCTTCGAAAGCTCACCGGCGATGCGGCCGAAGTCGTCCCACGTCCAGGTGTCGGGCGGGACGGGGATCTTCGCCTGCTCGAAGATGGTCTTGTCGTAGAGGATCGGCGCGAAACCGGAGCCGGACGGCACGCCGTAGGTCTTGCCGTCCACCGCGCCCGCCTGCCGCACCGCCGGGTACAGCGTGTCGAGGTGGATGGTGCTGGGGATGAACGACGAGAGGTCGGTCAGCACGCCCTGGGCCGCGTAGGTGCTCACCAGCGCGGTGTCCATCTGGAACAGGTCCGGCGGGTTGCCGCCCGCGAACTCGGTGTTGAGCTTGTTGAAGTAGCCGTCGTAGCCGGAGTACTGGGCGTCGACCTTCGTACCGGTCTTCTGCGTGAAGATCTGCAGAGCGTTCTGGTACGCCTTGTTGCGCGCCTCGCCACCCCACCAGCGGAAGGTGAGCGAGTTGTTCGCCGCGCCACCGCTGTTGGTCGGCGCGAAGCCGCAGCCGGCGACCGAGGCCGCGGCGAGACCACCGGCCAGGCCGAAGAGACCTCTCCTGGAAATGGACATGTGTTTCCTTTCTTGGCGGTGAAAGGCGTTATTTGATGCCGGTGGTCGCGACGCCCTCGACGAGGCGGCGTTGCGAGATCAGGAAGACGGCGACGGTGGGCACGAGCGTGACCACGGACATCGCCAGCATGCCGCCGTAGCTCGACCCGCTCGCCCGGTCGACGAACGCGTTGAGGCCGAGCGGTGCGGTGTAGCGCGAGTGGTCGGACAGGTAGACCAGCTGACGCAGGAAGTCGTTGAACGTCCAGATGAACGTGAGGATCGTCGTGGTGAGCAGCGCCGGCCTCAGCAGCGGCAGGATGACGCTGAAGAACACCCGAACGTGCCCGGCGCCGTCCAGTGCCGCCGCCTCGTCCAGCTCACGCGGGATGCCGCGGATGAACTGCACCATCAGGAAGATGAAGAAGGCGTCGTAGGCGAGCAGGTACGGCACCACCAGCGGCAGGAACGTGTTGATCCAGTTCAGCTGGTAGAAGATCGCGTACTGCGGGATCAGCGTCGCCTGGAACGGCAGCATCATCGTGCCGAGCATCACGGCGAACCAGAACCTGCGGAACGCGAAGTCCAGGCGCGCGAACGCATAGGCCGCCACCGAGCAGGACGCCACGTTCGCGATGACGGTGCAGATCGAGACCGTCATCGAGTTGGCGAGGTAGACGGTGAACGACGTGCCGGTCGCCGTCCAGCCGCTGACGTAGTTGGCGAACGTGAAGACCAGCGGCAGCGGGTTCATGGTGCTGAAGATCTGGTTCTCGGGCTTGAACGACGCGCCGACGAGCCAGACCATCGGGTAGATCATCGCCACCAGCACGACGAGCAGCAGGGCGTGTGCCCGCCAGTGGCTCTGATGCTTTTCAGTCGGCATAGTTCACCCACCGGCGGGCCGACCAGAAGTAGACCGCCGTGAACAGTCCGATCACGGCGAACAACACCCACGCCATCGCGGAGGCGTAGCCCATCTGCATGCTGCCGAATCCCTTGAGGTACAGGTAAAGCGTGTACAGGAGCGTGGAGTCGATCGGGCCACCCAGGCCGTTGGAGATGACGTACGCCGGCGTGAACGTCTGGAACGCGTTGATCGTCTCCAGCACGAGGTTGAAGAAGACCATGGGCGACAGCAGCGGCAGCGTGATCTTGAAGAACACCGTGAACCGCCCGGCGCCGTCGATGGCCGCCGCCTCGTAGAGGTCCTGCGGCAGCTGCTTGAGCCCGGCCAGGAAGATCAGCATCGGCGTGCCGAACTGCCAGCCGGACAACAGCACCAGCGTCCACATCGCGTAGCGCGGATCACCGATCCAGTCGGCTCCCTGGATGCCGAACAGCCCGAGGAACTGGTTGACCAGGCCGTCGCGGGAGAAGATCTGCCGCCACATCACCGAGACCGCGACGCTCGCGCCCAGCAGTGACGGCAGGTAGAACGTCGCCCGGTAGAAGCCGAGCGCCTTCAGGCCGCGGTTGAGCGCGACGGCGACCAGCAGCGCGGCGGCGAGCTTGAGCGGTACAGAAGTCACCACGTACAGCAGCGTGACCTTGATGGACTGCAGGTACCGCTCGTCGGAGAACAACCGCGTGTAGTTCTCCACGCCGATCCACTGTGGAGCCGTGAGCAGGTTGAACTTCGTCAGCGACAGGTACAGCGAGTACACCATCGGGATCAGCGTGAACGCGAACAGGCCGATCAGCCAGGGCGCGAGAAAGCCGTAGCCCGCGAGGTTGTGCTTGTGCCGCTTGCGCTTGCGCCGCACCGGTGCCGCCTGCGGTTCGGTGACCGGCGGGTCGAGCACGGCGGTGCCGCTGTTCTCCGACATTCTGTGCCACTCCTGGGACGTCATCGCTGGACCGTTGGGCCGAGTTGCCGATGCCACGCACGGCGCAGTTCCAGTGGTCCGTCCCAGGGAGCTGGAAAGCGCTTTCCGGGACTGTAGGAACCGGTTGTCCGCCTGTCAAGAACAACTTCTGGAAACCTTGTTCCCCAAGGAATCGGCTCAAGTTGTGCCTTGACGCCGACCGGGTGAACAAGTTTACGTTTTAACCAACTAGGCGGGTCCCAGCCGCGTCGCACACGAGAACGAAGGGGAGGGAAAGCACTCCGGCCACGCACGCCCACCACAGCTGACGATCTCGGGCGAGCGCCCCGCGAGGAGTACCGATGACCGCCGCCGCGGTGTACCTGCCGAGCCAGCACGCCAGCGTGCACGACCTGCCCGACGACCACGACGAACTGCGGAGGGTGCTCGACAGGGCCGTGTCCGCCGTGCTCGCGCGCCAGCGTCCGGACGGCAACCTGGAAGACCCCGCCGCTGTCGATGACATCGGTGACATGGCGCTGGGCGTCGTGTCGCTGCTGTGCCTGGCCTGGCACCGTGACGACCGGCGCGACTCCGAGCTGGTGGACGCCGCCCGGCGCGGCCTGGACTTCGTGCTGGCCGAACGGGTCTTCCGCACCGACAACCCCGGTGAGCCGTTCCTGCTCGTGCGGGACAGCGGCCTGCCGTACGCCCGCTACGTGCTCGAAGCCGGCGAACACCCGTTCGGCGACTGGCCGAGCACCGTGTGGGCACTGCTGCACGCGGTGAACGTGCTGGAGTTCGGCCGTGAGGTGATCACCGAGACGCAGTGGACCCGGCTCGCCGAGGTGGCGACCGGCTTCTGGCGCTGGCTGACCGAAGCGAGCATGTTCAACCCCCAGCAGACCGCCAACCAGGCGATCGGTGCCGTGGTGGCCGGTTTGACGCTGGGGCGGCTGTTGTCCGAAAAGTCCATCGTGGACGATGCGATGTTCCTCTACCACAGCGAGGTCAGGGCGAACCGCGTCGTCGATCGCGAGCTGCGCCTGCCGGTCGAGCACGGCGCCGGGCACGACCAGAACTACCTGCCGATCTCGCTGACGTTCCTGGCGAGGGCCTACCAGGTGAGCGGCGAGCAGTGCTTCCTCGACGACGGCGAGGAGATCGCGCGGCACCTCGAGACCAGGCTGTCGGCCCGCGGCTTCGACTACGGCGGGCCCCGCTACAGCGAGCAGCACTGCGGCTGTGAGGGCATGCTCGGCCTGCGGTTCTTCAGCGGCCGCGTCCAGGCCGAGCTGGGCCGCTACCTCGGCGACCGGCGGGTGGCCTACTTCTGCGCCTCGACGCCGGGCGTCCCGAGCGGGCACTTCGCCTTCGCCACGGTGTGGTTCTTCCTCGACGGCAACCGGTGGTACCGCGAGCCGGCGCAGACCCCTGTGCACACCCGCTACTCGCTGCGGCACGGACAGGTCTCGGTCTCGCTCACCGCGCGGCTGACGCCCTACTTGATCGATGCCGCCGGGACCGCGGTGATCGAGTCCGTCGTGGACCACCAGCACGGGATCGGGCCGGTGGTGCAGTACGCCGACGGCAGGACGATGCTGCTCACGCGGCCGCTCGGCCCCGTCCGGGTGCGCGACGCCGCCGAGGGCGGGCTGGGTGCCAAGCTGGTGACCAAGGCCGTGGTGACCTGGGACCAGGTCATGCTCTCCGCGCAGCAGCTGTACGTCACCGACGGTGAACGTCTCTTCCTGGTCGCGGTGCTGGACCGCGCCACGCTGCCGGTCAACGCCGAGCTGGCCTTCCTCGCCGGCCTTCCCTACGCGACCGCGGAAGGCTCCCGCCAGCGTCGCATCCGGACGGTGAGCGAGCCGGGCGGTGGTGAGCTCGACCTCGGTGACGCCTGGCGCGCTCTCAGCACCGGCGGAACGCTGCTCGCGGGCGGGCTCGCGCTGAGCGCGGCCGCCGGACTGCGCGTGGAGAACCCGCCGGACGGCCCGGCGTACTTCAACAGCCCGCGCACCGCGGACATGACCCAGGAACAGCTGTCGTTCTGGCTCGGCGACGACCCGAGGGGTTACGGCGACCCGGACGCGGGCTGGCGGCGCGTTGTCGCAACCAACCACGTCCTGGCCGGGCCGATCGCCGCCACGCCGCACGGGCGAGCCGTCTTCGTCCTCTGCTACGGGCCGGAACCGGTCGCGCTCGACGTGGCGGCCGAGGAGGCCCCGGACGGCGTACGCGTGCGCACCCCGTTCTTCTCGGCGATCGTCGGCCACCCGGCGGGCGACGTGGGCGGTGAGCCGGTGCTGCGCATCGCCGCATCGTGAACTGTTAACGCTCACACCATCCCAGTATCGAGTACGGTCCCGTTTCGTTGCGTATTGTGCACCACAATCCCCGTGCCGCCACACGTGTCCGTGAAGGACTGTTGGGAGCGTTAACATGACCATTGCCGAAGAGTTCGACCGCAGGACACTGCTGCGGCGTTCGGCGATGCTGTCCGCCGGCCTGCTGATCGGCCCGACCGCGCTCGACCGGGCCCTCGAAGCGAACGCCGCCGAGCTGCCCACGGGCGCGGCGCCGTTCGTCGACTCCTACCGCACCAACGTGCTCGCCAACCTGACACCCGAGACCAACGCGGCTGTGCGTGTCCTGTCGGGGATGCAGGACCTCTGGCGCACCGGCAGCACCTGGGACAACGGAGTCGTGCTCAACCGGAACGTGCTCGAGGCCAACGTCCGCCACGTCGCGCGGATCACCGGGGCGCGGACCGCCGACCAGGCCAAGCGAGCGTTCATCGTGGACCGTCAGCACCAGAGCTACAGCGCCATCGGAGGGCTCGGCCCGCTGGCCGAGCTGTACAAGGCGGGAGCCAAGGCCGTCACCGGCATCACGTCGGCGCCGGACGGCACGCCACCGTCCACTGTGGACGAGAAGCTGCCGCCGGACGCGCCGGCGGGCTCGGCGCTCGGCGCGGGTTCACCGGACTCCGCGCTGGGGCAGGTCGTCACCCTGGTCAACACGGTGCGCGGGCCGTTCGCCTCTGGCAACCCGTCGAAGTTCGCCTACCAGTATCCGCGTCCGTGGCGGCTGAGTCCGGAGAGCACGGTGGTGCCGACCGGTGAGACCGATGAGTTCGGCTATCCGGTCTATCGCACCGACGTCGTGGTGGCCCCGCAACTGCTGCGCCAGCGCAGCCTGAAGCCGGCCGAGGACGGCGGCTACCCGAGCGGTCACACCAACGCGCTGCACCTGGCGTGCCTCGCGCTCGCCCACGCGATCCCCGAACGGTTCCAGGAGCTCGTGACCAGGGCGTTCGACCTGGCCGACATGCGGATCGTGGCGGGCATGCACTCGCCGGCGGACGTCATCGGCGGCCGGATCCTGGCGACCGCGCTGGCCGCCGCGACCCTCGCCGACCCGGCGAACGCCACGCTGAAGGCCGCCGCCAGGGCGCAGGCGGCCGAGTACTTCCGGCAGCACGTCGGCGTCGACGTCTTCGAGTACGCGCATTCCGCGGGCACCTCCACCGACCCGTACGCCGACCGCGAGGCGAACGCCCGCCTCGTGACCCCGCGGCTGACGTACGGGCTGCCCAGGACCGGGCGGCGGATCGCGATGAGCGTGCCCAAGGGCGCGGAGGTGCTGCTGGAGACCCGGCAGCCGTACCTGACCGCGAACCAGCGCCGCGAGGTCCTGCGCACCACCGCTCTGCCGTCCGGGCACGCGCTGCTCGACGGGCCGGAGCACTGGGGCAGGCTGAACCTCTTCGCCGCGGCCGACGGCTTCGGCGCGTTCGACTCGGACGTGCGCGTCGACCTGGACGCCAACCGCGGCGGCTTCCACGCGGCCGACACCTGGCACAACGCGATCGGCGGTCGTGGCGGGCTGGTCAAGCGCGGTACCGGCACGCTGACGCTGACCGGTGCCAACAGCTACACCGGCGACACCCGGATCGAGGGCGGCACGCTGGTGGCGGCCTCGCCGTCGGCGCTCGGCAAGGGAGAGGTGCAACTGCGCGCGGGAACCTTCCGGCTGACCGGAGAGCTCCGCGTGCGCGGTTACCGGCAGAGCTCGGGGACCACGCTGGAGGTGACCGTGCGACGGGGCGACTGCGCCGCGCTGACCTCCGGGCGCCCGCTCTCCCTCGGCACCGGCTGCACGCTGGTGATCTCGCTGGACGACGTGCCCGCGGGCGCGGTGGTGCCGGTCATCTCCGCACCGGTGCTGCTCGGCAGGTTCGCTCGCGTCACGGTGTCCGGCGGCGCACGCCGGGTGCAGCCGCAGTACCGTACCGGCGGGCTCTCGGTGCGCGTTCTCGATTAGTCCACAGTGGACCGTTGTCGAACGGCGAGATCTCCGTTCGACAACGCCGTTCGACGCCGTTCGACTGCCTCGCTTGACGCTCGTGGTGCCCCGATGCAGACTCCGGAAAGCGTTTTCCAGCCGACGGGGTCAGGAGTTCATGAGCGCGTTAGACGAACTGCGTCAGCTGCGCCACGGTGGCGTCCAGGTGCGCAAGCGCGACAACAAAGCCGCATTCTGGTTCCTTGCGCCCTGGTTCGCCGGACTGGTCTTCATCACGATCGGTCCAGTGCTCGCGTCCTTCGGCCTGGGGTTCACCAAGTACAACCTCATCCAGCCGCCGAAGTTCATCGGATTCGACAACTTCGCCCGCATCTTCACCGACGAGCGGTTGCACAACGCGCTGGGTGTCACGTTCACCTACGTGCTCGTGTCGGTGCCGCTGCAGCTCGCCTGCGCGCTGGGGGTGGCGCTGCTGCTCGACCGCGGGCTGCGGGGGCTCGCGTTCTACCGCTCGGCGTTCTACCTGCCCTCGCTGCTCGGATCGAGCGTGGCGATCGCGGTGCTGTGGACGCAGATCTTCGGTGCCGAGGGTCTGCTGAACCGCGTGCTGGGCTTCTTCGGCGTCGAGGGCAAGGGCTGGATCTCCGACCCGGACACCGCGCTGTCGACGCTCATCGTGCTGAACGTGTGGACCTTCGGTTCACCGATGATCATCTTCCTGGCCGGGTTGCGGCAGATCCCCGCGGTCTACTACGAGGCCGCCGCGATCGACGGGGCGAGCAAGTGGTCGCAGTTCTGGCGGATCACCCTGCCGCTGCTCTCGCCGATCCTGTTCTTCAACCTGGTGCTGCAGATCATCCACGCGTTCCAGTCGTTCACGCAGGCGTTCGTCGTCTCCGGCGGCACGGGCGGACCGTCCGACTCGACCATGTTCTACACGCTCTACCTGTACCAGCAAGGCTTCAGCCGGTTCGACATGGGTTACGCGTCGGCGCTGGCGTGGTTCCTGCTCCTGATCATCGCGGCGTTCACCGCGATCAACTTCTGGGCGGCGAAGTACTGGGTGTTCTATGACGACTGACCTGCGCCGGGCGCCGACGCCCCCACGTTCCGCGCCACCGGCTACACCGCCACCGGCCGCCCGCACCTCGGTGTGGCGGCGCCTGATCGTGCCGGCCAAGCACCTCGGCCTGATCCTCATCGGGTTCGTGATGCTGTACCCGGTGCTGTGGATGGTCGTGAGCTCGCTGCGGCCGGGCGACGAGATCTTCCGCAGTCCCGGCCTGATCCTCGACAGCCTCAAGACCGAGAACTACGTGGAGGGCTGGTACGCGCTCACCCCGTCGTTCGGGACGTACCTGCTCAACTCGGCGGTCCTGGTGCTGGGCTGCATCATCGGCAACCTGGTGTCGTGCTCGATGGCGGCCTACGCGTTCGCGCGCCTGCACTTCAGCGGCAAGCGCTGGTGGTTCGGCATCATGCTCGGCACGATCATGCTGCCGGTCCACGTGATCATCGTGCCGCAGTACGTGCTGTTCTCCCAGGTCGGCTGGGTGAACACGTTCCTGCCGCTGATCGTGCCGAAGATCCTCGCCACGGACGCGTTCTTCGTGTTCCTGATGGTGCAGTTCATCCGGGGCCTGCCGCGTGAGCTGGACGAGGCGGCGCGCATCGACGGCTGCGGTCACCCGCGGATCTTCGCTCAGATCATCCTGCCGCTGATGAAACCGGCTCTCGCCACCACGACGATCTTCACGTTCATCTGGACCTGGAACGACTTCTTCACCCAGCTGATCTACCTGACGGATCCGGACATGTACACGGTTCCCGTCGCCCTGCGCTCGTTCGTCGACTCGACCGTCGCCACGTCGTGGGGCTCGCAGTTCGCGATGAGCGTCGTGTCGATCATCCCGATCTTCCTCGCCTTCCTCATCGGCCAGCGGTACCTCGTCAAGGGGATCGCCACGACCGGTGGCAAGTAGCCGAAAGGAACGGACATGTCCAGAGGTGTTCGCCGCCGCACCGCGTTAACGGTCCTGATGTCGCTGACCGCGTCGCTGCTCGCGGCCTGCGGTTCCGGTTCCGAGGCGGGTGGCGACCTCACCGCGGAGCCGGTCACGCTGCGCTTCAGCTGGTGGGGCGCGGACGACCGGCACAAGCGGACCCAGCAGGTCATCGAGATGTTCCAGAAGAAGCACCCGAACATCACGATCAAGGGTGAGTTCAAGGAGTGGAACGGCTACTGGGACAGCCTCGCCACCACGATGGCGGCCAACGACGCGCCGGACATCATGCAGATGGACGAGCTGTACATCGCGTCGTACGCCGAGCGTGGTGCGCTGCTGGACCTGAACGAGGCCAAGAAGCACCTCGACACGTCGAACTTCGACCAGAAGGCGCTCGCCACCGGCGCGGTCGACGGCAAGCAGTACGGGCTCCCGGTCGGCCTCGGCATGTACTCGATCATGGTCAACACCGACCTGCTCGCGAAGTACAACATTCCGGTGCCCGACGACACGAAGTGGTCGTGGGACGACCTGAAGAAGATCGGTGAACAGGTCTCGAAGGCCGGCGGTGGCCAGGTGTTCGGCGTGCAGTCGCCGGGCATCAACGACACGGCGGGCCTGAGCATCCGGGCGCGGCAGCAGGGCAAGGCGATGTTCGACGCGCAGGGCAAGGTCGTCCTGCCGCCCGAGGTCGCGACCCAGTACTGGACCTACATCGCCGATCTCGCCAAGGCCGGGATCGCGCCGCCGCCGTCGGTGACCGTCGAGAAGGCCTCCGCCGGGTTGAACCAGTCCGCGACCGCCACCAACACCGCGGTGTTCGGGCTCTGGTGGAACACCCAGCTGACCGCGCTGACCGCCGCGAGCGGCGCCAAGCTCAAGCTGCTGCGGCTGCCGGGTGAGTCGCAGGGGAAGGTCGGCGCCTACTACAAGCCGTCGATGTTCTGGTCGGTGTCGTCGCGGTCCAAGCACCCCGCCGAGGCGGCGGCGTTCGTGAGCTTCCTCGCCAACGACGAGGAAGCGGCCAAGATCCTGCTGACCGAACGCGGCGTGCCCGCCAACCAGAAGATCCGCGAGGCGATCGCGGGCCAGCTCAGGGAAACCGACAAGGCCGCGAAGGAGTACCTCGACACCGTGCCGGTCAGCGACCCGCCCAGGATCACGCCGAACGGTGCCAGCACCGTCGACGCGATCCTCAAGAGGCACACCGAGGACGTGTTGTTCGGCCGGACCACGCCAGAGGCCGCGGCCGCGTCTTTCATCAAGGAAGTCCAGTCCGAAGTGGACGCGGCGAAGTGAGGCGCGCCGCCATCGTCGGCACGGGTGCGATCGCCGCCGCCCACGCCGAGGCGTTGCGAGCGGCGGGTGATCGCATCGAGCTGGTCGCGGTGGTGGATGTGGACGCCGACCGCGCGGCCGCGTTCGCGCAGGAGTGGGGTGTGCCGCGGGTGCACCCGCGGCTCGCCACGCTGCTCGATGTGGAAGAGCTGGACGTGGTGCACGTGTGCACGCCGCCGCGCTCCCACGTGCCGTTGGCGCTCGAATGCCTCGCCGCGAACGTGAACGTGCTCGTGGAGAAGCCGCCCGCGTTGTCGCTGAGCGAGATCGACACGCTGATCGCGGCCGAACGCGCCTCGGCAGGCCGGGTCGCGACGGTGTTCCAGCACCGCTTCGGCCCTGCCGCGGTCCGGTTGCGGCGCATGATCGCCGACGGTGTCCTCGGCCGGTCGCTGGTGGCCAAGAGCGACACCCTCTGGTACCGCGACGGTGCGTACTTCGACGTGCCGTGGCGTGGCTCGTGGGACAGCGAGGGCGGCGGCCCGACGATGGGGCACGGCATCCACCAGTTCGACCTGATGCTGTCGGTGCTGGGCCCGTGGCAGGAGATCCGTGCTCTCGCGGCCCGGCAGGCACGGGACGTCGCGACCGAGGACGTTTCGATGGCGCTGGTGACCTTCGCCGACGGCACGGTCGCCTCCGTGATCAACTCGGTGCTGTCGCCCAGGGAGACCTCTGAGCTGAGGTTCGACTTCGAGAACGCCACGGTCGAGGTCGAGCACCTCTACGGCTACACCGACGCGCACTGGACCGTGACCCCTGCTCCTGGCCACGACGACGTCGCGACCCGGTGGCGCGAAGAGCAGTCCGGGATCGTGAGCGGTCACAAATGTCAACTGGCGGTGTTCCTCGACGCCCTGGACAGTGGTGAGACGCCACCGGTGACGCTGGCGGACACGAGGAACACCATGGAGTTCATCGCGGCCCTCTACGCCTCGGCGTTCACCGGCACCGCGGTGAAGGCCGGCCAGATCGGCCCGGACAACCCGTTCTACGCGACGATGGAAGGAATCGGTGCCCCATGGGCGAACGCCCGGTGATCACTCGGCAGGACGACGAGGTGCTCGTGGTGTCGGTCGGCGACGTCGAGCTCTTCACCTACGTCCACCGGCCGTCGACACCAGCGTTCGAGGGACCGAAGCCGTACCTGCACCCGGTGCGCACGCTCGCCGGTGACGTCGTCACGGCGTTCCGGCCGCACGACCACCGCTGGCACAAGGGCGTGCAGATGACCGCGACCGACGTGTCGGGGGAGAACTTCTGGGGCGGCGTGTCGTACGTGCGCGACCAAGGGTATGTGGCGCTGCCGAACGTCGGCACGATGCGGCACGAGGACTTCACCATCACCGAGACCGGTGACGAGGTGCACGTCGGTGAGATGCTGTCCTGGTTCACCGAGGCCGGCCGGCACTGGATCCACGAGGCGCGCCAGTTCACCGTGCGCGACGTCGAGGAGGATTCGTGGACGCTGGAGTTCGCGACCACGCTGACGAACGTGCGGGCGGAGCCGCTGGTCTTCGGCAGCCCGACCACCAACGGCCGTGAGCTCGCGGGCTACACCGGGTTCTTCTGGCGCGGCCCGCGGTCGTTCACCGACGGCACGGTCATCGCGGCCGACGGCGGATCCGGAGAGGAGATGATGGGCAAGTCCGCGCGGTGGCTCGCCTACATCGGTCAGCACGACGAGGTGGACCGCACGTCGACCATGCTGTTCGTGGACCACCCGGCCAACAAGAACACCACCTGGTTCGTCCGCACCACGCTGTTCGCCGCGGTCAACCCGTCGTTCGCCTTCTTCGACACCGTGGAGCTGCCGTCCGGCGAGTCACTGACCCTGCGCTACCGGCTCGTCATCGCCAACGGCGAATGGGGCCGCGAGCACGTGGAGTCCTATGTGGAGAAGCACCCTTGGTGATCCAGTTTCCCGGCGCCATCGGCATCTCCGGCCTGCGGGTGTACGACTGGCCGACGGTGGACGGCGTGTGCGGAGGGTCGCCGCACGTCCACCTCACCTGCGCCGAGTGCTACTACGTGATCGGCGGGCGGGGCAGCGTGCAGACCCTGACCCGCCGCGGGTTCGCCGAGACCCCGCTGCGCGAGGGCACCGTCGCGTGGTTCACGCCCGGCACGATCCACCGCCTGGTCAACGACGGCGACCTGCGGATCCTCGTCGTGATGCAGAACAGCGGCCTGCCGGAGGCCGGTGACGCGGTGCTCACGTTCCCGGCAGAGGTTCTGGCCGACGCGGAGAAGTACGCCGCGCACACCCGGGCCGGCGACGAGGAGTCCGCCAGGCGCCGCAGGGACCTGGCTCTCGAAGGGTTCCTGGAGCTGCGGCAGCGGGTCACCGATGGTGATCACGCGGCACTGGACGACTTCTACCGCTCCGCCGTGAGCTTGAAGCAGGGCCTCCTTCCCGACTGGGAGGAGCGGTGGCGGGCCGGTGCGCTGGCGTCGGCCGAACGCACCGGTGAACACCTGGACCTGCTGCGGGAAGGGGACATCGGCCACCTCGCCGAGGCCGACATCCACGTGATGCGCGCGGAGGGCCCGCAACGGTTCGGCATGTGCGGCCGGCTCGACGTCCACGACCCCGCCGAGGGCCGATCACCGCACGACTGACAGGCCTGGCTCTTTTCAGGAGAGGGAGCCGGGAAAGGGCCCGAGCCGGCGGCTCGGGCCCTTTCTCCCGTTCAGGGACACAGGAAGTGCGCGAGCACCGCGCCGACGGTGGCCGCCAGGAGGATCGCCACCACCGTGATGGCGAGACGGCGCCGGCGCACGGCCAGTTCCGCCTGCGCGAGGCCCGGCAGAACCGTGACCGGGAGCGGCGGCGCGGTGGTGAGCGAGTCCACCGCCCACTCGGCGGGCACGCGGGACAGGAGACCCGCCGTGCCCGCCAGCAGGCACACCTCGTGTTCACACGGCGGGCAAGCGCTCAGGTGGCGTTCGTAGGCCAGCCGGTCGCCGGGGGACAGCGACCCGAGCACGTAGGCCACGTCCCACTCCTGGAACGGGCACGTCACCGCCCCGTCACCCCGTTCTCCTCCAACGCGAGCCGCAGCGCGCGCAGGCCGTAGTGCAGCCGCGACTTCACCGTTCCCGGTGGCACGTCGAGCGCCTCGGCCAGCTCGGGGACCGACTCGCCCCGGTAGTAGGCCCGCACGATGACCACCCTGTGCTCGGGTTTGAGCTGGGACAGGGCGTCCGCGATGAGCCAGGCGTCCAGCGTGCGGTCGGTGTGGTCCGCGCGCGGGCGGTCCGGCAGCCGGGCGGAGCCGACCTCCCAGCGGGCGCGGGCGCTGCGGCGCTCGTCGATCGCGAAGTTCCGCGCCACGGCGTAGATCCACGCCTTCGACGCCGCGGTGCCCTGCTCGAGGATGCCGGGGTTGCGCCACGCCCGCAGCAGCGCCTCCTGGACGACGTCCTCGGCGAGCTGCTCGTCGCCGGTGAGGCGGAGGGCGTACCGCCAGAGCGCCTCGGCGTGGCCGTCGTGCAGTGCGCGCAACAGAGTGCTGTGGTCATCGTTGATGGCGCACCCCTACGTCCGGAACTCGGGACTGCGCTTGGCGAGGAACGCGGCAGTCCCCTCGCGCATGTCGTCGGTGGTGAAGGCCTGGCGGAACGCTTCGAGCTCTGCCCGCAGACCCTCGTGCACGCCCAGGCCGTCCACGGTGTTGATCACCGACTTGCAGGCCGACACCGCTGCGGGTGAGTTCGCGGCGATGTCGGCGAGCACGAGCCGTGCGGCGGCGAACATCTCCTCGCGGTTGTCGAACACCTCGTTCACGAGCCCGAGGCGGTGCGCTTCCAGCGCGTCTACGCGACGGCCGGAGTAGATCAGCTCGCGCGCCTTGGCCACGCCGACCCGGCGGAACAGCCGGACGCAGCCGCCGAAGCCGGGGATGAGGCCCAGCAGCACCTCAGGCTGGCCGAACACGGCTTTGCGGGTGGCGTAGACGAAGTCGCACGCCATGGCCATCTCGCAGCCGCCGCCGAGCGCGTAGCCGTCGACGCAGGCGATCACCGGGACCGGGAGCTGCTCGAGGAGCGTGGTCACCTCCTGGCCCAGGGCGCCGAACGCCTCACCCTCGTCCGGTGTCATCGTCGCCATCTCCCGGATGTCCGCGCCCGCGATGAACGCCGGCCCTTCCGAACCGGTGAGCAGGACCGCGCGCGGGGCGGAGAGATGGGTGAGGAGGTGGCGCAGTTCGGTGAGTGTCCGCTGGGACAGCGCGTTGCGCGCCGGTGGTCGGTGCACCGTCACGGTGAGGACGCCGTCATGCTCGTCGAGTAGAAGTGTCTGATAGTCCACTGTGGTCTCCTCACGAGTCCCAGATCGCGCCGTAGGCAGGGATTCCCCTGGCCTCAAGTTCTTCGACAACCTTCCAGGTGGTGGGTTTGTTGGAGATGCAGATGACCGCTTCCGCGCCGGAGCGCCGGCAGGCGTCGTACGCGAGCGCGACGAGGTCGGGCTTGCCCTGGCTCTCGGTGTCCCAGACGACGGCGTCGGGCTGCACGCCGAGGATCTCCTCGACCAGCTCGTCCCCGTAGGTGCGGCGCGGGTTGCGGGTCGACCACACGAGGACCGACGGCGTGTCGCCGGCGAGCAGGTGAGGCAGGCAGGGACCGATGCCGCTGCCGGTCGCCACCCACACCACCCTGGTGAACAACTTGTCGATGTTGCCGACGCCCGCCGTCGGAATGCCCTTGACCCACACGTGGCTCGGCTGGTCGGCGATGAACTTCGCCGTCCAGTCGCCCGCGCGCGAGATCGTGAGCCGGAAGCCGCTGCGGCCCGGCGCCGGGACGTTGGCGAAGGAGTGCCACTCCAGCAACGGGTTGCGGCTCACCGTCGTCGACGAGCCCGCGAACGGCGTGACGCCGTGGTCGAACGAGACCAGCGCGACGTGCGGTGACGGGCTGACGATGTGCACGGGAACCCGCCGCAGCCGCAGCCACGGCAACGCCACGCTGGCCACCACGAGGGCGAGGGGCCAGAGGAAGACGGGGTTCGACACCGCGGCCAGCACGCCGAACAGCACGAGCACCGTCCACCCGCCGAACCGGTGCGAGCGCTCGAACAGGTCGTGGTGCTTGGCGCGGAGGCCGGGCAGCGCGAGCACGAAGAGCGTGCCGAGGACGGCCATGATCGTCCAGGTCAGCGCGAGGGTGAACGGCGGTGCGCCCTGGATCGTCGTGATGGCGGTGAGCACGAGGAACCAGGCCGTCGCGCAGGTCGCGGCACCGACGTGGATCCCGCCGAAGTGGTAGACCTTGCCGAGCGTCCAGCGCACCCGCAAAGGCCAGTGCCTGGGCGCGCTGGTGGCGAGCCAGAACAGCAGGTTGATCACGAGCTGCTGGCGGATGAGGGCGGCCACCGCGAGGTTGGCGACGACCAGCGCGGTCACCCGGCCGGCGTCGTCCCACCAACCCGTGAAGCAGAGGTTGACCAGCACGACGGCGGCCACGAGCCGGTTGTGGTGGGTGAAGGGTCTGCGGCGCAGGATCGTGCGCCAGGAGCGGTCGGCGGGCGGTAGCTGGACTTCGTGAACCGAGGTCATGCCACCGTTTCCTTCTGTCCGTCCAAACGCGACAGAAGTGCTCTGCGGTCCACCTTGCCGCGATCCGTGGTCGGCAGCGTGTCGACCGGCACGATCAACGTGGGCACGCAGTAGTAGGGCAGCAGTTCCTCCACCGCTCTGCGTGCCTCCTCCGGCGCCGCGCTGGCAGGGCTGATGAACCCGACGAGCGAGCCGTTGTGCAGCAGTGTCGTGGCCCTGCTGCAGTCGGTCGCGCTTTCCAGCGCCGACGTCACGGCGTCCAGTTCCACCCGAAACCCGCGAACCTTGACCTGGTCGTCGGTGCGGCCGTGGTGCTCCAGCTGGCCGTCGTGCGTCCACCGCCCGAGGTCCCGGGTGCGGAACATCAGGCGGTCTCCACCCAGAAACGGGTCGGGCAGATACCGTGCGGCGGTCAGCTCGGGATCACCCAGATAGCCCGCGGTGACGCACTCCCCACCCGACCACATCTCGCCGATCTCACCGATGCGGCACGGCCGCAGGTCGTCGTCGAGCACGTAGACGGTCGTGTTCGGCACCGGCCGGCCGATGGTCAGCGGACCACCGGGCTCGTAGCGCTGCACCGTGTTGACGATGGTGACCTCTGTGGGCCCGCACGAGTTGTGGAAGACGGCGTGCCGCGACCAGGCGTCGGCCAGTGCCTGCGGGCACCTCTCGCCGGCCACCGCGACCGTCCGGACCCGCCGGCACACGGCGGGATCCAGCGACGCGAGCACGCTGGGCGTGGCGATGACGACGTCCACGGTGCTCGCCGTCCGCTCGATGTCGCTGCCGCGGATGACGAGCGTGCCGCCGTGCGCCAGCGTGCCCAGGATCTCCCACATCGCCATGTCGAAGGCGATGTTCAGCAGCTGCGACACCCTCGTTCCCGGTGCTACGCCGAGGCATCCGGGTGCGGTCAGCAGCACGTTGCACAGGTTGGCGTGCGAAACCCGCACACCGTTGGGACGTCCGGTGGTACCGGAGGTGAAGATGACGGCCGCGATGTCGGAGTCCTCGGTGAACGTGCGGCAGAACCGGGTGGTGTCGGGAACCTCGTCGATCGCGATGACCGTGGCGAGGTTGTCCGGCAGCGCGGACCGGTGCTCGCTCGTGGTGAGCACGAAGTTGATGCTCGCCGTGCGGACGATGTGTCGCAAGTGGACTGCGGGTGCGATGCGGACATCCTGCGGCACATAGGCCGCGCCTGCTTTGAGGATACCGAGAATGCCGACGACCATCGGGATCGACCGGGTGAGGAACAGTCCCACCTGATCACCGGGACGCACACCCGCGCGGGTGAGGAACTCCGCGAGCAGCTCCGCTCTGCGGTCGAGCTCGGCGTAGGTGATCGACTCGCCGAGGTGTTCGACGGCGGTCAGGTCGGGGTGTCGGGCGGCCTGTTGCCCGACCGCGTGGTGGATGTGGTGGAACGGCGGAATCCGGATCGGCCCGGCGCCGAACGACTGGAACAACGCGCGGTCCAGCAGTGGCAGGTCGCGCAGGGCGGAATCGTGGAACTCGGCTTTCACTGCAGGGTGCCCTTCCAGGAGTGAAGCGCGGTCACCCGTTTTGAACGAGACACACCCTCACATCGTTCATGTCGAATCGAGCCGGCTGTCGAATCGTCGAACGCGTTGTGGGGCAGCGAGTTCCTACTGGACAGCGGAAAGATGAGAATCGCAGCAAGCACTTTCGTGTTCGTCCTCCTGTCCGCGCTCACGCCCGGCGCGCACGCGGCGGCGTGGGAGGAGGTGATCGGCACCGGCTCCTTCGGCGGCTACGGCGCGTTGCAGTCGGAGTGGAACTACCGCTACCCGTGGGGATCCGACCACAACGGCACGGCCAGGACGTACGCGAGCGCCAGCGATCACAACCACGTCTCGCTGTCCGGCGGCGTGCTCACGCTGAAGGCGACACGGATCTCGTGGAACGAGGGCAACAGCAGCGCGAGCCCGTACCTGCCGATCCGCCACCACTCCGGCGCCATCCACGCCAGGGAACACGTCGTCGCGTCAACTCAGTTCCCCAACTGGGAGGTGAAGGGCGAGTTCCAGGCCCCGTCCGCCCGCGGCACGTGGCCCGCGTTCTGGCTGACCGGGGTCAACAGCTGGCCACCCGAAAGCGACATCCTGGAGTTCAAGGGGGACAACCGGAACAGGTTCAACACCTTCCGGACGTCCAGCGACGTGTCGAGCTCTGTCATCAGCGTATCGCCGCCAGGCGCGTGGCACACGTATCGGGCGTGGGTCACCAAGGTCAACAACACCGACGTGGACATCCACTACTACCTCGACGGCAAATGGATCGCCAAGCACGCCGGCAAGAACTTCGTGGGCAAACCACTGTGGGTGATCATCAACCTGCAGATGGAGGGCTCGTCCGGCAGTCCTGGCCCGACCGCGGACACGGTCTACCGGGCGCGCAATGTCTACATCGGACGGACGAGGGCATGAAACGGAGGATGGCCCCGGCGCACGACCGGGGCCGTCCCGTGCTCCGATCAGGCGCCCGCCGGTCGGCCCGACCAGGCCTCGTGCGGCGTCAGCGGCCGCATCGTGATGGTGTACTCGTAGGTGCTGTCCGGGCGCACCTGGCTGCGCTGCCGCACCGGGTTCGGCGTGTCACCGACACCGGTCACGGCGTGGTCGGCGTGCAGCGTGAAGTAGCCCTTGTTGCGCTGCAACATGAACGGGTACGCGGCCCGCTCGATGTCGTCGTACTGCGTCACGCTGACCTCGCGCGCACCGGACACCAGCAGACCGGACGTGCGGCCGTCGGTGAGCAACGCCCACCTGGTGTCGGTGTGGTTGCCGTGGTCCTGCGGGCGGTGGTACTCGACGTACTGGTCGGCCACCGAGCTGGTGTGCACCCCGATCGGTGTGCCGTCCTTGCGGTCGACGTAGCTCTCCGCCTTGCGGCCGTACCAGGAGAACGTGGAGTAACGGTCCGGAACGGACAGCTGGACACCGATGCGCGGCAGGTACGGCAACGTCCGCACGGAGCCCTGCGGCGTCACCCGGTGGCCGAGCCGCAGCACGCCCGACGAGTCCACCGCGTAGACCATCGTCTGGTCGAACCACGCCCCGGTTACACCGGGTGCGGCCACCTTGCTGTCGACGAGGACCCGCACGACCTTGTGGCCGTCCTTCTCCACCCGGACGCCGGACACGGTGGTCTCCAGCCGGTCGAGGCCCGCCTTGCGCCAGTCCTCGCCCTCCGCGCGGCCCCACGCGTAGGTCTCGTTGCTGATCGGTGCGCGCCACGCGTCGAGCTTCGGCCCGCTCGTGAGCAGCTCGCGGCCCCACGACTTGATCGACGTCAGCGCACCGCTCTTCTTGTCGACCGTGTAGGTGGCGCCGGCGGCGGAAGCGGTGACCTTGTTCGCGTCCTCCTGGGTGAACACGACACCCCAGTCCGGCTGCGTCCTGTCCAGCCCCGGCACGCGACTGCCGCCCAGCGAGAACTGGTCGTGCGCCAGGACGTGCCCGGACGTCACCGCCTCGACCGTGAGGAACCGTTCGCGGTCGGCGTCGTTGACGGGTACCGGCAATGAGATCTGCGCGGTCGAGGCGGCGTTCACCCGCAACGGCTGTTCGCCGCTCTTGACCGTCGTGGACCCTTCGGTGACCCGCCAGCGCAGGGTGAGGTCGTCGGTGCCGGTGAACTGGCGTTCGTTGGTCACGGACAGCACGCCACCGGAGTAGGCGTACCTGATCGGCTGGTGCGCCCACGCCATCTGCAGGGTCTCGGGCTGCAGCGAGCGGTCGGTGTTGATCAGGCCGTCCACACCGGACAGCGTCGACCCGTACGCGAAGTGCGTGCCGCGCTCCTGCAGGCTGTCGAAGTCCAGCGCCAGCACGGCACCGGCGGCCGGGGCGGTGGACACGCCGAGCTCGGCGGCCGGCAGCGCCCGGTCGTAGATGCGCACGTCGTCGACGTCGCCGCGGGACAGCCAGCTCACGGTCGACGGGTCGTTCCACGACATCTCGAAGTCACGGCCGATGTTCACATCTGCCGCCGAATAGTCGATCGTGCCGGTGAACGGCAGGTTGCCCACCTCGACGCCGTCGATGTACAGGCGCAGCGCGGTGCCGTCGTACGTACCGCTGACGCGGTGCCACTTGCCGTAGAAGTCGGCCGGCACCTTCGCCTGCACAGCCCGCCAGGTACCGCTGTGGATGAAGAACTCGAGCGTGGTCTCGTTCTTCATCTTGAGGGTCCACTGGTGGTCGCCCTTGGCGATGATCGGGAACTGGCCGGTCCACTTGCCGGGCTTGACCCACGCGTCGAGCGTCAGCGCGGTGCCGGTGATGTCGAGCTTGCGGTCGCGGTAGACCTCGACCCAGTCGTCCAGTCCCGACAAGGACAACGCCTTGCCGCGGTGACCGTCGACGAGCTTCGGCGCGCCGGCGAGCATGGCGGTGATGTTGTTGCCGGACGTGTCGGGCGCGATGCGGGTCTTCTGCTTGATGTTCTGCTCGGCCCAGTCCCAGATGAAACCGCCCTGGGTCTGCGGGTTGGCGCGGATGATGTCCCAGAACTCGCGGAAGTTGCCGAGGCTGTTGCCCATCGCGTGCGCGTACTCACCGAAGATCAGCGGCTTGGTCGTGCTCTTCGCCTGCTCGGCGAACCGCTCCGGCGACGGGTAGCGCGGTCCCCACACGTCGGCGAACGGAGCGTCGCCGTCGGGGTTGTTCGACTGGTGGTAGATCGGGCGGGACGGGTCGTTGGCCTTGAGCCACCTGGCCATCTCGTAGTGGTGCGCGCCGAGGCCTGCCTCGTTGCCGGTGTCCCACATGAAGACGCTCGGGTGGTTCTTGTCCCGCTCGACCATGCCGATCAGGCGGTCCATGAACGTGTCGCGCCACTCGGGCTGATTGGCCTGGCACCACCGCGAGCAGTTCTCGTGGTTGTGCGTCTCGATGTCGATCTCGTCGTCGATCCAGAGGCCGTGCTTGTCGGCCAGGTCGTAGAAGTACGGGTCGCTCGGGTAGTGCGAGGTGCGCACGGCGTTGACGTTGAGCTGTTCCATCAGCGCCACGTCGCGTTCCTGCGCCTTCCGCGGCACGTGCCGGCCGTGCTCGGGGTCGGTCTCGGCGCGGTTGACGCCCTTGAACAGCACGCGCTTGCCGTTGACCAGCAAAGTCCTGTTGCGGATCTCGATCTTGCGGAAGCCGGTGGTGTCGCTGGTGATGTGCGTGACCTTGCCGTCCGGTGCGGTGAGCGTCAGCACCACGGTGTAGACGTTCGGGGTCTCGTCGGTCCACTTGGCCGGGTTGCGCACGGGCATGGTCAGCCGTGCCGTGCTGCCGTCGGTGTCCTGGCTCGCCGTAGCGACTTCCGCGCCCTCGGCATCACGCAGGCTGGCCGTGACGCGGTGCGTTCCGGTGGTGCCACCGGGTTTCTGGCCGAGCTCGACGTCCGCGGTGAGCGTCGCGTCGGTGTAGGTGGCGTCGAGGTCGGTCTTGAGCGTGACGTCCTGGATGAACGTGGCCGGCGTCGAGTACAGCGACACCGAGCGGAAGATGCCCGAGTACCGCCACTGGTCGTAGTCCTCCAGGTAGGAACCGGCGCTCCAGCGGTGCACCTGGACGGCGACCTTGTTGCGGCCCGGTCGCAACGCGGGGGAGATGTCGAACTCGGCGGGCGTGTAGCCGCCCTGGTCGTAGCCGATGTACTTGCCGTTGACCCAGACGAAGTAGCCCGACGTCACGCCTTCGAAGCGCAGGAACGTCTCCCGCTTCGTCCAGTCGGCGGGTACGTCGAAGTCGCGGACGTACGCGCCGGTCGGGTTGACGTCGCGGGGGATGCGGGGCGGGTCGTCCGGCTGCACCTCGGTCGCGATGTTGCGGAAGATCGGGTGGTCCAGGCCGTCGGTCTGCCAGGTGTGCGGCACGGTCACCGTGCGCCAGCCGGACGTGTCGTAGTCCTCGGCGTAGAAGCGCGCGGGCACGTCGGCCGGCTTGTCCGCCATGGCGATGCGCCACTTGCCGTCGAGCGACTGCGTGAACGGCGTGCGCTCGTCCCCTCGCACCGCCGAGGCCACGTCGGCCTGCGGCACCAGGAACGCGTGGTGCGGCTCCTGCCCCTCGGCGATCCTGCGCGGATCTTCGAGGTAGGTGTGCACGTCAGGAGGGGGATCGACGACGGCGGCGGCGATCGGTGTCATCGAACCCGCCGCAACCAACATGACTGTTGCAAGAACAATCGCGCGCCGCACGCTGAACCTCCATGTTCAGACAGAAATGAACACAAGTGAACAGTTCGGCGTCAGGTGCGACAAGGGGCCGCGAGGTCCACGCCGTTCACAGCAACGGGCGCTGTTATCGAACGACCAGACTCTTGCGTTCGATTTTGTTCGACATCACGCTGCCGATCATCGCGTTCAACGGCCGCCTGGACGTTCGCTGATCCCTCGACGAAGAGGACGTGGAAGATGAAACGCAGAACGGCGCCGGTCGTGCTGGCGGCCGCGGTGCTGCTGGCGTCGCTGGGCGCACCGGGCACGGCGGTGGCGGCGTCACCGAAGGTCAGTCTCGTCGGTGACACGCTGCTGGACGCGTCGGCGCTGTACTTCGTCTCGTACGACGGGGTGGTGAACAACAACTCGTTCCAGCAGGACGCGATCGTGACCTACCAGGGACGGCAGTACGCCACCTGGTACACGGCGAGCCGCAACGTCGTGGTCGCGCGCCGGAACGTGGGCAGCACGCGGTGGGAGTCCGTGGTCCTGCCGCACCAGCTCAGCGTGAACGACTCGCACAACGTGATCTCGCTGGGGATTTCCCCGCAGGACAACACGATCCACGTTGCGATGGACACGCACAACACCCGCTTGTTCTACCTGAAGTCCAAGCCCGGCCTCGCGATCGGCGCGCAGCAGTGGAACGCCGCCGCGTTCGGCGAGGTGCAGCGCACGCTCGGCGGCGTAGAGCTCGGCTCGATGACGTACCCGCAGTTCGTGGTGACGCCCGAGGGCAGGCTGCAGTTCAGCTACCGCACCGGCGGGTCCGGCAACGGCGTCAACGAGTTGGCGGAGTACTCCGGCGGGACGTGGCGCAAGCTCGGCCGCTGGTCGTCCGCGACGGGGTCCTACACCGGCCCGAACGGCGTCGTGTCGACCACGCGCAACATGTACCTGCACGGCCTGACGTATGACCGAAGTGGACGGTTGCACGCCGCTTTCACCTGGCGTGAGGGCAACACCGGGGTGCTGTGCAACTCAGGCGGGCTCACCAACCACGACACCGGCTACGTCTACAGCGACGACCGCGGCCGGACGTGGCGCAACGCCGCCGGAACCGTCGTGGGCACGACGGGCGGCACACCGGTGGCCGTCAACGCGCCGGGTCTCGTGGTCGACCCGCTCGACCCGAACCACGGGCTGATGAACCAGGAGAGCCAGGCGGTGGACGCCGACGGCCGCCCGCACGTGGTGATCAGCTACGTGCCCGGCAGGTTCACCCAGTGCGTGTCGAACTACGCGCAGCAGCGTGCCCAGTACGGCCGCACGTTCCACGTCTTTCGCGGCGCGGACGGGAAGTGGACGAAGAGGGAGGTCCCGGTCCCTCCCGGCCACACCCAGCGCACGAAGATCGTGTTCGACCGCGGTGACAACGCCTACCTGGTGATGCCGCGCGGCAAGATCGTGGCGGCGAGCAAGGCCAGCGGCTGGACCGACTGGACGACGTTGTTCGACCGGCCGTCGCTGCAGGCGTTCGGCGAGGTCAACGTCGACGCGTCCCGCGTGGTGTCGCAGGGGATCCTGTCGGTGCAGTACCAGCAGGTCTCGACCGGCACGACGCCGTCTCCGATCCGTGTTGCCGACTTCCGGCTGGGGGCCTGACATGGCAAGACTTCTGCTGGTTCTCGTCCTGGTGTTCGCCGGCCTCACCACGGGCACGGCGGCGGCGGATCCGTTGCCGCGGAACGGGGTGACGGTCCGGGTCGACCCGTCCTACCAGCAGCCGGAGTTCGAGGGCTGGGGGACGAGCCTCGTGTGGTTCGCCAACATCACCGGCGGCTACCCGGAGCCCATCCGCCGCAAGCTCGTGGACCTGCTGTTCGGCCAGGACGGCCTGCGCCTGAACATCGCGCGCTACAACATCGGCGGCGGCAACGCCCCGGACGTCCGCAAGGACTACATGAAGGTCGGCGCGACGATGGAGGGCTTCTGGAAAGCACCTCCCGGCACCACGCGCGCGGACATGGACTGGTGGCGGCCCGACAACCCCGACCACTGGAACTTCGCCGCGGACGCCAACCAGCGCTGGTGGGTCGACCAGATCAAGCGCAAGGTCACGAAGTGGGAGTCGTTCAGCAACTCGCCGCCGTGGTTCCAGACGGTCAGCGGCTACGTCTCCGGCGGCTTCGACGCGAACACCGACCAGATCCGCCGGGACCGCGTCGACGACTTCGCCACGTACCTGGCCCGTGTGACGCAGGAGCTGGAACGCGCGCACGGCATCAAGTTCGACACCCTCGCTCCGTTGAACGAGCCCAACACGAACTACTGGGGCACCCAGATCGGTCCTGACGGCCAGCCGACCGGCGGCCGGCAGGAGGGCGCGCACGCCGGACCCGAGCTGCAGCAGGAGGTTCTGCTCGCGACGCGACGCGCGCTCGACAAGCTGAAGTCGCCGGTCAAGGTGTCCGCGATGGACGAGACCAACCCCGGCACGTTCGTGCGCAACTGGAACGGTTACGGCCCGGCCCGCGAGGTGATCGACCAGCTCAACGTGCACACCTACGGCACCGGCCAGCGCACCAGCGCGCGCGACATCGCCAAGGGCGCCGGCGAGAAGCTGTGGATGAGCGAGGTCGAGGGCACCTGGGGCAACGGCACCACCGACTACACGGGCATGGAACCGGGCCTGGGCATGGCGACCAGGATGCTCGAGGACATCCGCGAGCTCGAACCGTCGGCATGGGTGTTCTGGCAGCCGATCGAGGACTCGATCCCGCAGCAGGCCGCAGGCAAGAACTGGGGCAGCGTGCACATCCCGTTCAACTGCAAGGCGACCGACACCCTGGAGTCCTGTCCGATCAGGACGAACTCCAAGTTCCACACCATCCGCAACTTCACCCACTTCGTCCGGCCCGGCGACAGGTTCGTCAAGACCGACGACCCGTCGACCGTCGCGGCCGTGAAGCGGTTCGGCCTGGGCGCCAACGTCGTGCACGTGAACAACGGCACGGCCGCCCGCGCGGTCACCCTCGACCTCTCCCGGTTCCGCGACGCTTCGGGGACCGTGACCCCGGTGGTGACGAGCGCGGACGGCGCTCTGGTGCGTGGCAAGCCCGTTCGGATCATCGACGGGTCGGCGACGCTCGCGGTGCCGGGGAAGTCGGTCACGACGTTCGTCGTGGACGGCGTGTCCGGGGTGGCCCGCGATGCCGCCCTGGTCCAGCCGGACCACGTGTACCGGCTGGCCATGGGCGGGAGGTCGCTGCAGCCGTCCGACGACTGGACTCAGGCCGTGGCCCGCACGACCGACGTCACGAGCGCGCGGCAGCTGTGGTCGGTGCGCAAGCTCGGCAACGGCAACGGGAACCGCGAGCGCTACGAGCTCGTCAACGCGGTGTCCGGCACCCGGCTCGCCGCTGCGGGTGACGCCGTCGTGCTGCAGTCGGCCGGCGGCACCGCGGCGCAGTGGATCATGTCCACGACCGGTGACGGCACCTGGACGTTCGTCAACGCGGCAACCGGCGCGTTGATCGACTCGACCGGCGAGACCGTGTCGGCGAAGACCCCGACGTCGGGCGCGAGCCAGCGCTGGACCGTGGCGGACGAAACGGTGCTGCGGACCCAGGACGCCACCGTGTTCACGGTTCCCGAGCTGCGGCCCGTGCTGCCGCACACCGTGACGCCGGTGTACCGCGACGGTGCGCGAGGCGCTCTGCCGGTGGTGTGGGACCTCCCGCCCGACTCGCGGTGGAACCAGCCCGGCACCGTCCGGGTGCGCGGCACGGCGACGGACGCGCTCGGGCGCAAGCTGCCCGCGCTGGCCGTGGTCACCGTCGACACGATCGCCTCGACGCTTCCCGCCCGCGCCAGGACGTACGTCGGCGGACGGCCGGATCTTCCCGCCACCGTCACGGGAATCGGCAGGCGAGGCGGCCGGGCCGAGCTCCCCGTCACATGGGACCCGGCGGTGTTCGACGAGCTCGGGACCGTGACGGTCACCGGCCGCGCCCAGGTCGTCGACGGCAGCACGGTCGCCGCGACGGCGGTCGTGGAGGTCACCGAACCCGTCGAGGTGAACGCGGCACCGGATCCGGCGGTGGCGGTCGCCGCGACCTACACCGAGTCCGGCTATTCCGCGGAACGCCTGCGCAACGGCGTCACCGACGAGAAGGCGTGGTCGAACTGGAGGTCCGGCACCAAGAACCCGGCCGACACGATCACCTTCACCTTCCCGAAGGCACGTGATCTCACCCGCGTCGCCGTGCACTCCTATCGCGACGGTGACGGCGGTATCGCCAAGAGCCTCAAGGTTCAGGTGCGCACGGCCGACGGCACATGGGCCGACGCGAGCGGCGAGGTCGAGGTCACCGGAGTGCGGACGGACGTCGCGCTGAACCCGTCACCACCGGCGACCGCGGTCCGGGTGGTCCTCACCGCACGACCGTCCGGATACCTCACCCTCGGTGAGATCGAGGTGCTGGCGAAGGCGCCGACTCCGTGAATTCCGCGGAATTCGACCTGGGAGACCGGTCGATTCGAGTCGAAGGCGAAAGTGCGCTTTGAACTGAGGAGTGCGCCGCCGCACACTTCGCGAAAATAGCCGAGAAGGGAATTCTCGATGCGGAGAGTCCTGGCAGGCGCACTGGCAGCGGTGACGACAGCCGCGCTCGTCGTGGTGGCGCACACGACGAGCGCGGGTCACTCCGCGGCCGCGGCGGAGACCTATTCGTGGGGGAACGTCGAGATAGCCGGCGGCGGCTTCGTGCCCGGCATCGTGTTCAACCAGAGTGAACCGAACCTGATCTACGCGCGCACCGACATCGGCGGCGCGTACCGGTGGAACCAGCAGACCAGCAGGTGGATTCCGCTGCTCGACCACGTCGGCCTCGACAACTGGGGCCTCAACGGCGTCGCGAGCCTCGCGACCGACGCCGTCGACCCGAACCGGGTGTACGTCGCCGCCGGCATGTA
Source organism: Lentzea roselyniae (assembly GCF_039537795.1). Taxonomy (NCBI): domain Bacteria; kingdom Bacillati; phylum Actinomycetota; class Actinomycetes; order Pseudonocardiales; family Pseudonocardiaceae; genus Lentzea; species Lentzea roselyniae. The sequence goes on from NZ_BAABBE010000033.1 coordinate 71,899, forward strand.
CACCAACAGCTGGGATCCCAACAACGGCGCGATTCTGCGTTCCTCCGACCGCGGCAGCACGTGGCAGACCACGCCGCTTCCGTTCAAGGTCGGCGGCAACATGCCGGGCCGCGGGATGGGGGAGCGGCTCGCGATCGACCCGAACCGCAACAGCGTGCTGTACTTCGCCGCCCCGAGCGGCAACGGCCTGTGGCGCAGCACGGACTTCGGTGCCACGTGGGGCAAGGTCACGGCGTTCCCGAACCCCGGCAACTACGTCCAGGATCCCAGCGACCCCAACGGCTATCTCAACGACAACCAGGGCGTGCTGTGGGTGACGTTCGACCCGCGCACCGGATCCGCAGGCTCGGCGACGCAGACCATCTACGTGGGCGTGGCCGACAAGCAGAACAACGTCTACCGCAGCACGAACGGCGGTACGACGTGGGAACGCGTCGCCGGGCAGCCGACGGGTTTCCTGCCGCACAAGGGAGTTCTCCAGGGCGACACGCTCTACCTCGCGACGAGCGACACCGGCGGTCCCTACGACGGCGCCAAGGGTGACGTCTGGAAGCTCAACACCGCGACCGGCGCGTGGACGCAGATCAGTCCCGTGCCGTCGAGCAGCGCCGACAACACGTTCGGCTACAGCGGCCTGACCGTCGACCGCAAGAAGCCCGGCACGCTCATGGTCGCCACGCAGATCATGTGGTGGCCGGACGTGGTGTTCTTCCGCAGCACCGACTACGGCGCCACCTGGACGCGAGTCTGGGACTGGACGAGCTATCCCAACCGCAGCTTCCGCTACAAGATGGACATCAGCGCCTCGCCGTGGCTCGACCTCGGCGCGAACCCCGCCCCGCCGGAGACGTCACCGAAGCTCGGCTGGATGACCGAGTCGATGGAGATCGACCCGTTCAACTCCGACCGGATGATGTACGGCACCGGCGCCACGATCTACGGCACCACCGACCTCACCGCGTGGGACCGCGGCACCCAGTTCACGATCCGGCCGGTGGCCGCCGGGCTGGAGGAGACCGCGGTGCTCGACCTCATCAGCCCGCCGTCCGGGCCGCCGCTGGTCAGCGCCCTGGGCGACATCGGAGGGTTCCGGCACGACCGGCTGGACGCGGTGCCGGCCAGGATGTTCACCCAGCCCTACTTCACCTCCACCCGCAGCCTGGACTTCGCCGAGCTCACCCCCGCGACGATGGTGCGCGCCGGTGACTTCGACAAGACCAGCAGGCCCAACGACAACAGGGTGGCGTTCTCCACCGATGGGGGCGCGAACTGGTTCCAGGGCCAGGAACCGGGTGGTGTCACCGGCGGCGGCACCGTGGCGGCGGCGGCCGACGGCAGCAGGTTCGTCTGGAGCCCCGCCGGAACCGGCGTGCACCACGCGACCGGCTTCGGCAACTCGTGGTCGGCGTCGACCGGCATCCCGGCGGGCGCGGTCGTCGAATCGGACCGGGTGAACCCGATGAAGTTCTACGGGTTCGCCGCCGGGAAGTTCTACGTGAGCACCAACGGCGGCGCCTCGTTCACCGCGACGGCCGCGACCGGGCTGCCGGAGTCCGCGCGGTTCAAGGCGGTGGCGGGCCGCGAAGGCGACGTCTGGCTCACGGGCACGGGCGGGCTGTGGCGCTCGACGGACTCCGGCGCGACGTTCGCGAAGGTGCCCGGCGTGGCGGGCTCGCTCAACATCGGCTTCGGCAAGGCGGCCTCCGGGCGGACCTACCCCGCGCTGTACCTGATCGGCGAAACCGGTGGGGTCAAAGGCGTCTTCCGGTCCGACGACACGGGCGCGAGCTGGGTGCGGATCAACGACGACCGCCACCAGTACGGCAACATCGGGGACGCCATCACGGGCGACCCGCGGGTGTACGGCCGCGTCTACCTCGGCACCAACGGGCGCGGTGTCGTGCTCGGCGAGATGACCGGAACCCCGCCCACCACAACGACCACCACAACGACCACGACCACGACGACCACCACGACGACGACCACGGGCCCGCCACCGGGCACCGGCTGCGCGGTGAAGTACACCGTGGAGAACCAGTGGCCTGGTGGCTTCCAGGCCGCCGTCGTGATCACCAACACCGGCTCCGCGGCCGTCAGCGGATGGACGCTCAAGTGGTCGTTCGCCAACGGCCAGGTGATCAACCAGCTGTGGAACGGCAAGGTCACCCAGACCGGTGCCGCGGTGTCCGTGGCGGACCAGGGCTACAACAGGGAGATCAAACCGAACGCCACCACCGGCTTCGGGTTCACCGGGAGCTGGACGGGCACCAACGCGAAACCGGTGTCGTTCACGCTGAACGACCGGCCGTGCGCGGTGCCGTGATCGTGCTGCCCCGATCGGTCAGGTGAGGGCCGAGCAGCCGGACTTCGGCCGGCTGCTCGCCCGCCAGGCCGCGCATCAGCATCTCCACCGCGATCTTGCCCACGTCGTCGGCCGGGATCGCGATCGACGTGAGCGGCACCGGCTGGATGGCGGCGATGGCGTCCGGGCACAGCGCGATCACCGAGATGTCCTCCGGCACCCGCTTGTCTCGGCGCCGCAGCTCCAGCGCCACGTCCGTGAGCACGGCCTCGTTGTGCACGACCAGGGCCGTGACGCCGCGCTCGGGCAGCAGCAGATCGTCCAGGCACGCGTTGAGCGCGGTGTACGAGGGCGCGCACGGATGTACGTGAACGGCCACGCCGCGCTGCCGTGCGCGCTCGGTGACTCCGGTCAGGAACCGCGTCGCATAGCCGGTTTTGCGTTCGTAGACCGCCGGTGGGGAGCCGACGAGCCCGATCGAGCGGTGCCCGAGATCGGCCAGGTGCGACACGGCCCGCGCGCCGCTCGTGGCGAAGTCGAGGTCGACGCAGCCGAACCCGGCGGGATCGGCGGGAACACCGACCAGCACCACCGGGGCGTCCAGCTCGCGCAGCGCGGGGATGCGGGGGTCGCGTGCCTCGACGTCCATCACGATCACCGCGTCGGCCCGCGCGGACGCGACCACCCGGTGCACCTCGTCGGAGCCGGACTCCTTGGTCAGCAACAACACGTCGTAGTCGTGCTCACGGGCCGTGGTGACGATCGCCGACACGAACTGCATGATCACCGGGAGGTTGAGGTCCGTCCGCAGTGGAACGACGAGCGCGAGGACGTTCGTGCGGCTGCTCGCGAGTGCCCTGGCTCCGGCGTTGGGGTGGAAGCCCAGCTCGAGGATGCTGCTGCGCACCCGCTGCGACGTCTCGCTGGAGATCCGTCTCTTGCCGCTGAGCACGTAGGACACCGTGCTGACGGACACGCCGGCGTGCCTGGCGACGTCCTTGATGGTGATCAACCGGCCTCCCGCGCGAGTGCTTGTACACGCAACCTTAGCGGTGGGCGCGTCACGCCCGTGTACCGCCGTCGAATGCGGGGTCGAAAAATCAGATGCAGCGCATTCGATTTATTCGACGCTAATGTTTCCTCCGGGTGAAAAGTTTCAATTTCCCCGGGAAGGAAGGTTTCATGAACACGTTGACGCGGGCGCTGGTGACAGCGCTCGCCGCGACTCTCGCGTTCTCACTGGGCGCCCCGACCGCGGCGGCGGCGGTCTGGTCGTCCTCGGACCGGTGGGGCACCTGGAACAACGGTGGCTACATCGTGCGCAACAACATCTGGGGCAGTGGCCACGGTTCGCAGACGATCTCGGCGGATTCCTACAGCAAGTGGAATGTCTTCGCCAATCACCCGAACACCGGTGGGGTGAAGTCGTACCCGCACGCCGGAAAAGCGTTGAACAAGCGGCTCAGTGCGATCGGTTCGCTCAGGAGCAGCTTCAACGTGAGCGTGCCGGGTTCCGGTGCTTACGCCACCACCTATGACATCTGGGCGAACAACAACGCCTACGAGGTCATGGTGTGGATGAACAGGACAGGCCCGGTCGGTGCCATCGGATCGCGGCAGGGCACGTTCACCGTCGGCGGCCACACCTGGGACGTGTACCGCGGCTCCAACGGCCACAACGCGGTGTTCTCGTTGCTGCGCACGTCCAACACCTCGTCCGGCACGGTCGACCTCAAGGCCGTCATGAACTGGATCCGCGCGCGTGGCTGGTGGGGTGACGTCACGGTCGGCGAGGTCCAGTTCGGCTACGAGATCACGTCGTCGAGCGGTGGCAAGACCTTCAGGACCAACAGCTACTCGGTTTCGGGCGGGTGAGAACACGATGAGGCTGACAACGATGTCGGCACTGCTGGCGGCGGTTCTCGTCGCGAGCGGCGTGCCCGCGCTCGCAGGTGAACCGGCGATCTCCTCCGATCGCGGGCTCGTCAGCATCCGGTCGGTCCACGGCAACGGCAACTTCGTGTCGTGGCGGCTGCGCGGCTCCGACGCCGCTGATGTGGCGTTCAACGTCTACCGCGACGGCGTGAAGGTCAACCGCGCGCCGGTGACGACGGCGACGAGCTATCTCGACGCGGGTGCGCCCGCGAACGCGTCCTACTCGGTGCGTCAGGTGAGCGGAGGCGTGGAATCGGCGGCCACGCGATCTGTCGGCACGCTGGCGACGAGCCGGGACGTTCCCCTGCAGATCCCGGGCTCCGGCTACGTGGCGAACGACGCGTCGGTCGGCGACCTGGACGGCGACGGCGAGTGGGAGATCGTCCTCAAGTGGGATCCCGCCGACGCCAAGGACAACGCGCAGAAGGGCCGCACGGGCAACGTGTACCTGGACGCGTACAAGCTCAACGGCACCCGGCTGTGGCGCATCGACCTCGGCCGCAACATCCGCGCGGGCGCCCACTACACGCAGTTCCAGGTCTTCGACTACGACGGTGACGGCAAGGCCGAGATCGCCGTGAAGACCGCGGACGGCACCCGGTCCGGCACCGGGCAGGTGATCGGCAACGCGAACGCCGACCACCGCAACGCCGACGGCTACATCCTGACCGGGCCGGAGTTCCTCTCGGTGTTCCGCGGCACGGACGGCGCGGTGCTCGACACCGAGAACTACGTGCCACCACGCGGAAACGTCTCGTCGTGGGGTGACAGCTACGGCAACCGGGTCGACCGGTTCCTCGCGGGAACGGCCTATGTGGACGGTGCGCGGCCGAGCATCATCATGGCGCGCGGCTACTACACCCGTGCCGTGATCGCGGCGTGGGACTTCCGCAACGGGCAGCTCACCCACCGGTGGACGTTCGACTCGAACGCGCAGTCCAACCGCTCGGCCTGGGAGGGCAAGGGCAACCACCAGCTGTCCGTGGCCGACGTGGACGGCGACGGCCGCGACGAGATCATCTACGGCTCGATGGCGATCGACGACAACGGCCGCGGTCTGTGGCAGAACAACACCCACCACGGCGACGCGCTCCACGTCGGCGACTTCATCCCGTCCCGTCCCGGCCTGGAGGTCTTCAAGCCGTCGGAGTGGACGAACGAGGTCACGCACTGGATGGGCGACGCGCGGACCGGCCAGATCCTGTGGAGCGCGCCGTCGTGCGGCTGTGACAACGGCCGTGCGGTCGCCGCGGACATCTGGGCGGGCAACCCCGGTGCCGAGGCGTGGTCCGCGTCGGTCGGCGGGCTGCGCAGCGCCACCACGGGCGGCCAGGTCGCGGCGCGCAAGCCGGGTTCGATCAACTTCGTGATCTGGTGGGACGGTGACGCGCAGCGCGAGCTGCTGAACGGCACCACGATCGACAAGTACGGCCCCAACGGTGACACGCGACTGCTCACCGGATCGGGCGTGGCCTCCAACAACGGCACCAAGTCCACGCCGGCGTTGCAGGCGGACATCCTCGGCGACTGGCGCGAGGAGGTCATCTGGCGCACCTCCGACAGCAGGGCGCTGCGCATCTACTCGACCACCGAGCCGACGTCGATCCGGCGGTCGTCGCTGATGGAGGACCGGCAGTACCGGGAGGCCGTGGCCTGGCAGAACACCGCCTACAACCAGCCGCCGCACACGAGCTTCGCGACTCCCTGATTCCTTCGCGGGACAACTGAACACCGAGTCCGCGGACGGGTTCACCGTTCGCGGACTCGGTGTGCGTTCACAATGGTCGGCGAATTTATGTCCGTGAATTGCACGCTTTTCACCGTTGTGAATCTCTTGGCGCTTCATTGCGGTTCGGAAAGTGGGTGCGTTAGCTTGCTTGAGAGCGCTCCCAGAATTGCCCTTTCGCACCTGGGGAGAACCGTGATGAAAACGAAGTCCGTCGGCGTGGCCTTGGCCGTGGTCCTGGCGTTGCCGTTACCCGCGTCCGCCGCCGACAGCGTCCTGCACGTGTCGCCGTCCGGCCGTGACGGCGCGGCCGGCACGATCTCGGACCCGACCACGCTGACTGCGGCGATCTCCCGGATCGCGGCTGGCGGCACGATCCACCTGCGCGGCGGCACGTACAGCCTCGCCCAGACGGTGACCATTCCGCCGACCAACAACGGCACGGCGAGCGCCCGCAAGAAGCTGACGGCCTACCAGTCCGAGAAGCCGGTGCTGAACTTCTCGGCGCAGCCCGAGGACCCGGCCAACCGGGGCCTCGCGGTGAACGGGTCGTACTGGCACGTCCACGGCATCACCGTCGAACGCGCCGGCGACAACGGCATCTTCGTCGGCGGCAGCAACAACATCTTCGAACGCACCATCACCCGCTTCAACCGCGACACGGGCCTGCAGCTCTCGCGCATGGCGTCCAGCACGCCGAAGAGCCAGTGGCCGGCCAACAACCTGGTGCTGAGCGCGGAGTCGCACGACAACCGCGACTCCGACGGCGAGGACGCCGACGGGTTCGCCGCGAAGCTGACCGTCGGTTCCGGCAACGTCTTCCGGTACGCCGTGGCGCACAACAACATCGACGACGGCTGGGACCTCTACACCAAGTCCGACACGGGCGCGATCGGCACGGTGACCATCGAGGACTCGCTGGCGTACAAGAACGGCACGCTCAGCAACGGCGGCCAGGCCGGCAACGGCGACCGCAACGGCTTCAAGCTGGGCGGCGAGGACATCGCCGTGAACCACACGATCCGCCGCACGATCGCGTTCGACAACGGCAAGCACGGCTTCACCTACAACCGCAACCCCGGCGCGATGGCGGTGTCGAGCAACCTCAGCATCGACAACGACGAGCGCAACTTCTCGTTCGACGCGGGCAGTTCGGTGTTCCGCGGCAACACGTCCTGTCGCAGCAGCAAGGGCAGCAACGACAAGACCGTCGGCAACGCGGACAGCTCGAACCAGTTCTGGACGGGCGCCAACGGCTCGCGGTGTGCTGGCTACACGGGTGCCCTCGGCTGGTCGTTCGCCTCGGACGGCAAGCTGCGGGTGACCCTCGGCGGCAAGCCGGTGACGTTCTAGAGGTTCTCCCTCAGGTGGCGCAGTTGCGTCTCGACGTGGCTGGTGGGCGTGGTGTGCTTGCCGAACGGCGACACCGTGATCTCCTTGGGTGCGCGGACCTCGTGGTACGCCGCGTACACGGTGGACGGCGGGCACGTCTCGTCCATCAGCCCGACGCTGAAGAGGGTGTGAGCGCTGATCCGGCGGGCCAGCAGCGCGCAGTCCACGTACCGCAGCGTCTCGAGCGCGGCCGGCACGAGCGCGTCGTGCTGCGCGAGGAAGTCGCTGATCTCGGTGTACGGCGTGGTGGTGCCGATCCGCACCGCGCGGTGCAGGTCGCACAGGAACGGCACGTCCGAGTGGCACACCCGCACCCGGTCGCGGCGCAACGCCGCGGCGGCCAGGGCGAGCGCCCCGCCCTGGCTGCCACCGGTGACGGCGATGCGGCCGGGGTCGGCGCCGGGCAGTTCCGCCGCGACGTCCACCGCTCGCGCCGCGTCGAGGTAGAGCCGGGTGAAGTAGTAGTCGTCCGGGCTCGCGATGCCCCTGGTCATCACGCCGGGGTGCTCGGGACCCGTGCCCGCGCCCGCGTCGGCCGTGGCGCCGACCGACCACCGGCCGCCCTGCCCGCGGCTGTCCATCACGAACGTCGCGAAGCCCAGAGTCGGCAGCAGCGTGTGCTGCGCGGGCAGGCCGCGCCCGCCGCCGTAGCCGATGTACGTCACGACCACCGGCAGCGGGCCGTCGCCGGGCGGGCGCAGGTACCAGCCGCGGACGAGGTGGCCGTGCGCGCCGGAGAACTCCACGTCGTACACCGACAACGGCCGGTACAGCTCCGGCTCGTGCGGCGTGAGCACGACGGGGGTGGCCGCGGCCGTCGTCTCGGCGAGCCGGGTGGCCCACCACTCGTCGAGGTCGGCCGGCTCCGGGGTGGTGACGCGGTGCCGGAGCAGGTCTTCCTCAGGCATGTCGACGACGGGCACGCGGGCTCCTACAGGTGTGGCCCGGAACGGTGCCGGGCGGATTCACGGTCAGGCGGGTGCGAGGCGCCCTGCCCAGTGAATCACCCAGCCGGCGTTCCGGGCCACGCCACTAGATCTTGGCTGCGACGATCGGTGCCAGGCGGTCGGCGATCTTGCGGTGTCCCTGGTCGTTGGGGTGGACGTTGTCGGTCGTGTCGGTGGCCTCGTTGATCCAGCCCTCGGTGTTGACGAAGTGCACGTTGTGGTCGCCGCCGTCGTTGAGCGCTTTCACGGCGGCCTGGGTCTCGGGCAGGTACCGCTTGCGGAACGTGCCCATGGCGAAGATCGCCGCGGTCGGGTACTTCTCCCGCGCGCGTCGCAGCAGCGTGACGTAGGAGGAGCGGAACTGCTTCTTGGTGACGCTGTGCCCGACGTCGTTGGTGCCGAGGTTGATCACGACGGCGTTCGCGCGGTACCGGCCGAAGTTCCACGCGGGGGCGTTCAGCGCGAGGCCGGTGCGCACGAACCCTTCCCGCATGCTCAGGCAGCCGTCGGCAGCCGGGTGCAGGCACGCGCCGCCCACCGCGATCTGGGTGTGGCCCGTCTTCAGCTTCTCGCCGGTCAGCCAGCCGTACGCGGTCAGAGCCTGCTTCGAGGACTGCTGGCCGACGGTGATCGAGTCACCGACGAACTCGATGATCTTCGACGGCACGGTGGGTGCGAAGGTCCGTGCGCCGGTGTCGATCTCGATGCCCTGGTACACCGCGTCGCCCTTGTACGAACCCGCGATCGGGCGGTAGGAGACGCGGAGGGTGTGGTTGCCCGCGGCCAGCGGCGTCGGGGTGAGGTTCACCGTGCCGCTCACGTTCTTGTACGACACGTCAGGGCCGCCGTCGATGCTCACGAAGAAATCGATCGCGCGGCGCTGCTTGAGCTTCACCGTGCGTCCGGTGAAGCCGACGACGAGGTAGGCGCCGGCCCACTCGGAGACGTAGGCGCTCGACGAGCTCGTGTTCCAGCGGCCGAAGTACCTGACGTTCGGGTCGGTGGGTGTGCTCGTGACGGCGGCGGAGGCCGCCGGGGCCACGGCGACGGTGCTCGCGAGCACCACCGCCGTGACGAGAAGCTTCTTGATCATTTTCCGGCCAATCGGTGCGAGGGCAGGGGAACGCGCGACCAGTCGACGTCCGACGCGAGGTAGAAGCTCGGGTAGGACGGCTGGTTGTAAGTGGTCTGCTGGCGGGCGACCTCGACGCGGTACTGGCGGTCGTGCATGAGCGTGTACATCTTGTGGTTCGTCGGTTCCGTGCTGATGTAGAACCGCAACGCCGTGCTGTCCTGCGTGCGCACGACGAGCTCTTCTCGCCAGTCGCCGAACACGTCGGCGACGAGCGACGGATTTCCCTTGGTGCCGTTGTTGGTGCGGGTTCCGGTGGCGGTGAGCAGGGTGCCGCGCCGCCAGTCGTCGATCGTCGGCGTCACGTCCTGGGCGCCGTTGACGATCTGGGTCGTCAGGTCGCCGGCCCAGCGGATGCTCATGTTCGTGCCGGGAGAACGGTCCTCGAGCCGCCGGCCGTCCGCGCTCCAGATTCCCGCGGACTCGGAACCGTTCGGCATGGAGGCCCACGTCTCGATGCCGGGCACGTCGGGCCGGACGTCGCCGATCATGCCGCGGCCGGTGTCCCTGCCGGAGTACGCGCCGTAGATCGTCTTTCCGGTCCGGGCGTCGCGCATCGCGTAGCCGTACGGGGCGTACCGCCCTCCCTCGTGCACCATGTAGATCTCGAGGCCGGGGCGGCTCGGGTCGATGTCGGTGACATGCAGGGCGTCACCGTGACCGACCCGAGCCGTGTCTCCCGGGCGGACGCTGCCCGGTGGCAGCACGCCGGTGGAGCTGTAGAGAAGCGATCCGTCGTCGTCCAGCGTCGCGCCGCCGTAGACGATCTCCTGCCTGCCATCGCCGTCCACGTCCGCGACGCTCAGCGAGTGCGCGCCCTGAGTGGTCATCTTCGCGTGGCTCGGGTTCGAGCCGTCGCGGTCGTGCGGGGTGTCGAGGAAGGGGTTGGTCATCGGGACGTGGCCGCTGTCGACGAGCCAGCGCTTCTTCAGACGCCTGCCGTCCCAGTCGTAGGTCGCGACGGTGGACCGGGTGTAGTAGCCGCGGGCGAAGATCGCGGAAGGCCGTTTGCCGTCCAGATAGGCCACTCCGGACAGGAACCGGTCGACGCGGTTGCCCGGCTCGATGCGCGGCATCGCGTAGTCGCCCCACAGGAGACCGTCGTCGCCACGGCCCGGCTCGTAGCGGACCGTCTGCAGCTCCCGGCCGGTGCGGCCGTCGAACACGGTCAGATACTCCGGGCCGTCGACGATGAACCCGGCGAACTGGCGCAGCTTGTTGTTGGCACTGCGGGAAGGCGCGTACACGTCGATGAAGTGGTCGGCCAGCGCGGCGGCGTCCGGTTCGGACAACGGGTAGGTGTACCGCTTCTCGATGCCGAACGCCTGTTCCAGCGTCGCGGGCCAGCGGCCGGCGACCACCTCCCGGTGCGCGTGCCAGCCGCGGAACATGCCGATGACGTGCTTGCGGTACCCGTCGGGGCTGAGCCGGTAGTCGTCGCTGTGCGAGTAGCCGGCCCGGACGTCCTCGCGCGGCATCGTGATGAACCGCTCGCGGCCGTCACGGGTGCCGGGCGCGGTCTTCGTCATCAGCTCCGCGCGGCCGTCGCCGTCGAAGTCGTAGACGAGGAACTGGGTGTAGTGCGCGCCCGCCCGGATGTTCACGCCGAGGTCGATCCGGTGCAGCAGCGTGCCGTCGAGACGGTACGTGTCGAGGTACACCGGTCCGGTGTAGCCGACCTGTGAGACGTCCTTGGAGTTGCTCGGATCCCACTTGACGACGTACTCGTACCGCCCGTCGCCGTCCACGTCGCCGACGCTGACGTCGTTGGCGGAGTAGGTGTAGCGCTCGCCCGCGGGCGTCACGCCGTCGGCGGGCTTGCGCAGCGGCAGGTCGTGATGAGACGCCGTCCACGCGGTCACCGGTTTGCTGCGCCCCAGCGCGATGCCGCGACGCAGGGGAGCGACCTGGTACCGCGCACCCGGCATCGCTTCCGGGTCGACGAAGGTCGTGCTGTCGGTCACGGTGGCGATGCGCTTGCCGTTGCGGTACACCGCGAAGTCAGGCCCGGCGAGCCCGGTCGCGGTGGCGCCGGTGGCCTCCCGCCCGAGCAGGCGCCAGCTCAGGTGCACGCCACTGGACGTGGTCGCCGCGACGAGGCCGCGATCGAGGTGTTCGCCGGGCGAGGAACGCGCGGACGCGGGCAGCTGCCCGGCGAGGACGGCCGTGACCACCAGCGGGAGCAGAACGCTTCGTCGCAGATCCACGGCGGCAACGATGACCCGTCTCGGCACGTGACGCAAGGTGCAAATGTGTTGTGGCATAACGTGGAAAGCGTTTTCCGCCCCGAATCGTCGAATCGGGTGCGCCGTTCGACAGAACGCATGTCGAATGAATCGAACGACACCGCCGCTCTTGACGATGTGCTGTGAGCCGTGCCACGTTCACGGCATACAGTCGAAACGATTCGATTCAGACTCGATGACCAAGAAGGGCGTTGCCTTGAGCATCGAGAACCCCACCGGGGAACCACCGTTCCGGAATCGGGAGCTGCCGTTGCCCGAGCGGGTCGCCGACCTGCTCGGACGGCTGACGGCCGCCGAGAAGATCGCGCTGCTGCACCAGTGGCAGCCCGCGGTGCCGCGGCTCGGCCTCGGCGCCTTCCGCACCGGCACCGAGGCGCTGCACGGCGTCGCGTGGCTGGGGCGCGCGACCGTCTTCCCGCAGCCGATCGGCCTGGCCAGCACGTGGAACCCGGACCTCGTGCGAGCGGTCGGTGACGCGACCGGGACCGAGGTGCGCGGTTTCCACCACAAGGATCCGGTCGCGCACGGGCTCAACGTGTGGGCGCCGGTGGTGAACCCGCTGCGCGACCCGCGCTGGGGCCGCAACGAGGAGGGCTACTCCGAGGATCCGCTGCTCACGTCGGTGATGGGCACGGCCTATGCCGCCGGCCTGCGCGGTGATCACCCGGTGTACCTCAAGACCGCGCCGACGCTGAAGCACTTCCTGGGCTACAACCACGAGACCGACAGGTGCACGACGTCGTCGGTGCTGCGGGCCCGCGTGCTGCACGAGTACGAGTTCCCGTGTTTCCGCGGCCCGGTCGCGGCGGGTGCGGCGGTGGCCGTCATGCCGTCGTACAACCTGGTCAACGGCAGGCCGGCGCACCTGACGCCGTACCTCGACGACCACCTGCGGAGCTGGACGGACAGCGAGATCGCGGTCATCAGCGACGCCTGGGCACCGTCCAACGTGGCCGGTCTGCAGGCCTACCACGACGACGACGTCGCCGGGCACGCCGCGATGCTGCGCGCCGGCCTCGACAGCTTCACCGACCACGACGCCGATCCGGCGACCACGATCGCGAACGTGACCGAGGCGCTGGAGCGAGGGCTGATCACCGAGGAACACGTGGACCGGGCCGTCACCCGTCTGCTGACCCTGCGCGCGAGGCTCGGCGAGCTCGACCCGCCTGAGCTCAACCCGTACGCGTCGATCACCGAGGACGTGATCGACGCTCCCGAACACCGCGCACTCGCGCTGGAGGCGGCACGCCAGTCGATCGTGCTGCTCAAGAACGACGGACTGCTGCCGCTCGACCCGAGCGACAACGGGAAGATCGCCGTCATCGGCGCGCACGCGGGCACCGTGTTCGAGGACTGGTACTGCGGCACGCTGCCGTACGCGGTGACACCGCTGGAGGGAATCACACGGCTCCACAGTGGAGAGACGACGTTCGCCGAGGGCGTCGACCGGATCTCGCTGACGACCGGGAACGGCCGCTTCCTCGCCTTCTCGCCAGAAGGCCGGGCCGTCCTGGAGGACCACTGGAGCGACGCGTCCGCGTTCGACCTGTTCGAATGGGGTCAGGACGTGGTCACCCTGCGCAGCGTCCTGACAGGCAGGTACGTGGCGTCGACGCGGGACGGCGAGCTCGTCATGGAACGCACGATGCCGGGCGGCTGGGACGTCATGGAACTGTTCGAACTGGTCCCGCTCGGCGGCGACACGTGCCTGCTGCGCAACACGGTGCTCAACCAGTACGTGGCCGCACACGGTGACGGCATCAGGTTCGTCGACGCGCGGGGCGAGGCGGCGCGGTGGCGGCTGGAGGTCGACCGCTCGGGCCTGGCCCAGGCCATCGCCCACGCCGCGGCGGCGGACGTCGCGATCGTCGTGGCGGGCAACGACCCGCACGTCAACGGGCGTGAGACGCAGGACCGCGCGGACCTCGACCTGCCGCCGAGGCAGGCGGAGCTGATCCGGGCGGTGCGGCAGGTCAACCCGCGCACCGTGCTGGTCGTGGTCAGCAGCTACCCGTACGCGCTGGTGCACGAGAACGAGCACGTCCCGGCGATCCTGTGGTCGTCGCACGGAGGCCAGGAGCTCGGCCGCGCGCTCGCGGAGGTGTTGTCCGGCGAGGTCTCGCCGTCCGGCAGGCTCACCCAGACCTGGTACCGCGGCGTCGAATCACTCCCGGACCTGTTCGACTACGACATCATCAAGTCGCGCGGCACGTACCTGTACTTCGAGGGCGACCCGCTCTACGAGTTCGGTCACGGACTGAGCTACACCACGTTCTCCTACGGCCCGCTGACCGTCTCCGCAGCATCGGTGTGGCAGCGCGAGGAGTTCGAGGTCTCGGTCGAGGTCACCAACGCGGGCGACCGGCCGGGGGCGGAGGTGGTGCAGCTCTACGGCACGCAACGGGAGTCGCGGGTGGTCCAGCCGCTGCGCAAGCTGCTCGCCTTCCACCGCGTGCGGCTGGAGCCGGGGGAGAGCCGGGTGGTCCGGTTCCCGTTGCGCGGCAGGGACTTCTGGCACTGGGACGTCGTGAGCGGCCGCCCGGTCGTCGAGACGTCCGTGCACGGTCTGTGGGTGGGCACGTCCACGGTCCGCAGGTCGCGCGGCGAGGTGCTGGTGATCGGGGAGGGGATCGCCCTGCGCGGCCCAGTCGTCCGCCCTGAGGACTTCGACGACTGCTCCGGCGTCACACTGGTGGACGAGACGCGGGAACGCGGCACCGCCGTCGAGTCCACCGAGGCCGGTGGCTGGGTCCTGCTCGGCGACGCGCGGATCGGCGAGAACGTCGTCCGCTGCACCGCACGGGTCGCCGGCCGGGCCGGTGAGGTGGTGGTGCGGATCGGCGATCACGCTCGCGGACGATTGCTGTGCACGTTCACAGTCCCTGAGGATTCTGATCCACACTCTTGGCACGAGATCAGTACGCCCGTGCACTCGGAACTGGGGGCGCATGATCTGTTCGTCGTGTTCACCGCGCCGGGCATGCGGCTGGCCCGCTTGGAGTTCACTGTCAATCGTCAATGTGAACGTTCCCACCTTCGGCGGTGAACGGAAGTCATCATCCGCCCGTAATGTTGTCGAAACGCTTCAACTCGGAGGTGCCGACGTGGTCACCATCGCGGATGTGGCGAGGCATGCCGGCGTCGCGCCGAGCACCGTCTCCTACGTGCTCACGGGCAAGCGGTCGATCTCGCCGCAGACCCGCACCAAGGTCAGGGAGAGCATCCGGCTGCTGGGGTACCACCCGCACGCCGGGGCCAGGGCGCTCGCGACGAGCAGGGCGAACGTGGTGGCGCTGGTGCTGCCGCTGCGTCACGGCGTGCACCTGCCCGTGGTGATGCGGTTCGTGACGGCGGCGGTCACGACCGCCCGCAGACACGACATGGACGTCCTGCTGGTGACGGCGGACCAGGGCGCGCAGGGCCTGCGCAGGGTCGCGGGCAGCGCCCAGGTCGACGGCTTCCTGGTGATGGACGTGGAACTCGACGACGACCGCGTCCCGCTGTTGCGCCAGATCGCCCAGCCGTCCGTCCTGATCGGACGCCCGGCGGCGGTCAAGGGACTCACCTGTGTGGACCTCGACTTCGAGGCCGCAGGGGCGCGCTGCGTCGACCACCTCGCCGACCTCGGCCACCGCTACATCGGGTTCCTCGGCGCCCCGAGCGTCGTGTACCAGCGCAACACCGGCTACGCGCAGCGCACGATGGCGGGGTTCGGCGCGGCGGCCATGCGGCGGGGCATCGCGTCGACGGCACTGCCCGCCGAGGACGACTACGAGTCGGTGCTGGCGTCCGTGCGCTCGTTGCTGCGCACGCAACCGGCGATGACCGCCCTCGTCGTGCACAACGAGGCGGCGCTCGGCTGGGTCGCGGGAAGCCTGCGCGCGCTGGGCCGCAGGGTGCCCGACGACGTGGCGGTCGTGGCGATCTGCCCGGACGAGCTCGCGGAACAGATGCAGCTGACCTCGGTGCAGCTGCCGGCGGAGGAACTGGGGCGGCAGGCGATGGAACTGCTCGTCGCCAGGCTGAACGGGCACCCGGCGGCACCGGTGACGCTCCTGCCGCCGAAGCTGTCCGGTCGCGCGAGCACGGCCCCGCGCCTGCGCCGCGCATGAGGATGTTCGCAATCATGGGGATGAGGCATGCGGAACCTGTCCGACGTCACGCGCGGCCGCTTGACCTACGGAGGTGACTACAACCCGGAGCAGTGGCCGGAGGCGGTGTGGCACGAGGACGTCTTGCTCATGCGGGAGGCCGGGGTCAACCTGGTCACCGTCGGCGTGTTCTCGTGGGGCAGGCTGGAACCGACGCCGGGCGCGTACGACTTCGGCTGGCTCGACCGCGTGCTGGACCTGTTGCACGAGAACGGGATCGGCGTCAGCCTCGCGACCCCGACGGCCTCGCCGCCGCCGTGGATGAGCCTGCGCCACCCGGAGACGCTGATGGTGACGGCGGACGGCGTCCGGATGTCGCACGGTTCCCGCAACCACTACTGCCCCTCGTCGCCGGTCTACCGGCAGTACGCGCGGGCCATCGTCACGGCGATGGCCCGCCGCTACGCCGAGCACCCCGCGCTGAGGTCGTGGCACATCAACAACGAGTACTGCGAGGTCTGCCACTGCGACCGGACCGCGCAGCACTTCCGCCGCTGGCTGCGGGAGAAGTACGAGACGCTCGGCGCGCTGAACGAGGCGTGGGCGACGGCGTTCTGGAGCCAGCACTACGGGGAGTGGGCGGAGATCCTGCCGCCACGCGCGGCGCCGTACCTGCGCAACCCCACCCAGGTGCTCGATTTCAAGAGGTTCTGCTCGGAGGCGTTGCTGCAGTGCCTGCGGACCGAACGCGAGATCCTGCACAACACCACGCCGTTCGTGCCGGTCACCTCGAACTTCATGGGCCTGTTCGCGCCCCTCGACTACTGGCAGGCCGCGGCGGAGCAGGACTTCGTGTCGCACGACTGGTATCCGGACCTCACGGACCCTGCCGCCCACGTGCGGACGGCCATGAGCTACGACCTCATGCGCGGGCTGGCCGGGCGCAAACCGTGGTTCCTGATGGAACAGTCCGCGAGCGGCTCACACGGCGTGCGCAGGCCGCCCGGGCATCTGCGCACCCAGTCGCTGCAGGCGATCGCGCGCGGCTCGGACTCGGTGTGCTTCTTCCAGTGGCGGGCGTCCCGCGCGGGCGCGGAGAAGTTCCACTCCGGCATGGTGCCGCACCGGGGCCCGCACAGCCGCGTCTTCCGCGAGGTCGCCGCGCTCGGCAGGGACCTCGTCGAGCTGTCGGAGGTGGCGGGCGAACCGGTTCCCGCCCAGGTCGCGATCCTCGTGGACTGGGACAACTGGTGGGCGGTCAGCGGCGCGCACCTGCCGGCCGAGATCGACCTCCTGGCGCGGCTGCACGACTTCTACGAACCGCTGTGGCGGCTGGGGGTCGTCGCCGACTTCGTGCGGCCCTGCGACGACCTGTCGAAGTACCCGGTCGTGCTCGCGCCGAACCTCTACCTGCTCACCGCCTGCGACGCCGACCGCATCACGTCCTATGTGGACGAAGGCGGCACGTTCGTGATGGGATTCTTCTCCGGGATCGTGGACGAGCACGACCACGTCCGGGTGGGCGGCTATCCGGCGCTGCTGGCCGACGTGATGGGGCTGCGGATCGACGAGTTCCTGCCCCAGCACGACTCCCTGACTTGTTCCTCCGAACTGCTCGGCGAGTTCACCGCCGACTTCTGGGCCGACGACCTCTCGCCCACGACGGCGGAGGTGGTCGCGGCCGTGACCAAGGGCGAGCTCGGCGGTATGCCGGTGGTGCTGCGCAACAGCTTCGGTGAGGGCACCGCCTGGTACGTGGCGACCAGGCCGGAACCCGCGGCGATGCGGGCCCTGCTCGCGCACGTGGTCTCGCAGGCGGGTGTCACCTCGTCGCCGCAGCCGGAGGGCGTGGAGGTGGTGCGGCGCGGCGACCTGCTGTTCGTGATCAACCACCGGCCCGAGCCCACCGAGGTCGAGGTCGACGGCCTCAAGCTCGACCTGCTCAGCGGCGAGCGGGTCAGCGGTGTCACGGAGCTGCCGCGCTACGGCGTGCGGGTGCTGCGGTGACCCGGCTGTGGTTCACCGCTCCCGCGGGCGCGCGGGAGGAGGCGCTGCCGCTGGGCTCTGGACGGCTCGGCGCGCTGTGCTTCGGCGGCGTCGACACCGAACTGGTTCAGCTCAACGACGATCGGCTGTGGACGGGGTCGCCGCTGCCACCGCCGTCCGGTGACGTGGAGCCCGATTCCGCGAAGTACCTGCCGCTGGCGAACCTCATGCTCGTCGGCGGGCCCGCGCGGGCCGATTCCTACCGGCGTGAGCTGGATCTGCGCACGGGCGTCTACACGATGGCTTACCGGACGGGTTCGGCGGAGGTGCGGCGGGAGGCGGTGTGCCACGGCGGCCTGCACGTCCTGGCGCTGCGCGTGACCGGTGCCCAGGTCGGCCTGTTGCTGCGCGGTGCGTTGCCCGGCGAGCACTTCACGTCGTCCGGCCGTGTCGTCGGGGTGCGCGGCCGGGTGCCGCAGGGGATGGCCTGGGCGGTGGTCGCCGCGGTGGACGGCGACACGGTCTTCGTCACCACGGAGGCCGGCTATCGCGGGCCGGGTACGGAACCGGTGGACGACCCCACCGAATGCTCCCGCCTGGCGCTCGCACGGGTCGAGTGGGCACGCAGGCTGGGCTGGGCGTCGTTCCGCGACGAGGCCGTCCGGAGTCATCAGGCGCTGTTCGACCGGGTGAGCCTGCAGCTGGGCCCGGTGCCGGAGCTGCCGACCGGCGAACGGCTCGCGCGGCCCGACCGGACCCTCGCCGCCCTGCTGTTCCAGTACGGCCGCTACCTGCTGATCACCGGCTCGCGGCCGGGCACGCTGCCCGCCACCCCGCAGGGGATCTGGAACCCGCACACCGATTCCGTGCCGCACGCCGGTGACACGCTGCGGATGACCTACTGGCCGGCCGAGGCCGCCGCGCTGCCGGAGTGCCACGAGCCGCTGCTGGAGTTCGTCGCCAAGCTGTCCGGCTTCGGCGCGGTCACGGCGAAAGCTCTGCACGGCGCGCCGGGCTGGGTGGCACACCACAACAGCGACCCCTGGTGCCTCACCACCCCGGCCGGGGAGGACGGCGATCCGGCGTGGCCGATGGCGGCCGCGTGGCTGTCCCGGCACCTCTGGGAGCACTACGCGTTCTCCGGTGACGACGGCTGGCTGCGCGACCACGCCTGGCCGGCGCTGCGGGGTGCCGCCGAGTTCTTCCTGCACTGGCTGGGGTCGAACGGCGAACCAGCATCCGCGATGGACCTGGCGTTGACGGCCGAGCTGTTCTCGAACCTGCTTCTGGCGGCGGGCATCCTCGGAATCCGCGACGACGTCGTGGACGGTGTCCGGGGGATCGAGCTGCCCGAGGCCGACCGTCCGCACCTGTTCGGGCTCTATCCCGGCGACCAGATTGATCGCGTGCGCACCCCGGAGCTGGCGGACGAGGCCGAACGCGCGTTGGTGGCAATGGGGGACGGGGGCACCGGGTGGTCGCTGGCGTGGAAAGCCGCGCTGTGGGCCCGGCTCGGTGACGGCGATCGCGCGCACACGCTGCTGTCGACGTTGCTGAGTGACGGGGTGCACGGCAACCTGCTGTGCGCGGAGCCGTGCCAGCTCGACGGCAACCTCGGGGCCACCGCGGCGATCGCGGAGATGTTGCTGCAGAGCCACACCGGTGAGCTGAGGCTGCTGCCCGCGCTGCCGTCGGCGTGGCCCACGGGAGTGGTGCGCGGGCTGCGGGCACGGGGTGGCGTGGCCGTCGACCTGTGGTGGGACGAGGGCGAGTTGCGCGCGGTCGGGCTGCGCGGGCTCGGCGCCGAGAAGACCGTCACCCTGACGTACCGGGGCCGCACCGCCGAGGTGACGGTGCGGCCGGACATGCTGCTGATGCTCGACGAGCGGCTCGGCTCAGCCGACGGGCTCACCTGACGGCGCGGTGAGCTGGGTGCCGAGCCGGACCGGAGTGCCGAAGTTCGGCGTTCCGTCGGCGTTCCAGGTGAACTTCTGCGCTCGGGTGGAGCGGTTCATGTCGCAGCCACCCGAGGCGCTGTCGTTGGCGTGGTAGACGATCCAGTCCTCGGTGCCGTCCGGTGACTTGAAGAACCCGTTGTGGCCTGGGGCGAACACGCCGTTGCCGTCGTTGCGCTGGAACACCGGGTCGGGCGACTTCGTCCAGTGCGACCGGTTGAGGGGGTCGGTTCCGGTCAGGGTGAGCAGTCCGAGCTTGTAGTCCGGGCCCCAGCAGGCGCTGGCCGAGTAGACGATCATGACGCGGCCGTTGCGGTACAACGGTTCCGCACCTTCGTTGACCGCTCCCGTCTGCCGTTCCCACGCCAGCGTCGGCTGGGAGATGGTGCGCCGCGCTCCGCTGATCGTGTACGGGTTGGACAGCGGGGTGATGGTCAGGCTCTGAGTGCCGTCGATCGCACTGCCCATCAGGTAGAGCCTGCCGTTGTGCTGCAGGATGCTCGGGTCGAGCTCCCAGGTGCTGCCCAGATCCGCCTTGAACGTGTACGGGCCCATCGGGTCGGTGCCCGCGCTCTCCAGCACGTGCAGACGTTGCGTGGGGTTGTAGTCCGGCACGTTCTGCCCGGCCACGTAGTAGAGGTACCAGCGGCCGTTGAGCAGGTGGAACTCCGGCGCCCACATGTTGCAGCACCCGTTGGGCCGGCCGGACAGGTTGAACACCACGGTCTCCGCGGCGCTCGCCAGACCGGCGAGCGTGCGGGAGCGGCGCATCGTGATCGTGGAGTTCCACGTCGTCGTTGCCAGGTAGTAGTAGCCGTTGTAGTACTGCAGCCACGGGTCGGGGCCGTTGCGTTTGATCGGGTTGGTGAACGTGCCGGGTGCCCCCACCCTCACCAGTTGCCACTGCTGGTTTCGTCCCTGCGTGTCCGGCCACTGGATGATCTGGGCACCGTCCGCGGTCGAGAAGTCCAGCACGTCGACGGCTTTGGCGCTGGCTCGGTTGATCAGGCGGACGTGGCCGCCGTCGGAGTCGGCCAGGCGGAACTGCTGGCCGGTGCGGCCGGCGTCGGTCGTCTGCACGAGACCGCTCCGGTCCGCGGTCGACGAGAAGTCCAGCACCTTGCCGCTGTGCCGGGACTTCAGCCGGTAGTAGCCGCCGCCGGAGTCGACGAACTGCCACTGCTGCCAGGCGCCGTCGTTGCGCGACCACTGCACGATCGGCGCGTTGTCGTTCGTGACCAGGTTGTACACGTCCAAGGCCTTGCCGCTGTTGCGGTTGACGAGGACGTAGTACGCGTTGGTGTCCACTGTGGCCGCCACTGCCGGCGACGCCACCACGGTTGCGCCGAGCAGCACGGCGGAAGCGAGCAGGGCGGTCGTGCGGATTGTCATCTTCTACTCCAGTACGAACGTCGCGTCGGTGCGTCCCTGCGCATCGCTCACCGTTTGCAGGTTGACCAGCCCGTTGCTGTGCCGGATGTAGCGGCCGGGGAAGTTGAGCGACTCGAACGACACCGCGGAGCTCGCCGCGAGTCCCGCGCGCTGGGAGAAGCTGGCGTCGTTGCGGAACAGCGTGCTGCCGTCGCTGCGCTCGACCCAGAGCTCGTTGTTGCGGTGGCGCAGGTAGTAGCCGGGGAAGTTGGTCGACTCGAGCGACACCGTGCCGGAGCCGGTCAGCCCCGTCACCACCTTGAACTGCGAGTCGGCCAGCGGTGACACGTTCGCTTCGAGCTTCGCGCGGTACTCCCAGTGCCGGACGAACCGCTCGGAGTCGTATGCCTTGAGCCGCACCGGGGTGGGGCCGTCGGATACCGGGATGCCGAAGTCCGGTGTGCCGTCGGCCTTGTAGTAGACCTTCTGCACCCGCGTGCGGCGGTTCGGGTCGTTGAGCGGGTCACCGCTGATGTCGCGGTAGTTGCGGTCGTGGTAGACCATGACGTCGCTGCGGCCGTCCTCGGACACCGTGAACGAGTTGTGGCCGGGCCCGTACTGGCCGGTCGC
The DNA here is from genome assembly GCF_039537795.1 of Lentzea roselyniae. Lineage (NCBI taxonomy): Bacteria > Bacillati > Actinomycetota > Actinomycetes > Pseudonocardiales > Pseudonocardiaceae > Lentzea > Lentzea roselyniae. The sequence goes on from NZ_BAABBE010000033.1 coordinate 93,615, forward strand.
GGCGTTGCTCGCGAACACCGGGTTCTGGCTCTTGGTCCACGACGCCGGGTTGAGCAGGTCCGCCGACGCCGACGCGGTCAGCAGGCCCAGGCAGTAGTTCGCGTCGGTGGCGCTGGCCGAGTAGGTCAGGAAGATCCTTCCGTTGCGCTGCAGGACCGCGGGCCCTTCCGCCACCTTGAACCCGCGGGTCTCCCAGGCCAGCGCCGGCACCGTCAGCCTCGTCACCGTGCCGGTGATCGTCCACGGGTTCGCACCCATGCGGGCGATGTAGAGGTTGGAGTTGGTGGAGATACCGGGTTCCTGCTGCGCCCAGGTCAGGTAGCTCACACCGTTGTTGACGAACGTGGACGCGTCCAGTGAGAACGTGTCCCACGGCGTCGTGATGCGGCCGCGTTCGGTCCACGGTCCGGTCAACGGGTTCGCACTCGAGCTCTCCAGCACGTACATCCGGATGCGCCAGATGTCGTCACTGCGCCCCGCGGCGAAGTAGACGTACCACTTGCCGTTGATGAAGTGGATCTCCGGCGCCCAGATGTGGGCGGCCATCTCACCGCTCGAGTGCTTGCGCCAGATCACGGTCTCCGGTGCCGAGGCCAGGCCCTGGATCGTGGTGGCACGGCGCAGGACGATCCGGTCGTACTCGGGCACGGTCGCGGTGAAGTAGTAGAAGCCGTCGGTGTGCTTGACGATGTGCGGATCGGCACGCCGCTCCGCGATCGGGTTCGTGTACCGCACGGCGGGCGAGGCCGACGCGTGCGGCACGGGCAGGCCGGCGACGCAGGTGACGGCGGCGAGCACCAGTACGGCCACGCGGTGCAGGGCTGTCTTCATCGACTGTCCTAATCAGTTCTGGGAGTGGCCATCCGGCACACTCCTGGTGGTAGCCGGCCGGCGGGTGAGCACTCTTTTGTCCTGGACGCCTGAGTCCTGCTGAAAGACAGTGCCCCTGCCGGTGGGCCGGG